>CAYSTN010000014.1:0-31504 GCA_964434135.1 uncultured Oscillospiraceae bacterium
AGAGATTATAAGGGCAAAAGCAAGGGCAAGAAAAACTGATAACAAGATATAACAAAGTGTGGTAATCGGGAAACTGTGATGTATGTGCGAATATATTATTTTGGAGGATTACATAATGGAAAAGTACATTTATAACGAGCAAAACGGTCTTTGGTATGAGTTGCAGGGCGATTATTACATCCCTTGTTTGGAATTACCCGCCGAAAAAGAAGAAAGGCATATCGGCATATGGGGACAGCGGCATTTGCGGTATATCCGAGAGCATAAAAAGGTGTTCTACATCAATCTGCTGACAAGCGGAAAACTGCAAAGCTACCTTGCCGATGTTGAAGAACAGGCACAGGAACTGTTTGACCGCCTTATGAAACAACAGGCAGAGCGTGAGGGTGTTACCGAAAAACTGAAAGCCGACAATCAAATGGAGTGGGTCGGCAGGATGAATGCTCTGCGGTCAGCGGTTACGGAAACTGTAAATACCGAGGTGATCTTCGTATGAGAAAGCGGAAGTATTACCTTTATCTCACGGCAGAGGAACGGCGGTATATATTCAACGCCCTGCTTGCCTACCGAAATAAGCTGATTGCACAAGGCAGATACACAGATACGGTTGACGAGGTTATGATAAAATTACAAAGATAAAGCATTGCAATCGTCATCAAGAACGCTCGAACAGAAATGTTTGGGCGTTTCTTTGCGTAGCCGGTAGAAATTTTTACATTTTTGTGATATACTATAACAAAAAATGAAATGAGATTACAACAGAAACTTTGAATTTGATGGTGAGAATATGATGGAATGGATAAATATTTTTGGTGCGGTATTTATAGCGATAATTATGGTGCCAAATATTATTTTTGCGTTGAAGTGCAGAGACGGGTTTGAAAACAAGTGGAATAATAAGGGTGTTGAAATTGTAGAACAGATAGGACGATTCGGGTGTTTTGGTTTTATGGTTATCAATATTCCCGGAACTTGGTTCGGTTGGTGGTCTAATGAAGCTTTTGCTTTGTATCTTATAGTAAATAGCATTTTAATTATACTTTATTGTTTAATATGGACTATCTGTTTTAGAAAGAATACGGTTTTTAAGGCACTGGTGTTGTCTATTATTCCATCAATAATTTTTATGTTCAGCGGAATTATGAGCAGGTCTGTATTATTGATTGTTGCATCGCTATTATTTGCACCTACACATATATTGATTTCATATAAAAACGCAAAGCGTTAGATGAATTTGATGGAGGTAATTATGGCTTTTGATTTTAAGAAAGAATCGTTCTTAAATAAAGTATATCAGAAAAATGTGAAGAAATCTACCGTCTGCACAAGAACCGCCCGAACATTTTTACCCGGGCGGTCTTACTATCAATCATAAATCAGCTCAAACTTCACGATTGCTTCTGATAAGTGCCTTGCAGGCGTTCATCTGCCGTACCCATTCTGCTTATTATACTTTACAGTACTGTTTTACGGACAGCGCCCCATGCCGGGCGGGCAGTTTTATATGCGCGGGAAGACAGAAAACTCAGCGCATACCGGTCTTTTCGAGTTTTGCGACGCGGCGTGTGTAGCTCAGAAAACTGACGAACCAGACGACGCTGACCGCGAAGATCGGCAGCAGCCCCGTGTTAAAGAACATATGCATCAGCACGAACAGCAGCCACAGCGCAAGACAGGCACTGGTGGCGGCGTGATAGCCGCTGAGTGCGGCCTGCGCGATGACGGCGCGCTCGGCTTCGTCGCAGCTGGAAAGCCAGATCTTGTTGAATTTGACATCATACACGCTGCCCTGTTTTTCGGGATAGAGCTTTTTCGTCAGGTCGACGATCTTCTGCGAGAAGATCAGCCCGGCAGCCAGAATGCCGCAGAACGAACCCAGACCCAACCAGAAAAACGGCTGCCGGATCTGCGGAATGTAGCACATCAGCGCGCCGACAAAGAAATATGACAGGATAAACATCGTGTTGACGGTGTTTAAGCCATGGCCGAGCAGATGGTCAGCGGCGTGGAAGCCCTCGTCATCGTCGCCCAGCGCAGCGATCATCTTTTTGCCGTGCGAGACGGTGCGCAGCCCGGCCGTCAGGATACCGGCAAACAGCGCAAGCAGGATAAAGGGCGTTGTGTTGGTAAAGAACCAGCCCAGCGCTTTGGTCAGCGTCTGCTTCCAGGTTGAGTCGTTTGACCGAACGGCCAGAAAGCCCAGCGCGAAGCCCGCAACCAGTGCGACGGCAACGATCAGCAAAAAGACAGGCAGCGCTTTGCGGTTTTCGGATTTTGTTTGGTTTTGTTTCATGTTTGCTCCTCCTCATAGGAAAAAATGTCTTCTACCGGAACGTCAAAGACGTGGGCGATCTTGAGCGCCAGCGTGACAGACGGGGAATAGTCCCCACGCTCGATCATGCTGATGGTCTGACGCGAGACTTGAACCAGTGCGCCCATGTCGCTCTGGTTGATGTTGCGTGCAGCGCGAAATTCTTTGAGCCTGTTGTGCAGCGGCAATACAGCCCCTCCTTTCTGCAAAGGAATCTTGTCAAAATGACAACTTTCCTTGTCGCTCGCAGTATACCATTGACAAGAATCCTTGTCAACAGAAAAAACAAAAAAATCGCCGAATGGCGATTTTTTTCACGATCGGGTCTGTAAGCCGGGTTCTGTCTTAGACAGTCATCTATCTAGGCGTGTCGTCGCCGACACGCTCCAGCCACCTTCTCGGAAGCAGCCGGGCAAGCCTTGCTTCCTCTGCGGTGTTGCTCCGGATAGAGTTTACAGCAATGGACGCTTTCACACGCCATTGGGTGCGCTCTTACCGCACCTTTCCACCCTTGCCCGCTGACGGCAGACCGCAGCTGGCGGTTTATTTCTGTTGCACTTTTCCTCAGATCGCTCTGGGCGGGCGTTACCCGTTATCCTTGCCCTGTGGAGCCCGGACTTTCCTCACGCGCGGCCTTTCGGCACTGCGCCCGCGACTGTCCGGCCCGGTCGCGAAAGTATTGTACTTTATTTACACGAAAATGTCAAACGGATTGCAATTTCTCTTTGCTGCGGATATAATACGGACAGTAAGAAAAGAGGCGGATGGAATATGAATCTATTGGTCGATCAATATTTTGAATCGCTCGCAGACAAGCGCATTGCGGTTTTGGGCATCGGTGTGAGCAACCGGCCGCTCATCCGGATGCTGCTCGAGCGCGGAATGCACGTACTTGCGTGTGACAAAACGCCGCGCGAACAGCTCGACAAGGAAGTTTTGGAGCTGGAGCAGGCGGGCGCGGTTTTGCACGTGGGCGAAGGATATCTTGAGCAGGTACAGGCAGACATCGTTTTCCGCACACCCGGGATGCACCCGGACATTCCCGCGCTGCGGCAGCTGCGCGCACAGGGCGCGTGTATCACCAGCGAGATGGAAGCGTTCTTTGAGGTCTGCCCGTGCCGCATCATCGCCGTCACCGGCTCTGACGGAAAAACTACGACTACCACGCTCATTGCGAAGATTCTGGAACACGCCGGACACCGCGTTTGGCTCGGCGGCAACATCGGCCAGCCGCTTTTGCCGCTGGCGGCCGAGATGACCCCGACGGATATTGCGGTCGTGGAGCTTAGCTCGTTCCAGCTGATGACGATGCAGCGCGCAGCGGAAGTGGCCGTTGTGACGAACCTGGCGCCCAACCATCTTGACATCCACAAGGATATGGCCGAGTACGTCCAGGCGAAGAAAAATGTCTTTTTGCAGCAGAGCGAAGACGCACGGCTGGTTTTGAACTACGACAACGACCTGACGCGCGGCTTTGCCGCCGAGGCGAAGGGCGAGGTGCTGTTCTTCTCCCGGAAAACGGCTGTGCAGCGGGGCGTGTATCTGGCCGACGGACAGCTTTTCTGTAACGGCAAGCCCCTGATGCCGGCCGCTGATATCCGCATTCCGGGCATTCATAATGTGGAGAACTACATGGCCGCCGCCTGCGCGGTGCAGGGTCTGGCGACCGATGCCGATATCGACGCGGTCGCGCGCAGCTTTGCCGGGGTCGAACACCGGATCGAATTTGTCCGGGAAAAAGACGGCGTGCGCTATTATAACGATTCCATCGCATCGAGCCCCACGCGCACGATCGCAGGGCTGCACGCGTTTGACCAGAAACTGGTTCTCATCGCGGGCGGCTACGACAAAAAGCTTCCGTTTGACACGCTCGGCCCGGAGATCTGCGCGCACGTGCGGCTGCTCATCCTCTGCGGCGCAACAGCTGCAAAGATCGAAGCTGCGGTGTGCGCCGCACCGGCGTATACGACCGGCGCGCCGGTGATCTTACACGCGCAGACGCTACGTGAGGCGGTGCAGCTTGCCGCGCAGAACGCGGTTTGCGGCGATATCGTCACGCTTTCGCCCGCGTGTGCGGCCTTTGACCAGTTTAAAAATTTCATGGTGCGCGGCGAGACTTACAAACAGCTCGTCCAGGCACTGTAATCGAGGAGAAGACTATGAAGCTCAGTGAGATCTCGCGCAAAGCGCTGACGATCCGGCGCAAGCTAGGCAGAAGCTACTGCGCAGCCGTGATCGTCGCCGCCGGAAGCTCCACGCGTATGGGCGGCGAGAACAAAATTCTGGCGCTGCTGGAGCGGCTGCCCGTCATCTGCCGGACGGTCGACGTATTTGACCGCTGCGCAATGATCGACGAGATCGTTGTTGTCACGCAGCCGGAGCTGATGGAGAAAATCAGCCGTTATCTGTACGCCTATGAAAAGGTACGGCTCATCGTACCCGGCGGCAAGACCCGCACGGAGTCTGTTATGGCGGGTGTGCAGGCCGTGTCAGAGCGCGCAGCGCTCATCGCCGTCCATGACGGTGCGCGGCCGCTTATTACCGATGCCATCATCTGCGCGGCAGTAGCCAAGGCGCAGCGCTTTGGCGCAGCCGCTCCGGCTGTGCGGGTCAAGGACACCATCAAAGTCTCGTCCACCGGTGCAATTGAGCAAACGCCCAACCGCAGCACCCTTTTTGCCGTGCAGACGCCGCAGGTGTTTGACCGCGATCTGCTCGCCGCCGCGCTGCAAAACGCACAGCAGAAGCACCTTGCACTGACAGACGATTGCAGCGCCGTTGAGGCGCTGGGCTTTCCCGTCCAGCTGACGGACGGCAACGAGGAGAATCTGAAGCTCACCACGCCGCTTGATTTGGAGCTTGCGGCGCTGATTCTAAAGCGGAGGGAAAACGCATGAGAATTGGCCACGGCTACGATGTCCACCGGCTTGCAGAAGGCAGAAGCCTGATCTTAGGCGGCGTGACGATCCCGTATGAAAGGGGACTGGACGGACACTCCGACGCGGACGTTCTGACTCACGCGGTCATGGACGCGCTGCTCGGCGCGGCGGCCATGGGGGATATTGGCCAGCTGTTTCCGGACAATGACGCGCGCTATTTGGGCGCGGACAGCGTCGCGTTGCTGCGCGAGGTTGCCGCGCGCCTGAATCGGGCGGGATACGAGCTGGAAAACCTCGACGTAACGGTCATTGCCCAGCGGCCAAAGCTCGCACCCCATATCCGGCAGATGCGCAGCATTCTTGCCGAGGCGCTTTGTACCGATATCGGGAATGTCAGCGTCAAAGCCACGACGGAAGAAGGGCTGGGCTTTACCGGCAGCGGCGAAGCCATTGCCGCCCACGCCGTCTGCCTGCTGAAATAACACAAAGCGGAATCAATCAAAAATGCAGCCCGCCGGGGCTGTATTTTTTGTATCCAGATGCTGACGAACGCTCATTTCGGGCAAGCGGTACTCTCGCGCACGACCAGCTCGACCGGCAGGGTAACGGTAGGGGAAACATCCTGCGCAGCGCGCAGCGCCCGCAGCATCCCGAGCGCCGTTTTTGCGCGCAGGGTGCTGTCCTGCCGCACAGTAGTCAGCGCCGGGTGCAGCTGCCGCGCCAGCGGGATATCGTCGAAGCCTACAACCGAAAGATCATCCGGCACACGCAGCCCCTGCCCGTGCAAAAACTGTATCAGCTCGATGGCGTACAGATCGGACACGGCAAACACAGCCGTGACCTGCCGCAGCAGGGGCAGCTTGCGCGCATAAAAGGCCAGCCTGTCATCGCGGTGCATCGGCACGAGCAGCTGCGCAACGTTGCCTGCACCGAATGCTTCACAAAAGCCCTGCATCCGCGCTGCGTCCACGCCAACCTGATTGTCGGCCACGCACAGCGCGCGCCGATGCCCAAGCTGCCGCAGCAGTGCGCCGACCTGCGCGCCGCCGTCGCGGTCATCGATGGTGATGTTGACAAAGCGTTCCGGTGACGGACAGCTGCCGTCGTATACAACGAACGGGATGTGCATATGGTTGCGCAGGTAGAGATAATCCTGCCGGCAAAAGCCGATCATGACCACGCCGTCCATATTCCACATGGACGCAAAGCGCAGGATATCTGCGGCGCTTTTGGCCTTTTTGACCATCATGAACTGCCCCTGCGCTTCGATCTCGGTGGACAGCGCGTTAACAGAAGCAGCAAGAAAGGCATCTTCGAGCGGATGGCCTTCATATTTCTCGTGGTCGTTGAGGAAAACGCCGATGATGCGCGAGTCATTTTGCGCCAGCAGCAGCCCGGCCATGCTGGGTATATACTGCCGCTTTTCCAAAAGCGCCTGTACGCGCGCGATGGTCTGCGCTGAGACTTTTTGTGTCTTGCCGTGGATGACGTTGGAGACTGTCGCGCAGCTCACCCCCAGCTCGTCAGCAATATCCCGAATGCGCACCCGCTGCTGCATGGTCAGTCCTCCTCTTCGGCAAAATGTTTTCGGATTTCAGGGTCTTCAGTATACCACGCAGCGCAAAAGATGTCAAAAGCGGTGCGCAGAAAACTGCTGGCGTGACTAGCAAATTTTTCAGGAACATTTCAGAGTGTTCTGCTATGATTAGAGCCGGAAAGGAGGTCTGGTATGGACGCAACAGGAACGTACCGGCATGAGCTGAAGTGTACCATCGACGAAAGTACGTATCAGGCGCTGCGCAGACAGCTGCGGTGCATCATGCAGCCCGACGCGCACGTCGGCTCGACCGGGACATACACCATTCGCAGCATCTATTTTGAAAACTACCGGGACGAAGCATTGCGCGAAAAGCTGGACGGGGTGCAGTTTCGCGAAAAATTCCGCATTCGCTGGTATCAGGATGACCGGTCGTATATCACGCTGGAGAAAAAATGCAAATACAACGATCTGTGCCAAAAGCTTGACGCAAATCTTACGCAGGAAGAATTTGCGCGCATTTTGCGAGGGGATTGCAGCTGGATGCTCACGCACCCGTCACCGCTCGTGCGCGAACTGTACTGCAAGATGCACACGCTGCAGCTGCGCCCGCGCGTACTGGTCAGCTATATCCGTGAGCCGTATGTCTATGCGCCGGGCAATGTCCGTGTGACGTTTGACTCCGGCATCCGAACGAGTTTGTTTACCCCGAAACTTGATGCGGCAAACATCCCGGACATCTGCGCGACTGACTTGCCGGGTGCGCGTATTTTGGAGATCAAGTACGACGCGTTTTTGCCGCAGATTCTTGCGGATGTACTGCGCGGGCATGATCTTCGCTTGCAGGCGTTTTCCAAATATGGGATTTGCCGCAGATTTGGTTGAATTTTTAGCAAAAAGGAGCAGTTATTCATGAATTTTAACGACATTTTTAAGTCCAGTTTTTTGCAGAGCGTTTCCGAGTTTTCCATCCTTGACACAGCGCTCGGCATGGCTGTCGCGCTCATTATCGGGCTGTTTATTTTCTTTGTCTATCAGAAGACCCTGACCGGCGTTTTGTATTCCGGCGGCTTTGCGCTGACGCTCGTCGGACTGTCTCTGGTCACGACGCTGGTCATTATGGCTGTCACGTCCAATGTGGTTCTCTCACTTGGTATGGTGGGCGCGCTGTCCATCGTCCGTTTCCGCACAGCCATCAAAGAACCGATGGAGATCGTCTTTTTGTTCTGGTCGCTGGCCGTGGGCATCGTCATTGGAGCGGGCATGATCCCGCTGGCAGTCATCGGCTCGGCGATCATAGGCGTGGTTCTGCTGCTGTTTGCCAACCGTAAGGTACGCAACCAGCCGTATATCCTTGTACTTGGCTGCGAACAGGAGTCGGCAGAAGCTGCTGCATTGGAGGAATTGAAGCATATGGCCGGGAAATTTGTCGTAAAAGCCAAGACCATCAACGTCTCCGGGATGGAACTGACAGTCGAAGTTCGCAGCAAGAACGCATCGACGGACTTCGTCAACACGCTTGCGCACTTGCCGGGCGTGACGAACGCCACGCTCGTCAGCTACAACGGAGACTATCTTTCCTGACGTGGGAGTCGGCTATGCTTGAACACCGATATACAAAGATCGGCATTGTGATCGTGATGCTGCTGGCCGTTGCTGCGTGTGTGTGCGCCATCGGGTTTTCCGGGCAGCTGACGCAGCAGGCCGAGGCAGCCGTTACCATGGACTATGAGACGGCTTTATTTGACACCGACACGCTCATCGAGATCGATATTATCATGGACGAAGATGACTGGCAGACGATGCTGGACGGCGCGTTGGAAGAAACGTACAGTATTTGTGACGTGACGGTCAACGGTGAGACATTTTACCGCGTTGGCATCCGTCCAAAGGGCAACACCAGCCTGAGCGCCATTGCCAACGACCCGACAACCGACCGCTACAGCTTCAAGCTGGAATTTGACCAGTATGTCGACGGGCAGACCTGTTTCGGTCTGGATAAGCTTGTCCTCAACAACAACTACGCCGACGCGACCAATATGAAAGAGGCGCTGGTGTATGATATGTTCCAGTATCTGGACGCGGATGCGTCGCTATACAACTATGCGAAGATCAGCGTCAACGGCGAATACTGGGGCGTGTATCTTGCGCTGGAAGCGGTGGAAGACAGCTTTTTGCTGCGCAACTACGGACTTCGTTCCGGTGCGTTGTATAAACCCGAGGGAATGCAGATGGGCGGCGCAGGCGGTATGGGCGGTATGCCGGACGGTTCGATGCCGCAGCCGCCGGACGGCGGCGATTTCCGGCCCGGTGAAGGCTTCAAACCGGAAGAAGGCTTTCCGTCTGGTGAAGACTTTCAGCCGGGTGAAGACTTTCAGCCGGGAGACGACTTCCGGCCGGAGACGATGTTTGGGCTAAGCGGTATTTTTTCGTCCGGCGGCGCAGATCTCAACTATACCGACGATAAACTGAGCAGCTATCAGACCATCTGGGACGGCGCGGTCACGAAGGCCAAGACCGGAGAAAAGCAGCGCGTGGTCACGGCGCTGAAAAACATCGCGGCCGGGAACGAATTGGAGACATACATGGATACCGACGCACTGCTGCGGTATATGGCCGTGCATATTTTCAGCGTGAACGACGACAGCCTTTCCGGCACGATGGCGCACAACTACTATCTGTATGAAGCCGACGGGAAGCTGAGTCTGCTGCCGTGGGACTATAATCTGGCCTTTGGCGGCATGGGACGCACGACGGCGGAAAGCGTGGTCAATTCGCCCATCGATGACGCATTCGCGGCCACGGACTTTTTTGACACACTGCTGGCAGACGAAACGTACCACAGCCGGTATTATGCCTATTTGAGCCGGCTGGTCGAAGAATATGTGGACGGCGGGGGCTTTGATGCGTTTTATGAGCGGGTGCGCAGCCAGCTCGACGCGCTGGTCGAGACTGACCCGACGGCCTTTTATTCCTACGACGAATACGTCGCTGCCGCTGAGACACTCTATAAGCTGGTGAAGCTGCGCGCACAGTCCATTCGCGGCCAGCTTGATGGCAGCATACCCTCTACGCAGCACACGCAGCAGGGCGCTGCGACGCTGATCGGCGCGCAGGGGCTGGATATCAGCGCCATGGGCACCATGCAGATGGGCGCGCAGCCGCAGCCGGTTGAAGAGCGCGCCCAGCCGCGCCCGGACGCAGCACCGACAGGTGAAGAACGAAAAAAACGATAGTGGAGCACGCACACGACGGGCGTTTTTATCCCCTCTGCCGCATATGCTGGCAGGGGGGATCTTTATGTGCATCAGGCATGGGCAGCTTGCGCTGCTTATTTTGGGACTGGGCTTGGGACTGCTGCTGTCGTTCGCGTTGGGCAGCTGGTTCTGGCGGCTTTTGTGCGCTGCGGCGCTCATTGTGGCGGGGATTGTCTGCCTGCGGTAACATATCCTTGTCCACAGGCGCGTATACATGAGATAGAACCTACAAGGAGTTGAGACTATGGAGCTTACATTTGAACAGACCCAATTTCCCTGCCTGCGCAGGGTTGCGCACCTGTCTGTTGCGCAGGAGCAGACGCAGGAACTCATCATACCCGACGCGATGGCTGACGCGTCCCGGACACTCATCTGTTATGCCGAGCCGGAGCTGCAAAGCAAGACCAGCCGGGACGGCAGTTTGCTCATCACCGGGCTTCTGCGCGCGAGCTGTCTGTATGCCGACGAGCAGGGGGATATCCAGCCGCTCTCGGCGCAGCTGCCATTTACCGCAAAGCTGGAGCATCCGCAGTGGCAGGAGCAGACCCTTTCCTGTGTCAGCTGTACCATCCGCAGCGCAGATGCTCGGCTGATCAATTCGCGCAAACTATTGCTGCGGGTCAACGTTCTGGTACAGGCAGACGGCTATGAGCCGACGAGTGAAGCCGGCAGCACACTGCAAGACGCACCGGGCTGCTTGCAGCAGAAAACAGCCGTCTATTCCAGCCTGGTTCCCGTCGAGCTGTCCGAGCGGGCGTTCAGCCTCAGTGAGGAGCTTGTGCTGCCGAAAGGAAGAGCCGCCGCGTCACAGCTCATCAGCTGCGCGGTAAACCCTGTGCTGCAAGAGCAGAATCTGGTCGGTGACAAGGCACTGGCCAAGGGAAAACTCGAGCTGCTGCTGACGTACCTGGATGCGCAAAACATCGTGCGGACGCTGAGTTTGTCTGTTCCGTTCTCGCAATATTGCCAATTGCAGCAGACCTACTCGCACGAGGAAACCCTGCAAACGAGCCTGTGCCTGACCGGTGTGCAGGCAGAGCTGATCGGCACGGCGGACGGACAGAAGCTGCTTTTGGGCGTGGGACTGGTGATGCAGTGCCTGATTTTGACTGTGCAGCAGCTGTGCGTCTGCGAAGATGCCTACTCGACACGGGGAACCTTTACCCCACAGTGGCAGACCGAGGAACATCTGATGCGTCTGGACGGACAGAGCATCCGCGCGTCGCTGCGCGAGAGTTTGCCGGTCGAAAGCGTTTCGGCTGTACTCGACTGCCGGATATATCAGCAGGAACAGACCCAGCAGCGCACCGAAGACGGTCTTGTGATCCATGCGCCGCTGCGCGTGGATGTTCTGTACGCCGACGCCGACGGCACGTTGCAGATGCACACAGCCCGTGTGGAGCTGACGTGCCGGACGGCACTGTGCGAAACAGGCAGTTGTGAAGCGTCGCTTGTGCTTCTGCCGGAATGCAGCGCCACGGCAGGCACGGGCGCGATCGAGCTGCGCTGCGAGGGGGTATTTTCTCTGCAATGTTTCTGCAAGCAGACGCTAAAAAACCTTGTGGGCGGCAGTATCGACCCACACGAGACGCAGCGCGAACCCCGCGCGTCCGTCATCATCCGACGCACAGCCCGCCAACAGGCGCTCTGGGAGCTTGCCAAACAGTATCGTACCACGACCGAAGCCATTCAGACGGCCAATGGGCTATCACAGCCGGAGGCGGATGCCGGGCAGCTGCTGCTCATCCCCATGTAACGAAGCGGGAGGCGAAGTATGGAAAACAGGAATATTTACGAGCAGATCGCGAACCGGACGAACGGTACGATCTATATCGGCGTAGTCGGGCCGGTGCGGACGGGAAAATCGACCTTTATCAAACGTTTTATGGAGCAGCTGGTACTGCCCAATATCGAAGATGCCTACGCGCGTGAGCGCGCCACGGACGAGCTGCCGCAGTCCGGCTCCGGTCGTACGATCATGACCGCAGAGCCGAAATTTGTCCCGAATGAGGCCGCGCGCATCTGTCCCGACGGAAAAACGACGCTGCGGGTACGCCTGATCGACTCCGTGGGCTATATGATCCCCGGCGCGGTCGGTGACACCGAAGACGGCAAGCCCCGCATGGTCACAACGCCCTGGGCGGCAGAGGAATTGCCCATGGCGCAGGCTGCGGAGCTTGGCACACGCAAGGTGATGGAAGACCACAGCTCCATCGGCATCGTCCTGACCACCGACGGCACGATCACCGACATTGCGCGCGAGGACTATCGCGAAGCCGAGAGCCGCGCCATCCGCGATATGCAAAAGACGGGCAAGCCCTTTGTTGTCATCATCAACACGCAGCAGCAAGATCACCCGCAGGCCGATGCCCTGTGTGAGCAAATCCAGCGCGAATATGGCGCGCAGGCGCTCGTTATGGACTGTATGCGAATGCAGCCGCAGGATATCACGCAGCTGCTGCGCGCACTCATGTGCGCTTTTCCGGTCGAGGAGCTGCGCTTTTTCCTGCCAAGTTGGCTGCGCGCACTGCCACAGACGCACCCGGCCAAAGCCGCGCTCTACGCGGCCATGCTCGAGCGCGCCGAAACACTCGGCAGTGTGCGCGAAGCCGAAGCCGTGTTGCAAACGCTCACACAGCTAGACGCAGTCGAAGCGCTGCGCGTGTGTGAGGTCGATCTTGGCACAGGCACGGTCAGCTGCGAGGTGCAGATGCCGCAGGCTTTGTTTTATGAGGAACTTTCCAAACAGGCAGAGGCGGAGATCACCGACGACGAAACACTCATCGTGCTGCTGCATGAGCTGGCGCAGAGCAAAAAGGAATACGACCGGGTACGCAGCGCTTTGGAGCAGGTGCGCTCGACGGGGTACGGCATCGTCATGCCGCAGGCCGGGGAGCTGAAGCTCGAAAAACCGGAGATCATCCGCAAAAACGGCAGCTTTGCCGTGCGGCTGCGCGCAAGCGCGCCGTCGATTCATATGCTGCGTGCGCAGATCGAGACGGAAGTCAGCCCCATGGTCGGCGGCGAACAGGAGTCGCAGCAGCTCATCGGCCACCTGCTCGATGAATATGAGCAGGACGAGGAAAAGCTCTGGCAGAGCAACATTTTCGGAAAATCGCTCTATGAACTCGTCTCCGAGGGTGTGAACGCCAAGCTCGTGCGGATGCCCGCCGACGCACGGCAAAAGCTCACGCGGACGCTTGGCCGCATGGTCAACGAGAATACCGGCGGGATGATCTGTATTTTGCTTTAATCGCAGTGCTTATAGCGTCCATCTGCACTTTGCATGGTGGTTTTTCTTGCCGAATGGGCATGGGGTGTGGTATACTGTATGCGCAACTCGATGCCTATGGAAAGGATGGAAATCTCCATGCAATATGATATTATCATCATCGGCGCAGGCCCGGGCGGCATTTTTTCCGCCTATGAGCTTGCGAAACTCTGTCCGGAAAAGAAAATCGCTGTGTTTGAAGAGGGGCAGCCGCTGGAAAAGCGCAAATGTCCCATTGACGGCAAAACGGTCAAGCACTGCATCGGCTGCCCGACGTGCGCCATCATGAACGGCTTTGGCGGCGCAGGCGCATTTTCCGACGGAAAATATAACCTTACCAACGATTTTGGCGGTACGCTCTACGCCTATATCGGCAAAAAACAGGCAATGAATCTGATGCACTACGTCGACGAGATCAACGTCAGCCACGGCGGCGAGCATACGCGCCTGTATACCACGGCCAACAGCGCCTTCAAAACACGCTGCCTGCAATCGAACCTGCATCTTCTGGACGCGTCGGTGCGCCATCTGGGGACGGATATCAACTTTGTCGTTCTGAAAAATCTCTTTGCCGAACTGGAATCGAAGGTCGATTTCCATTTCCGCACACCGGTGCGGCAGGTGCTGGCGACTAACGGCGGCTACGAGATTGTCACCGATCACGACACGCATACCTGCAAGCAGTGCATCATTTCCGTCGGCCGCAGCGGCAGCAAATGGATGGAGAGCGTCTGCAAAGACCTGCACATCCCCACAAAGTCCAACCGCGTGGATATCGGTGTGCGCGTTGAGCTGCTGGCAGATATCTTCAAACATCTGACCGACGAGCTTTATGAGAGCAAGATCGTCTATAAAACCGATAAGTATCAGGATCTTGTGCGCACCTTCTGCATGAACCCGCGCGGTGCAGTCGTCACCGAGAACACCAACGGCATCGTCACCGTCAACGGCCACAGCTATGAAGACCCTGCCAAGCAGACCGAGAACACCAACTTCGCCCTGCTTGTCTCCAAGCACTTTACCGAGCCGTTCAACGACTCCAACAGTTACGGCGAGTCCATTGCGCGGCTTTCGAATATGCTTGGCGGCGGCGTGATGGTGCAGCGTTTCGGCGACCTCATTCGCGGCCAGCGTTCCACGCCGAAGCGCATTGAAAAATCCTTCGTCACCCCGACGCTTTCGGCCACACCGGGCGATCTGTCTCTGGTCATTCCCAAGCGCATCCTCGACGGCATCATCGAGATGATCTACGCGCTTGACAAGATCGCCCCCGGTACGGCCAACGACGATACGCTGCTGTACGGTGTCGAGGTCAAATTCTACAACATGGAAGTCACCGTTGACGAACACCTTGAGACTGCGCACAAGGGGCTGTTCATCATCGGTGACGGCAGCGGCATTACGCATTCGTTGTCCCATGCGTCGGCCAGCGGCGTGTACGTCGCGCGGTATCTGGCCGAACAGGAGAACAGCTGAAGCGCACAGCAAACCCCGGCAGGCACAAAGGCTCGTGTCTGCCGGGGTCGTTTGTTCCGGTTTCTTATTCGTACAGATACACCCGCGCTTCATATGGACGGGTGAGGAAACTGTCTTCGTCCTGTTGCGCGTCGTAATTACTCAGCAGCAGCTTCATATCACGCAGCGACAGGCCGCGCGGTGGGTAAAACCGCACCGGCCGGTCGGTGAAGGAGCATACGACGAGCAGCTTCTGCTCTTTTGTCTCACGCACATAGACATACAACTCGTTGGAGCTGCGTTCATATTCCTGGTAGCTGCCGTCGCGCACGACAGGCAGCTGCTTGCGCAGTGCAATGGCCTTTTTGTAGAAATGCAGGATGGAATCCGGGTCGGCCAGCGCCTGCTCAACGTTGATCTCGCGGTAGTTTTCGTTGACATGGAACCACGGCGTTCCGGTCGTGAAGCCCGCGTTTTGCTCTGCGCTCCACTGCATCGGGGTACGCGCCGAGTCGCGCGAGGCGCGGTGATACAGTTTCAGCCGCTTTTCTTCCGGCCAGTCCGGATGCTGGTTGCGCGTCTGCACGTCTTCGTACTGGCTCGTGTGCGACGGATACCAGTTGGTCATGCCGATCTCCTGTCCCTGATACAAAAACGGCGTTCCTTTCAAAAACAGATAGCACACCGCGAGCATTTTCCCGCTTTCCACGCGGTAGCGTTCGCTGCCGTAGCGCGAGATGACGCGCGGATGGTCGTGGTTTTCCAGATACAGCATATTCCACCCGCGCCCGTCGAGCTGCGTCTGCCAGTTGCGCAGTGCGCGCCGCAGCCTCCGCAGGGAAAACTTGCGCGGCAGATAATCCGTAAACAGGCAGTCGGCGCACATACACTGAAACTGGATCATCATATCGATCTCGTTCGTGTCTGACTCCTCGATATACGACAGCGCGCGCTGCGGCGAAACGAGCGGCGCTTCGGCAAGGGTCATGCAGTCGTAGTTTTCCAGCACGTCGCGCCGAAATTCCTGCAAATACGCATGGATACGCGGCCCATGGTTATAAAACCGGATGCCCTTGTAGATGGGAAACAGGTGGTCGTTCGGCAGCCCCTGCTTTTTCGAGATAAATGTAATAACGTCCTCGCGGAATCCGTCTACGCCCAGATCGAGCCAGAACTTTAAAATGCGCTTGACTTCGTCGCGCACGAGCGGATTGTCCATGTTGAGGTCGGGCTGCTTGACGGCGAACAGATGCAGATAATATTCCTGCCGCAGATCATCCCACTGCCAGGCTTTGCCCTCAAAATGGCTGTCCCAGTTATTTGGAAGCTTGCCGTCCGGGCGCGCCGGCCGCCAGATGTAGTAATCGGTATATGGCTCGATGCGCCGCCGGGACTTTTGAAACCACGGATGCTCGTCACTGGTGTGGTTGACAACCAGATCCATGATGAGCTTCATCCCGCGCGCGTGCAGTCCGTCCAGCACGGCGCAAAACGCATCCATGCCGCCGTATTCCGGCGCAATGTCCATATAATCGGAAATGTCATAGCCGCAGTCTGCCCCGGGTGACGGATACAGCGGTGAAAACCACACCCCGTCAATGCCCAGCGCCTGCAAATAATCCAGCTTTTCGTAAACGCCCCACAGATCGCCCACGCCGTCACCGTTTGCATCCAGAAAGCTGCGCGGCCAGATCTGATAAAATACCTTGTCTTTGTACCATCGTGTATGTTGCATACCAGTTTTCTCCCATTCCCCGTGATCGGTTTCCATAACAACAATATTATTGTAACATAGCTTTTGCATTTCGCCATATGGAAACCTGAACAGATTTTGCCCCTTTCTTTCGTCCAAAATTGACACTTGCGGGAAAGGGCAAAACCTCATACAATAAGATTACCTATGGGCAACGATAAAACAGGAGGGCAATGTATGCGTTTACAGTTTCCGGAAGGCTTTTTATTAGGCGCAAGCTCTGCCGCCGCACAGATCGAAGGCGGCGAGGTCGGCAGCAACTGGAACGACTGGTATCACCGCGGCAAGATCAAAGACGGTTCTGACCCGGCGATTGCCGATGACCACTGGAATCGCTGGCGCGAAGACTGCGCGCTGATGGCGGGGCTGCATCTGCCGGTTGCCCGTATCGGCGTGGAATGGGCGCGTATCATGCCCGCGCGCGGCGAGATCAACGAGTCTGCCATTGAGCGCTACCGCGCGGAGCTGCAATATATGAAAAAGCTCGGTGTGCGCCCGCTGCTGACCATCCACCACTTCTCCAACCCCATGTGGTTTGAGAGCATGGGCGCGTTTTCCAAACGTGAGAACCTGCAGGATTTCCTCGACTTTGCCCGCCTGTGCGCCGAGCGCTTCGGCGACCTGGTCAGCGACTGGATCACCATCAACGAGCCGAACGTCTACGCCCTCAACGGCAACTTCTACGGCAGCTGGCCTCCGGGACACAAGAGCTTTGCCGAGACGTTCACGGTGCTGGAAAATATGGCGCACTGCCATATCGTCTGCTATAAAATGCTGCATGAGGTACGCGAAAAGCTGGGCTTTACCGACACCAAAGTCGGCTTTGCCAACCATCTTCGCGTGTTTGACCCCGAAAACCCCAAAAATCCGCTCCATGTGTCCATGGCGCGCCTGACCGAGTGGCTGTTTCAGGGCGCGATCAGCGAAGCGATGACCACAGGCGTGTTCCGTCTGCCGCTGCGCAACCACTGGAAGACGGGAAAAGGGGAATACTGCGATTTCCACGGCGTAAACTACTACACCCGTTCGACCATTTCCGGCCTTGCCGACGGTGTACGGAAAAACTCGCCGCGCAACGATCTGGGCTGGGAGATCTATCCCGAAGGCATCGCGCTGTGCGCAGCCAAGCTCGAAACACTTCTGCCGCGGCCGATCTGGGTCACGGAAAACGGCACGTGTGACAATCAGGATTCCTTCCGTTCGCGGTATCTGTACGAACACCTCAAGGTCATCGTCCAGTCCGGTCTGCCCTTTGAGCGCTACTATCACTGGTGCTTCTGTGACAACTTCGAATGGCTTGAGGGCGAGAGTGCCCGCTTTGGCCTGGTCAACGTCGACTACGCGACGCAGACCCGCACGATCAAGCGCTCCGGCACATTCTACGCGGACATGATCGAACACGGCGGCGTGACGCAGGAGGCGTACAACTGCTACGTCAGAGGGGAGGTCTACCGCGTCGAATGATCTGGGTGAAGCAGGGCGTTTTCCACCTGCAAAATGAAGTAAGCTCCTATCTGTTCCGCGTCAAAGACGGCTATCTGGAGCATTTACACTTCGGCGCGCGCGTCGAAAACGCAGACGCTGACGCGCTTTGCGTCAAACCCGGCCACGGCTGGGGAGACAGCACGCTCTACCGTGAGGGCAGCAACGCAAACTGTCTGGACATTTTGCCGCTGGAATGGAGCGGCAGCGGGCGCGGTGACTACCGTGAAAGCCCGGTGGAGCTGCTGCGCGGCGAACAGCCCATCTCAACGGATTTTCATTACGTGGACTGCGAGGTTCTGAAACAGCTGCCTGCGTCATCTCTGCCGCTTTCGCGCGGGCAGACCGTTCTGCGCGTACAGCTCGAAGATGCACACGCGCAGCTGCGCCTGTGGCTGTATTACGGCGTTCTGCCGACGGTCTTCACGCGCCGGGTCGTGCTGGAAAACTGCGGCGAAAAGCCGCTGCATATCCGCAAGCTGATGAGCGCGTGTGTGGACTTGTCCGGCGAACTGTCCATGCACACCTTTTCCGGCGGCTGGATCGCGGAGATGCAGCACACTGTCACGCCAGTCACCATGGCGCGCTGCGCGCTGGAGAGTACGACCGGCGGCTCATCGAGCCGTGCCAATCCCGGCTTCCTGCTTGCCAATCCGGCCGCAACGGAGCAAAGCGGCGCAGTCTATGGCTTCAACCTGCTCTATTCCGGCAGCCATTACCTCAGCGCGCAAAAGAGCCTACAGGGGCGCACCCGTGTGATGCAGGGCATCAGCCCGACTGATTTTGACTGGGCGCTGCTGCCCGGTGCGCGCTTTGAAACGCCGGAGACGGTTCTGGGCTTTTCCGATGCGGGCTTTGGCGGCTTGTCTGCGGGTTTTCACCGTTATGTGCAGGAAAACCTGATTCCGCCTTACTGGAACGGACGCGCGCGTCCCATCGTATACAACAGCTGGGAAGGGTGTATGTTCGACTTTACCGAGACGCGCCTTTTGCAGCTGGGCAAACGCGCAGCCGCGCTCGGGTGTGAACTGTTTGTCCTCGATGACGGCTGGTTCGGTGCGCGCAACAGTGACACATCGAGCCTTGGCGACTACACCGTCAACAAAAAGAAGCTCCCGAACGGCCTGAACGGTCTGGCCGGCAAGCTTGCGGCCATGGGTCTTGGCTTTGGTTTGTGGTTCGAACCGGAGTCTGTCAGCCCGGATTCCGAGCTTTATCGCGCGCACCCGGACTGGGCGCTGCGTGACCCGCTTGACCGGCAGCAGCTGCTCGGACGGCACCAGCTGCTGCTCGACCTGTCCAAAGCGGAAGTGCGTGACTATCTTGTCTCGCAGATCGGCGCGATTCTGGATTGCGCGCCCATTTCCTATGTCAAATGGGACATGAACCGCCACAGCTGCGCACTTGGCGCGATGCAGCACCGGCAGATATTGGGGCTTTACGACGTACTGCACCGGATCTTTGACCCAAGACCCGAGATTTTGCTGGAAAGCTGCTCGTCGGGCGGCAACCGCTTTGACTGTGGAATGCTGTATTTTTCACCGCAGATCTGGTGTTCGGATAACACCGACCCGGTCGAACGGCTGCGCATCCAGTCGAGCCTGAGTTACCTGTATCCGCCGTCGTGCTTTGGCGCGCACGTCTCGGCCAGTCCCCACGCGCAGACACTGCGCGCAACGCCCCTGTCCACGCGCGGCAATGTGAGCTTCTTTGGCGCATTGGGCTACGAGCTGGATCTTGCAGACCTGACTTCGGCGCAGCGCGCCGAGCTGCGCGCACAGATCGCGTTTTATAAGGCTCACCGCACCACGCTGCAATTTGGCCGGTTTTCCCGTGGCCAGACGGACGGTGGGGGACTCGTCTGGCAGATGCAGACCGCGCATGAGACGATCGTCGGCCTGTTTCACCTGCTGCAACCGGCTGCGCCGGGCTATGAACGCTTTGCCGTGCGTGGCCTGAAGGCAGATAAGCGCTATACACTGCAAGCCAGAGCGCAGCTGCTGCCGGTCGGAGCGTTCGGGCCGCTTCTGCGGCACGTACTTCCCGTCCGGCTCAAAGCCAACGGCCTTGCCGTCTCGGCTGCGGACAGCTATTACCGGCTTTCCGACGGCGCGCAGCAGCTGACGGCATCCGGCGCGGCGTTCGCCGCCGGGGTGCAGCTTGCGCCGCGCTTTACCGGCACGGGCTATGATCCGAACGGCAGGATGCAAAGTGATTTCGGCTCGAATGTATATACCATCAAGGAGGTTTGTGAGCATGAAAAATCTGGAACGCAGAAATAAATACTGTTTTGGCCTGGGTACGATCGGCAGGGATATGTTCTACGCGTTTGAATCCAACGCGCTTTTGTACTTCCTGTCCAATATCCTTTCGCTGCCCATCCAGACGTTTGCGGCGGTGAGCCTTGTCTTGTCGGTGCTGCGCATCGCCGACGCGGTCAATGACCCCATCACCGGCCTTGTCATTGACAACATCCATACCAAATGGGGCAAGTTCAAGCCTGCCATTTTGGTCGGCGGCGTACTCTCGGTGATCTTCTATCTGGTGCTGTTCGGCAATATTGGCACGGGTGCGGCCTATGTCATTTTCTTCGCGGTGGCGTATGTCCTGTGGGACATCAGCTACGGCATCAACGACATCGCCTACTGGACGCTGCTGCCGGCGCTGACGCAGGATCAGAAACAGCGCGAGAGCTACGGCGCGTTCGCGCGCATCTGCGCGAACATCGGTATGTACATCATCATGGTCGGCTGGCAGCCCATCACGGCGGCGCTGGGCAATACGCCCAAAGCGTGGCTGCTTGTGGCTGTGGCGGTGAGTGTGCTGTATTTGGGCTTTTTGTGCTTCCCGCTGTTTGGCGTGAAAGAAAACCGGCAGATCAAGCAGGATGAGGAAAAATTCACCCTGCGTGATATGTGGACCGCCATCACCAAAAACGACCAGCTCATGTGGACGACACTGGCAATGGCGCTGTTCATGGTCGGATACTGCACGACAACGGGCTTTGCCACCTATTATATGCAGTATCTGTACGGCGATATCAATCTGTACGCCATTCTTGCCGCAGTCTGCGGCGTGGCGCAGCTGGCCGCGCTGATGATCTTCCCGCTGTTTTCAAAGCGGTTTGACCGCCGCCAGCTCTATACCGGTGCAACCGTTCTGGTCGTTGCGGGCTACGCGCTGTTCTTCTTTGCCGAGCGCTCCATCGTTCTCATCGCCGTCTCGGCTGTACTGCTCTTCGTCGGACAGGCGTTCATCCAGCTGTTGATGCTCATGTTCCTCGCCGATACGATCGAATATGGCCAGTGGAAGCTTGGCCGCCGCTCGGAGTCCATCACCTTCTCCATCCAGCCTTTGGTTAATAAGATCGGCGGCGCGCTCTCTACGGGTCTTATCAGCCTCAGCATCATTCTCGCAGGGATCAAATCCAGCGGCTCGGATGTTGCGGCTACGGCCATTGACGCAAGCGGCAAACTCGTCATCAAGCTCGCCATGCTGGCGCTGCCGCTGGTGTTGATCGTTGCCGGGTATGTAATCTACCTGCGCAAGTATAAGATCAGCAAAGAATTTTACGATCAAATGCTGTGCGAACTGAAACAGCGTGAAAACGCATAACCTAACCCCAGAACCAACGAAGGAGGAAACCAATATGACGAATCTAACCATCGACTGCTTTGAACAGGAAGTCCTACAGGCCAAAGGGCTTGTTGTTGTGGACTTCTGGGCAAGCTGGTGTGGCCCGTGCATGATGCTTGCGCCGGTCTTACAGGAACTGAGTGAGCAGCTGCAAAGCGTGAAATTCTGCAAGGTCAACGTCGACGAAGAACGTGACCTCGCTATGGAGTTTCAGATCGAGTCGATCCCCACGCTTTTGTGCATCCGTGACGGCAAAGTCATCAAGCGCCTTGTGGGCTATCGCGAGAAGGACGAACTGAAAAAGGAGCTGGAAGCGCTGTGAAAATTCGTCTCAACGAAGACGCTGCCGTCGTGGCAAAGGTCAAAGAGGGCTTGCAGCAGACCGGAGGATACTGTCCTTGCCGCCTTGCGCGAACTGAGGAAAACAAGTGTATGTGCGCGGAATTTCGCGCCCAGATCAAAGACCCCGACTTCGAGGGCTATTGCCACTGCCTGCTCTATTACAAAGAAAAATAAGAACCATATGCAAAACAGTCCCCGGGAGCCATGCTCCCAGGGACTGTATTATTACTTGACCTTACACGCCGGACAGATCCACCGCGTGCCGCACAAAGGAAAGCGGCGGCACGGCCTGCGGCAGCTTTGCGCGGAAGCGCTGCTGCGGGGTGCGCGGCTCGGAAAGGGGAAGCCCGTCCATATCTTCCATTGGCTCGACCTGCCAGACGAAGGGGCGCAGGTCAGGCCCGACGATCTCGACTGTGTCTCCCACGGCGAACTTATTGCGCAGGCTCATGACTGCGTTGCCGTCTGCATCGCAGCTTTCCACAACGGCGCAGATCTGCCATTGCCGCAGATAGCGCGAACTTTGCGTATACTGTCCCGGCTGTCCGTAGTAAAAGCCCGTGGAGTAGTGCCGGTGTGAAACGTGTTCGACCTCATCTCGCCAGACCGGGTCGGCTGCGCGACCGTGCCACACATCATCCAGCGCGTGCCGGTACGCGCCCGTCACAATGGCCGCGTAATAGGCCGATTTGGCGCGGCCTTCGATCTTCAGACAGTCGATGCCCGCGTCACACAGCTCGTCCAGATGGTCGATCATGCACAGATCGCGGGAGTTTAAAATGTACGTACCCTGTTCATCCTCAAAAACCGGGAAGAACTCACCGGGGCGCTTTTCTTCCATCAGCGCATATTGATACCGGCACGGCTGCGCACACGCACCGCGGTTGGAGTCGCGCCCGGTCATATAGTTACTGAGCAGGCACCGCCCGGAGTACGACACGCACATCGCCCCGTGGCAGAACGTTTCCAGCTCCAGCTCCGGCGAGACGCGCGCGCGGATGTCCAGTATCTCAGCCAGACTCAGCTCGCGCGCAAGTACGACACGGCTTGCACCCAGATCAAACCAGCTCTGCGCACAGACATAGTTTGCAATGGACTGCTGCGTGGAGATATGCCGCTGGCAGTGCGGCGCATAGCGCCCGGCCAGCGTGAACGCGCCCAGATCAGCCAGGATCAGCGCGTCGACGCCTGCTGCGTCAAGCTGCTCCAGATAAGCCGGCAGCGCGGCGGCTTCTTCGTTGCGCGGCATGACGTTGACCGTGCAGTGAACGCGCACTCCGGCCGCGTGCGCCAGCTGCACAGCCTGCACCAGCTCCTGCGGGGTGAAATTCCCCGCAAACGAGCGCATTCCAAAGCTTGTCCCGGCCAGATACACCGCATCCGCGCCATAGGCCAGCGCCATGCGCAGCCGCTCCATATCACCTGCCGGGCAAAGCAGTTCCGGCTTACGTCTCATTGTCTGCATCTTTCTGTGCCTCATCGGGTTCGGTTTCATTCTCCTGCGTCTGTTCCTCGGCAGGCTCGTCTTTTCCGGCCAGCTGATCGAGGAACGCCTGATGTTCATAGTACGTCTCGGAGAACTGATGCACGCCGTCGGCGTTCAGGGCGTAGAAGTAGTAATTCGTCTCAGCCGGATACAGCGCCGCGCGGATGGAGTTCATACCGGGGCTTGCGATCGGCCCTGCGGGCAAACCTGCATTCGTGTAGGTGTTATACGGGCTGATAACGCCCTTATCCGCGTTGGACAAAATCTCCTTGCGCTCGGCCAGGGCATACTGGATGGTCGCGTCGATCTCCAGACAGGGATAGAGCTTGCTGCACAGCCGGTTATAGATGACCGAGGCGATGGACGCGCTCTCCGAAGTTTTCGCCGTCTCTTTTTCCACCAAAGACGCGACCGTGACCAGATCATACACCGACAGCTGTCCGGACGTGATTTCGGCCTCGGAGAAGCCGTTGGCGCGCATCCGCTGGGCAAGCCTCGTGTTGAGCGCGTCCAGCGCATCGTACAGATCGTCGGTAAACTTGTTGTTAAAGTTGCGCAGGAACTTGTCAATGACGTTTTCCGGCTCGTCGTTTACATAAAACTGGTACGTATCCGGGAACAGATAGCCCTCAAGGCGGTTTTCGCTGCCGTAGGGCAGATCCTGCAAGAACTCGTATTCAAATTCGTAAGAGGCACACGCGTCGGCCAGATCGGCATAGGAACACACGCCGTTTGCCTCGAGCAGCCGGAAAATATCTTCGCATTCATAGCCTTCCGGAATGGTGACGGAAACGACTGCGCGGTCCGGACTGGCTTCGACCATGTTTTCCACCAGCGCGTGGAAATCATAGCGCGTACTGAGCGTATACGTGCCCGGCTCGATGGTCTTTTCCGCGCGCGAAACCCAGCAGTAAAGCTGAAAAAGCGTTGGCGAGCGCACCAGACCCTTGTCACTCAATTCCTGCGCGATCTGCGAGATGCTTGCCCCGTCCGGAATATCGACAACAACTTCGGCATCTTCCTTGGTCAGCGAAAGCACATCGTCTGCGCAGCGCCAGACCACCACGGCCAGCAGGACCGATGCAGCCAGCACGCAGCACACATACAAAAGTACCTTGATGCCGGACGGCAGACGGGACTGCGGCTTCTGCGGCGCTTCGTCCTCGGCAGCTGCCGGTTCATCAACGGTCAGATCGGCATATTCTTCCGGAATTTTCGGCTCAAAGAGCGGCTGCATTCCGGGAGTTTTCTTTTTTTCGGGCGCTTCGGGGGTGGGCTGCTGCACAGGTGCAGCGGCAGGGGAGTCGCCGCGCGCAAGATCGTCCCGCACCGAAGCCAACAGCTCATCAAGAGACAAAGACTCAAACTGTTTTTCCAGTTCGCTGTCTTCGTCCGGAAGCTGTTCGGGGCGGGGATTGGGGTTTTGTTGTGCCATATGCTCCTCCTTATGCGCGGTATACGATGCCGTTTGCGACCTGGTCTGCTGCGTCTGCGCCCTTGAGCGCGCGCAGACATAACAGGCCAAACTCGTCAGCCGAACCGGCTGCGCGCCCGGTCAAAATGCGACCGTCCTGCACCGCACCGGCGCAGATCATCACGGCGCTGCCCATTTGCTCTTCCATGCCGGGATAGCAGGTGGCCTTGTGTCCGTCGGTCAGATGGAGCTTGGCCAGAATGGTCGGCGCGGCGCAGATGGCCGCGACAAAGCCGCCCGCATCATAGACCCGCGTTACCAGATCCAAAGCAGCCGGACAGGCGAGGATGGACGCCACACCGCCAAGCCCGCCGGGCAAAATGACCATCTCAGTCTGCGCCGGATCAACGTCTTCGATCAGACAGTCCGCGTGTACCCGGATGCCGTGGCCGCCGGTGATATCGTGCGCGCCGATTCCTGCAAACTGCACCTGCACACCGCCGCGGCGCAGCAGATCACACGGCGCGATGGCTTCCATCGGCTCAAAGCCGGTTCCCAGAATGATCGTTACCATTTATGCTTCCTCCAGACACTGTTTTACGTGGCGATAGGCTTCGGCGTGAATATCTTCAATCGAGCGCAGCTTGCCGTCCTGCACACAGGAGATGACCGTCCAGCCAAAATACGCCGCCGCCTGCTGCGCCACTTCGCGGCACTTTTGCAGATATGCGTCATTGCGCTCATGGATATCGGCCTTCGTGCCGGTATCGGCTTCACGCTTGCGCATGAGTGACTGCGCAATCTCGACCGGCATATCCAGACACAGCACCAGATCGGGCTTTGGCAGCCCCATGCGGTGAAATTCCAGATCATACAGCCATGCAAAATAATCCTCGCGCGCCTTCCCGTCGAGCTTGCTGCCCTGATGGATGGCGTTGGAAGTGGTATAGCGGTCGGATAAGATCAGCCCGCCGTTTTCGTAATCCTTTTTCCACACGCGCTGGTACGACGCATAGCGGTCGACCGCATAAAACGTCGACGCAGCGTAGGCGTTGACGGCGTTCGGGTCGTCACCGAACTCTCCGTTGAGATACATCCGGATCAGAGCCGAGGACGGCTCCAAATACTGCGGAAATTGCAGACGGCGAAATGTGATGCTCTCGGCCTGCAAACGCTTGGTCAAAAGCGCAAACTGTGTTGATTTGCCGCTTCCGTCCGTTCCTTCAAACACGATCAGTTTTCCCATGTTGCTCACCCTCTTATCCTTTTTTTCAAAACGGCAAAGAGATATTTCGGCAGCCGCAGCATCCGGCCAAAGCGCCGTGGTTCGCGGTAGAGCCGATACAGCCATTCCAGATTACACCGGATCATCCAGCCCGGCGCGCGCTTGACCGTTCCGGCGAAGCTGTCGAGCGTCCCGCCAAGGCCGATCATCAGCCGCACGGACACGTCAGCCAGATGCCGCTGCATAAACAGCTCCTGTTTGGGCGCGCCGAGACACACGAACAGCACCTGTGGCTGCGCCGCATTGATGCGCGCGATGACGGCAGCTTCATCCTGAAAATATCCGTCTGCCGTGCCGCAGATTTGCAGCTGCGGGTGCGCCTGCTTCATCTTTTCGGCGGCAAGTTCCGCAATGCCGGGCTTGCTGCCCAGCAGATACAGCCCGCCGCCGGTCTGTTCCAGCAGCGTCAGCAGCCGGTCTGCAAAATCCACACCCGCCACCTTCTGCTTCAGCGGCGTCTTTAACAGCCGGGACGCAAGCACCACACCTGCGCCGTCCGGCAAAACAAGATCCGCACCGTTGAGCAGTGCGCGCAGCGACGCATCGTGCAGCGCCTCATAGGCGATCTCCGCGTTTGGCGTGACCGCGTAGCAGACCGTATCTCCGGTCAGGATAGACGCAGCGCGCGCGACGGCTTCGTCCATCGTGACATTATCAAACTGCAATCCCATGACATCCAGTTTCATGTGCAGGCATACCTCACCATTTTATATTCTGATACATATATCATACTAGCATATATTTGCGCGTTTGTCCACGGATTTTCAGAGCCTTTTCCGGCGCGAAGTTTCACATGGAGACACTTTTGCATAAACTGTTATGAAAGCGAAGCGTGAACGACCCAGTTTTCGGCCACGCGAACCTTTATGATATCAAATATAGGAGGTCATCCGAATGTCTGATACTGCACAGGCAAGCAAAGGCTGTGATCTGCGCGGCATCCGTGAAGCGGTTTGCGTGCATACGGGGAAGATCACGGACAGCTGTCTTGCAAAGGATTGTATCGAAGATCTGCGCGTGTACTTAACCGTCGACTCGCAGCAGACGCTCGACTGCGCGGCCAGTGCGCGGGCGCGCTTTGTCGAGCTGCTGTTTGTCGATGTCCAGGTCGCGTGTGTCCCGTATTCCGCAGGCTATTATACCGTCGACGTTACGTTCTACTACCGCGTCATTGCCGACGCTACGCTCTCAGCTGGCAGGACGAATCCCATCACCGGCCTTGGCGTTTTCTCCAAACGGCTGGTTCTGTTCGGCGGCGAAACGTGTGCGCGCGTTTTTTCCAGCAAAGACGATCTTGCCTGCCTCTGCAAAAAGTCCCTGCAATCCGTCGCTCTGCCCAAGGCCGTAGCCGAGACGGTCGACCCCATCATCCTTGGATCGCAGGTCAAAGAGGCCTGTGTCTGCTGCTGCCAGAACGAGAGTGTTCCGACCATCGACGAGGCACTGCTGGGCTGCTTCGATGAGCCGCTGGTGCTGACCGGCGAGTGTAAGCGTCTGCTCGTGACCATCGGCCAGTTCTCCATCGTCCGCCTGGAGCGCGATACGCAGCTGCTCATCCCGACCTTTGACTACTGCGTACCGACCAAGACCTGCGCGGCGGTCGGCGGCGCAAACACCGAAAGCCCCTGCGAGGTCTTCAGCCAGATTGAGTTCCCGATGGATGCCTTTTTCCCGGGGAAAAACGAGCCATGTATCAAGCCCGAAGACAGCTGCACCTCATGCAGCCGCACCAAATAAGCCCAAACACGCCAAGTGCCCCGCCACTGCCTTCCCGGCAGCGGCGGGGCACTGTCTTGTAACGTTCTGCTTATACAACGGTGACCTGACAGCACTGCATCGCCCGCAGCGCGTTTTCGTGCCGTTCGGGGGTGACCCCGGCGCAGCAGTCTGCGCGCACCGAAACCGAAATCTCCGGCACAGCCGCCTTGATGAGCAGCGCGTTGGAAATCACGCAAATATCCGTACACAGCCCGACCAGCTCCACCGCTTCGAGTCCGGGCAGCGTTTGCACATACGCAGCCAGCTGCATCGAGCCGAAGCTCGGCTTGTCAAAGACGGGCGCGTCTGCAACATCCAGCGCCGCGTCGATCTGCCACCCGGCCTCGCCGTACAGGCAGTGTGCGACCGGCAAAAGCCGCCCTTCCTGCGTGGATAAATAATCATCCCGGTGCGTATCGCGCGTAAAGACGACCAGCTCGCCGTCCTGCCGCGCTTTTTGAATGCGCGCTGCGACGTTCGGGACGATCGCGACCGCCTCGCGTGTACCCAATGCGCCGTCAATAAAATCCTTTTGCATATCAATGACTGCCAGCACCTTCATACCAAAGCCCTCCTGCAAGCATCAGTCTTTTTATGATTCATAATCATACCACAACTGTGCCCGCTTTGCAAAAAAATCTTGACACAGCAGGAAAGAGGGCGTATACTACAAATTACTTAAAATATTTTAATTAAAATTCTGAATGCAATATCGAGGTTTCACCATGCTCACCCACACCATAGCCAAGCTGTTTCGAAAATACCGGCTGTTTTGTTACCGCAAGCTCTTCTCTGCCGTCAAAGAGCGCCCTGGCAGCCTGAGCGCGACGGAAGCGTTTTCGGCAGACATCATCCATCTGCTCGACAAGCCCACCGTCTCGCAGTTCGCTGCCGCCATTGGCATCTCCCAGCCAAACGCCACATATAAGGTCAACCAGCTCAGCGCCAAAGGCTACCTGGAAAAGACCGTGCGCGCGCTCGACCGGCGCGAGATCGTGCTGACCACGTCGGAAAAATTCGCCGGATATTTTGATGATAACGAGGAAGAACTCTCGCAAAAGCTCCGCCCGCTTCACACACGCTTCACCCCGGGTGAGCTGGAAACAGCCGAGCGTGTCTTTTGCGCCCTGACAGAACTGTTATAAGCAGGAGGATATCACATGGATCTGTTTGAAAAATGCTATCAGCACCGGATGCAGGATGAAGCCCGCGACATGGGCATCTACCCGTATTTCCACGCGCTCGAATCCCGGCAGGATGTCGAGGTCATCATGGAAGGCCAGCGCCGCATCATGCTCGGCTCTAACAACTATCTCGGCCTGACCACCTGCCCTTCGGTCATCGAGGCCGGTGTGCGCGCGTACCAGACGCTGGGCTCGGGCTGTTCCGGCTCACGCTTTCTCAACGGTACGCTGAAGCTCCACCTGGAACTCGAAGCCGAGCTTGCGCGCTTTTTGCGCAAAGAAGCCGTCGTGACCTTCTCCACGGGCTTTCAGTCCAATCTCGGCATCATCAGCGCGCTGGTCGGTCTGCACGACTACGTCATCATGGATCGGGAAAACCACGCCAGCCTCTACGACGGCTGCCGCCTGTCCTATGGCAAGATGCTCCGCTACCGGCATAACGACATGGACGATCTGGAAAAGAAGCTGCAAAAAGTCCCGGAAACCTCCGGCTGCCTTATCGTGACCGACGGCGTGTTCTCCATGGGCGGCGACATTGCCGACCTGCCGCGCATCTGCGCGCTTGCCAGACAATACGGCGCGCGCGTCATGGTCGACGATGCACACGGGCTGGGTGTTATCGGCGACGGTGGCCGCGGCACGGCCAGTTATTACGGCCTTGAAGACGAAGTTGACATCTACATGGGCACGTTTTCCAAATCCCTGGCCTCGCTTGGCGGCTATATGGCCGCGAGCGAGCGCGTCGTGGACTTTGTCCGCCATGCCTCCCGCCCCTTTATTTTCTCCGCATCCATCCCGCCTGCCAACGCGGCGGCGGCGCTTGCCGCGCTGCGCCAGCTCGAAGAACACCCCGAGCTTGTCACGCGCCTACAAGATAACGCCCTGTATCTGCGCAGACTTCTTTCCGAGCGGAACATCAAAATGCGCCAGTCCAACGGCGATATTGTCCCCATCATCCCCATCTATACCTACGAGCCGATTCCAACACTCACCATTGCCAAAGAGCTGTATGAGAGCGGCGTCTACGTCAATTCTTCCTTGCCGCCTGCGACTGCGCCGCATGAATGTCTGCTGCGCACGAGCCTGATGGCCACGCATACCCACGCGCTCATGGAAGAAGCGGTCGGCATCATTGCCGAGGTCTTAGCGAGGCACGCGCTGTGAGTCAGGTCTGCGTCATTACCGGCGGCACGTCGGGCATTGGCCGCTGCGCCGCCGAAGCGCTGGCCGCGCGCGGCCATACGGTCTATACGCTCTCGCGCCATGCCGCTGCGTCCGATACCACGCGGCATATCTGCGCCGACGTGACCGACGAAGAGAGCGTCCGCGCAGCCGTTGGGCAGATCATTGCCGAAGCGGGGCGCATCGATGTGCTGATCAATAACGCCGGCTTTGGCATCTCCGGCGCGGTCGAGTTCACCGAAACCGCCGATGCACAGCGCCAGTTGGATGTCAACTTTTTCGGCATGGTGCGCATGAACCGCTACGTCCTGCCGCAAATGCGCGCACAGGGTTTTGGCCGCATCATCAACCTCAGTTCCGTGGCGGGCGCGATTCCCATCCCGTTTCAGACGTATTATTCGGTCAGCAAAGCAGCCGTCAATGCCTATACGCTTGCGCTTGCAAACGAAGTTCGCCCCTTTGGCATTCAGGTTTGTTGTGTGCAGCCGGGGGATATCCGCACGGGTTTTACCGCCGCGCGGGAAAAATGTCCGCTGGGCGATGACGTGTATCACGGACGGATCGCGCGTTCGGTGCAGGGCATGGAGCGCGACGAGCAAAACGGAATGTCGCCTGAGACTGCCGGCGCGTACCTCGCGCGGCTGGCAGAGCAGCGCACCGTGCGCCCGGTCAATACCATCGGTCTGCAATACAAGCTGTTCTGTGTGCTGGCAAAGCTGCTGCCGCTGCGGCTTGTGAACTTTTTGGTGGGTCAGCTCTACGCGAAATGACCACAAAGCACCAACACCCACCGCCCCCTTGCCTCTCCCTCTGGGAGAGCTGTCAGCGAAGCTGACTGAGAGGGCTTGCCCCAAATCATCTCCGCACCCGTAGGGGTCGATGCCCACATCGACCCGCCGGTTCTGCATCACAAATTTGCAACCTTGTTTTGTCTCCGACGGCCATATCTTTTCTCTCGCAAGAGAAAAGATATGGAAGAAAAGAGTGCGTGGGCGCGTTTGGTGCATCCTGCATTGCCTTAGAATCAGAACCAAATTTGGCAGATGCTTCGTCACACCAAATCACCTCAAAATACCTTTGGTACGCGCCGCCTGTTGTTTCGGAATCTGATTTTCTGGCAGTTGCAGTTTAATACCTGTTCAAAATAGAAGGTACAGCCTTATAGTCAGGCTGTACCTTTCTGCATCGGTCTTCCACAAAACCATATTCGTCCGATTTCCATACGCCTTGTAGGGGTCGATGCCCACATCGACCCGGCGCGGCCTCGCCGCG
>CAYSTN010000015.1:0-15600 GCA_964434135.1 uncultured Oscillospiraceae bacterium
TGTCCGCCCGAAGCCTTCAATCTTCCACCGCGCCTAACACGCCGCACCGCACCCCCTTGGCTCTCCCTCTGCCGGAGCTGGCGGCAAAGCCGCCTGAGAGGGTTTACCTCCCCCCCCAAAAAAACTTCCCCCCCAAATCAATAAAAAAATATTGATTCCCCTCTTGCTTTTTGCGTGCAAAGACAATACAATAGGCACGAAGGAGCGGCCAGTATAAGGGCAGGAAGATGTGAGCCTGTCAATTTAACAAGCAGACGTGCGTACCCGAACGTTGCATGAGTAGAAATGACGCGTCAAGTACCGGTTGGATGGGAGGTTGCCACCGGGCGAAGGAGTTTCTCCGCGGTGTCATTTCGCATCCGCTATAGCAAACTGAAATTGTACAGCAGTTTCTTTCTTGTTTGAAAGTCCATATCGTACAAACCTCCTCCCATTGAGAAATAGGAGGCTTTTTTATGTCTAAAAATTCCACTTCTGCCACTGCGGCGCAGCCTGCCGCGCAGCACAGTATAAAAAACGTCCGCACCCTCGTCACCTGCGCGCTTTTAGCTTCCGTTTCCGTTCTGCTGGCGCGGTTCATCCTGCCCATGCCGAACGAAACGACCCGCTTCTCCATCGAAGCTGTGCCCATCTTCCTGGCCGGTATGTTCTTCGGGCCGCTGCCCGGCGCGCTGGTCGGTTTCGTGGCCGACTTTGTCGGCGCGATGTTCTCCGGCTACGGCTTTAATCCCCTTTTCAGCGTGGCACCCATCGTCTATGGCCTGTGTGCAGGGCTGTTCCGTCCGCTTCTGCGGCGCAAAGTATCCATCGGCACGATCGCGCTGGCCTTTTTGCCCGCCATCGTCCTCGGCTCGATCCTCTGGCAGAGCTATGCGCTCGCCTTTGTCTATGGCGGCGCAGCCAAAACCGCATACTTCCTGACGAAAGTTGCCACCCGCTCGATCCAGTTCGGCATCACCTATGTTGTCGACGTGTTGATCGTCTGGCTGCTCTACCGCTCCAGGGTTTTCACCGCTGCGCGTCTGTGGCCGCCGGTCAAACCCGTTAAAAATTCCGAAAAAACAGAAGGTAGTTCACTATGACCCTTGACGAAGCTCTGCATTATATCCATTCCGTCTGCTGGAAGGGCAGCATCCCCGGGCTCGAGCGTATCAACGCCCTGCTCGACAAAATGGGACACCCCGAACGCAGCCTGAAATTCATCCACGTCACCGGCACCAACGGCAAAGGCTCGACCTGCGCCATGCTGGCAAACATCTTCACCACCGCCGGCTACAAGACCGGCCTGTACACCAGCCCGTACCTCATCCGCTTCAACGAGCGCATCCAGATCGACGGCCAGCAGATCCCCGACGAGGCCATCTGCCGCATCATGGACGAGATCAAGCCGCTGGCCGACTCGATCTTTGAGCAGCCGACCGAGTTTGAGATGGTCACTGCGCTGGGCTTTGCCTACTTTGCCGAGCAGCACTGCGACCTTGTTGTCTGCGAAGTCGGCATGGGCGGCGAGTTCGACGCGACCAATGTCATTCTCCCGCCCGAAGCCGCCGTCATCTGTAACATCGGCCTAGATCATACCGAGGTGCTGGGTGACACGCTCGAGAAGATCGCGGCCACCAAGTCCGGCATCATCAAGCCCGGCTGTGATGCCATTCTCTACCGCGAAACGCCTTCGGTCGAAGCCGTCATCGCCGCGCGCTGCGACGCAGTCGGCGCGCACCTGCACAAAGCGGATTTCGCCGACATCGTCCCCGTCCGGCACGATCTGGCCGGTCAGATCTTCCACTGGCAGCGTTTTGAGTCGCTGCACCTGCCGCTTCTGGGCGAACACCAGCTGCACAACGCTGCCGTTGCGCTCACTGCCGCCACCGTCATGCAGCAGCGCGGCTGGAAGCTCTCCGATGCGCACATCCGCCAGGGACTGTCCACCGTCCGCTGGCCGGGACGCTTTGACGTGCGCCGCACCGACCCGCTTTTCATCATCGACGGCGGCCACAACCCGCAGTGCATCGAGGCGCTGTGCAAAAACATCCGCGACTACCTGCCCGGCCGCCCCCTGACCATTCTCACCGGCGTTCTGGCCGACAAGGACTACAACTGTATGTACCGCGATGTCGCGCCCCATGCCAAAGAATTTATCACCATCACCCCCGGCAACCCCCGCGCGCTGCACGCACACGAACTGGGCGAGTACCTCACCCGGTTCGGAAAGCCCGTCACGGCCTGTGACACGGTTGCCGACGGTGTTCACCTCGCGCTCGCCCACGCCGGGAAAGACGGCGTGGTGCTGTGCTACGGCTCGCTTTACATGATCGGCGAGATCGAAGCCGCACTCACTGCCGAATCTATGCATTGACCCCCCACAGCCGCCCGAGAGGCTCTTGGCTCTGCCTCTGGCAGAACTGTCGCCGAAGCTGACTGAGAGAGCTTGCCCCGGCTTCATTTGGCGCTGTTTTCGCTCGGTTTTGACGCAGTTTTCGCCTGAAATCGCCGTCTTTTTCGCGTGTTTTTTGCGTAAAAATCGTGCAAAATTGCATCAAAAAATGCAAAGAAATCCCGCAAATCGGTGACCAGTCGATTTGCGGGTTTTTCTTTATCAAATATGAGGGGAAAATGAAAAAGTGCATCGCTTCTTGCAAGTATTATCATAGCAGCGTAATATTAAAAAAAATAGCGGGAAGTCTTTAAATAAGTATGAAATCTTCCCTGCTTTCCCCCGCTTCCAAATTCACAGAAAAATAACATTTCCCGCCCCCTTTTGCCCTTGACAAAACCTTTTTCCGGGACTATTATGAACGCAAAAGGAATTAGCACTCGCAAGCTAAGAGTGCTAAACTCAACTGTGAGGTGTTAGTATGAACGCACAAAACTACACGCAAAAATCGCTCGCGGCCATTCAGGCGGCGCAGCAGCTGACCATTGAGAATCAACAGCAGCAAATCGAGCAAATTCACCTGCTTTCTGCGCTTTTGCAGCAGGAAAACGGCCTTGCGCCGCAGCTGCTCAAAAAAATGGGCGTAAACCTCGAAAGTTTTTCCGCTTCCGTCTCCGCCTCCCTCTCCCGTCTTCCCCACGTGACCGGTTCGGGGCGGGAGGCTGATAAGTATTATGTGGCGCGGGCGGTGGATACGGCGCTCAATCAGGCGGAGGAGCTGGCCAAGCAGATGAAAGACGACTTCGTCTCGGTAGAGCATCTGCTGCTGGCGCTCATCGACAAAGCGGATGCGACACTCAAGGCGCTGTTTGACACGTACCAGATCACGAAGGAGCGGTGCTTGCAGGCGCTGCAATCCATCCGCGGCAGCCAGCGTGTCACCTCTGACACGCCGGAAGATACCTACGAGGCGCTGGAGAAATACGGCACGGATCTGGTCAAGCGGGCGCGCGAGCAGAAGATGGATCCGGTCATTGGCCGCGATGACGAGATTCGCAATGTCATCCGTATTCTTTCGCGCAAGACAAAGAACAACCCCGTTCTCATCGGCGAGCCGGGCGTGGGCAAGACGGCCATCGTCGAGGGGCTGGCGCAGCGCATCGTTTCGAACGAAGTGCCCAAGTCGTTACAGGACAAGACGGTCTTCTCGCTGGACATGGGCGCACTGATCGCGGGAGCAAAGTACCGCGGTGAATTTGAAGAACGGCTGAAGGCCGTGCTGGCCGAGGTCAAAAAGTCCGAAGGGCGGATCATCCTGTTTATCGACGAACTGCACACCATCGTCGGCGCGGGCAAGACCGAGGGGTCGATGGACGCGGGCAACCTGCTCAAGCCCATGCTTGCGCGCGGTGAGCTGCACTGCATCGGTGCGACAACGCTCGACGAATACCGGCAGTATATCGAAAAAGACCCGGCGCTCGAACGCCGCTTCCAGACCGTTCTGGTGCAGGAGCCGAGTGTGGAAGACACCATTGCCATTTTGCGCGGGCTGGAATCGCGCTATGAGGTCTTCCACGGCGTGAAGATCACCGACCCGGCCATCATTGCCGCTGCGACGCTCTCCGACCGGTATATCACCGACCGCTTCCTGCCGGACAAGGCCATCGACCTCATCGACGAGGCGTGCGCGATGATCCGCACGGAGATGGACTCCATGCCGACAGAGCTGGATGTCATCAACCGCAAGATCATCCAGATGCAGATCGAAGAAGCTGCGCTCAAAAACGAGGACGACGAGCTTTCCAAAAACCGGCTGCATGAGCTGCAAAAGGAGCTGGCCGAGAACCGCGAGAGCTTCCAGTCCATGAAAGCGCAGTGGGAGAACGAGAAAAACGCCATCGGGCGCGTCCAGCAGCTGCGCGAACGCATCGAACAGCTTACGCGCGACATGGAAGCCGCCGAGCAGAGCTACGATCTGGAAAAGGCGGCGAAGCTCAAATACGGCGATTTGCCGGAGGCGAAGAAGCAGCTCGAGCAGGAGGAGAAACTCGCCCAGCACGGTGCGCAGACGAGCCTGCTGCGCAACAAAGTCACCGAGGAAGAGATCGCAAAGATCATCGAACGCTGGACCGGCATCCCCACGGCGAGGCTGATGGAAGGAGAACGTGCGAAGCTGTTGCAGCTGGACGGAACGCTGCACAAACGCGTCATTGGGCAAGACGAGGCCGTGCGCGCCGTCGCGCAGGCCATCCAGAGAAGCCGCGCCGGTATCCAGGATCCGAACCGGCCGCTCGGCTCGTTCCTGTTCCTCGGCCCGACGGGCGTAGGCAAGACGGAGCTGGCCAAGACGCTGGCCGAGGCGCTGTTTGACGATGAGAAAAATCTCATCCGGATCGATATGTCGGAGTATATGGAGAAGTTCTCCGTCTCGCGGCTCATCGGTGCGCCTCCCGGCTATGTGGGTTATGAAGAAGGCGGACAGCTGACAGAGGCGGTGCGCCGCCGCCCGTACTCGGTCATTCTGTTCGACGAGATCGAGAAGGCGCACCCGGATGTATTCAATATTCTGTTGCAGGTACTCGATGACGGGCGTATCACGGACTCGCAGGGACGGACGGTGGACTTTAAGAACACCATCATCATTCTGACTTCGAACCTCGGTTCGCAGGCCATTCTGGACGGCATCACGCCGGAAGGCGAAATCTCCGAAGATGCAAAAGCAGAGGTGCAGGCGCTGCTGCGGCGCAGCTTCCGGCCGGAGTTCCTCAACCGCCTCGACGAGATCGTGTTCTACAAACCGCTCTCGCGCGAGAACATCACGGGCATCATCGATTTGCAGATCGCGGCGCTCAACCGCCGTCTGGAAGACAAGCAGCTGCGGTGCGAACTGACGCAGCAGGCCAAGGCGTTCGTCATCGACGCGGCCTATGACCCGCAGTTCGGCGCGCGTCCGCTGCGCCGGTATTTACAGCACACGGTCGAGACGCTGCTGGCGCAGCGCATTCTGCGCGGCGACGTGCTGCCGGGGCAGACACTGCGGTGCGACGTGCAGGACGGCGAACTGGTCATTGCAGCGCAATAAATGAACACCAAGACCGCCCGGGCAAAGCTGTTCGGGCGGTCAGTTTTTCCTGTATGTGTTTTTTCAAAACCGATTGACCGGAAAATCCGGCGCGAGTATAATTAAGATGTAAAAAAGAACCCTCGGACGCTATTTTTTCAGGAGGATGGTATGGAACATTGGATGCTATTGATTTTGGGGTTGTTTCTTTCCGTGGTCGGCATCATCAATATCAAGGGAAATATCAGTACGATTCATTCCTATAACAGGAGAAAGGTAAAAGAAGCCGATATCCCGAAGTATGGTAAGGCCGTTGGCACAGGGACGCTCATCATAGGGGTGGCATTGATTTTGGGTTTCATTGCGCTGTTTTGGAGTGCGGATGCCATGGCGGTTATCATTCTTCCGGGCGTGATCGTGGGCTTGGGATTTATGTTGTATGGGCAGTTTAAATACAACGGTGGGATCTTTTGAAGAATGCCAGAGCGCTGCGCGGTTTGGGCGCGGTGGGAAATGGCAAGTGTAGTAGGCCCTCTCAGGCGGCTGCGCCGCCAGCTCTCCCTCTGCCAGAGCTGTCAGCATAGCCGACTGATGCGTCGCAAATTTGAAACCTTGTATTGTCTCCGACGGCCATATCTTTTCTCTCGCAAGAGAAAAGATATGGAAGAAAAGAGTGCGTGGGGACGCGGGGTGCATCCTGCATTGCCTTTGAATTAGAACCATATTTGACAGCCGTTGCGTCACACCAAATCACCTCAAAAAACCTTTGGTACGCGCCGCCTGTTGTTTCGGAATCTGATTTTCTGGCAGTTGCAATTTAATATCTGCGTCAAATAGAAGGTACAGCCTGACAATCAGACTGTACCTTTCTGCATCAGTCTTTTACAAAAGCGTATCCATCCGATGTCCATACGCCTTGTAGGGGTCGATGCCCACATCGACCCGGCGCGGCCTCGCCGCGCCCATCGGTTTTCCGTAGAACGTTGTAGGGGCGGGCGGCTCTGCCTGCCCGAAAAATCCATCAAAAAAGCAAAATTGTAACCCAACGAAGTGGTCACAATTTTGAAAGGAGAAAACGAGCTTAGAGGAACGATGCCTCGCTTGCGAGGATTCGTTCCGGCAAGGTTGGTTTCGACGCGCAGCGGGGCTGTCAGGACAGCAGGTTTTGGGTGCGGCAGAGGTTGGCGTAGATGCCGTTTTGCTGCAACAGCATCTCGTGTGTGCCGCGCTCGGCAATGCGCCCGTCGGCAATGACGATGATCTCACCGGCTGCACGGATGGTCGAAAGGCGGTGGGCAATGATGAGCGTGGTGCGGTTTTTGGCCAGCTCGTCAAAGGCGTGCTGAATTTTGGCTTCGGTGAGCGAGTCAAGCGCGCTGGTCGCCTCGTCGAGAATGAGAATGGGCGGGTTTTTCAGGAAAATGCGCGCAATGGAGATGCGCTGCTTCTGGCCGCCGGAAAGCAGCGTTCCGCGTTCGCCGACGTAGGTGTCAAAGCCGTCGGGCATGGCCATGATGTCATCATATATTTCGGCGCGCTTCGCAGCCTCGATGATCTCGTCCATGGTCGCATCAGGCCGGCCATAGCGGATGTTCTCGAGAATGGAATCGGCAAAGAGGAACACGTCCTGCTGCACGATGCCAATGGAGCGGCGCAGGCTCTTTTGCGTCACGCTTCGCACGTCCTGCCCGTCGACACAGATCGCGCCCGCATCAACGTCATAAAAGCGCGGGATGAGCTGGCAGAGGGTACTCTTGCCGCCGCCGGAGGGGCCGACCACCGCAACGGTCGTGCCCGCAGGCACGTGCAGCGAGACATCGTGCAGAACTTCCGGGTCATCTTCGTAGGCAAAGCGGACGCTGCCGATGTCGATCTCGCCGCGCACGTTCGTCAGCTGCTTTGCATCCGGCGCGTCGCGCAGATCAGGCTCGGTGCGCATGATGTCGAGGAAGCGGCCAAAGCCCGCCGTGCCGTTGGCAAACAGCTCGGAGAAGTTGGCCAGCTTGCGCACGGGACTGATGAATGTGGTGATGTACATGGTGAACGTCAGCAGATCGACGGTGTCGATCTGGCCGCGCATGATGAGCGCGCCGCCCGCCGTAATGACGGCAACGGACATGGCGCTGGTGAAGAACTCCATCAGCGCCTGAAAAATGCCCATCTCGCGGTGGAACATCTTCTTGGACGTTTTGTACATATCGTTGGAGCGGCAGAATTTGTCCTGCTCGACGCACTCGTTGGCGAACGCCTTGGCCGTGCGCATACCGGACAGCGCCGATTCAATGTCGGCGTTGATCGCGCCGGTCTTCTGCTTGACGCGGCGCGAGGCTTTGCCCATGGAGCGCCGGCGCGTGAGCAGGACGCAGACAAACGCTGGGATCAGCAGCGCCACGACCAGCGTCAGCCGCCACTCGATGGTGGACATGACCACAAGCGCGCCGATGATGGTAACCGCAGAAATGAACAGATCTTCCGGGCCGTGATGTGCAAGCTCGGTGATCTCAAACAGGTCAGTGGTGATGCGGCTCATGAGCTGGCCGGTGCGGTTGCGGTCGTAAAACTCAAAGCCCAGCTCCTGCATATGGGTGAAAAGCGCGGCGCGGATGTCGGCCTCGACCCGGATGCCGAAGGTATGCCCCCAGTAGGTGATGACAAAATACAAAACCGAGCGCAGGATATAGGCCGCAAGGACGATGCCCATTACGGTGAAGAATGTGCCGAAGGCACTCGCCGGAAGCAGCGTGCGCATGGCGTAGCGCGAGATGACCGGATAGGCCAGGTCGATCATCGCAACGACCAGCGCACAGGCCATATCCAGAAAAAACAGCCCGCGGTGGGGCTTGAAAAAGGACAGAAAGATCGAAAAGCCCGATCTGTTTCGGTATTGTTGGGTGGTCATAGTGTGTTCTCCATCTATTATCGTCATATTCTATTCTATTATATCGAATTGTGCGGGCAAATGCAAGCGAAGTTGCGCGGAGAATGGTTTTCTGGTATACTGGAAGCCGGAAATGCAGACAGGAGGGTCACACGATGCCGGAGATCTTATACCAGACAGAACAGGCCGTGGTGTGCGTCAAGCCCATCGGCGCAGCGTCGCAGGGTGACGCGCCGACGGCGATGCCGCAGCTGCTGGCCGCGCAGCTCGGCTGCGAGGTCTTCCCCGTTCATCGGCTCGATCAGGCGGTCGGCGGGGTGATGGTCTATGCCAGGACGCGAGAAGAAGCTGCGCGTCTGACCGCGCAGCTGGGGCGCGGCGCGATCGAAAAGACGTATCTGGCCGTGGTGTGCGGCGAAGTGGTGCAGCCAAGCGGCACGCTGGAAGATTTGCTGTTTCACGACCGGACGCGCAACAAGACCTATGTCGTTGGGCGCAAGCGCGCCGGGGTCAAACAGGCGCGGCTGCACTATGAACTTTTACAAACGCGAGACGGGCTGAGTCTGGTGCGTGTGCAGCTGGAAACGGGCAGAACGCATCAGATTCGGGTGCAGTTCGCCTCGCGCGCGCTGCCGCTGCTCGGCGACGGGAAATACGGAAGCCGCGATAAGCGCTGCACGTGCGCGCTGTGGGCGTATCGGCTGAGGCTGCCGTTCGGGACGTTCACCGCGCAGCCGCCGCAGACCTTTCCGTGGACTGTGTTTTCGCAGATCGCGCAAGGTCCGGAAGATATCTGAAAATGACTGCCGCGCGGCGAAGGCCGCGCGGCAGTTTTGGTTCGTCAGGATTGCATCTGCTGTTTGAGATATTCTTTGACCTGGGACGGCGGCATTTGCAGCGCAAAGCCAAACTCGCCGTAGAGCATTTCTTCGGCCAGCTTCCAGCTGCGAAGCTCGGTGGCGCTGACGTTGCGGCGGGTGGATGCAAGCGCCGCCTGTTTGGCATAGAGCGTCCGGCACAGGCGCAAAAGCAGCAGGCAGTCGTGCCGGAACAAAAGCGCGCGGTAATACTCGCCCGCCGCGCGGCTGTCCGCCGGGACATCGTCAAGCGGGTCAAGCTCTTTCAGGCGCGGAAGAAGCCCCTCAAGCTCTTCGCGCGTGATAACCGGGCGCATGACGGCTTTGCCGTCGACCGGCGTGTAGATCGTCCCGCCGCGATAGTAAGGCCGCAGCCGGTAATAGGCGCGGTTTTTGTCCAATCCGGGAACATTGACCTGTCCGGCCTGTTCGACCTGACACACGCCCTCAACGCCATAGATGATATAATCTCCAACCGAAAACATGGGCTTCCTCCTTCTTTTCCGAATAAACGCAACTTCTTACCAGTACAGTATACCAGATTTTCGGGCAAAAGTGTAAGTCCTTTTTTCGATTTTTCAGAAAAAAACGCCGCATTCGCGGCGTTTTTTGCGGTCTATTCGGCCTGGTAGGTGAACAGTGCGCGGCTCAGAGCCAGGATTTCCGGCTCGTCGAGCGAGTTTTCGAACGTGACCGTACCCGGTGCGCCATCGGTGCGGAGCATCCCGCGCGCGCTGAGCATTCTGGCCAGCTGCATGGCAACGCCGTGGCTGCCGTCCAGAATCTCCGGCTCGGGGCCGATGACGCGGCGAATGGCCGGGGTCAGGAAGGGATAGTGCGTACAGCCGAGGACAACGGCATCGATATGGCGGCCGCGATAGGGCGCGAGGTGGTCGGCCAGGTAGGTCTGCACCGCTTCGCCGCGCAGCTCCCCGCGCTCGACAAACTCCATCAGCCCGCCGCACGGCAGTTCGAGGATGTGCGCCTGATCGGCAAAGCGGTGTTTGAGCGTCCGGAATTTTTCCTGCCGGATGGTCATCGGCGTGGCCATGACCAGAATCGTGCCGCCGGGATACTTCTGCACGGCGGGTTTGAGCGCCGGTTCTGTGCCGATGATCGGCAGCGCAGGATACGTCCGGCGCAGAAGACCGATGGCCGCCGAGGTCGCAGTGTTGCAGGCAACGACGATGGCCTTTGCCCCGGCTGCTATCAGGCGCGACGCCGCCGCAAGCGAGAGCGCGCGGATGTCTGCCTGTGACTTCGTGCCGTAGGGCGCGTGGAGCGAGTCGCCGAAGTAGAGGTAATTCTCCTGCGGCAGCAGGCGCACCGTCTCGCGCAGAACGCTGATGCCGCCAAGCCCGGAGTCAAAAAACGCAATGGGTCTGTCTTGCTCGCGCATCCAGCGCGCCTCCTTTCGCTGTGCTTATGCCTGAAGAAAGTCTACGATGGACGCAAGCGAATACGCGCCTTTGTCCATGTCGATGCGCAGCGTCCTGTCGGGCGGGAGCGTCTTTGCCCACGCGTCGTACAGCTCTTTCAGCTCGTAGACGTACATGAGATCGAGTTCGTCTTCGTACTCGCGGCCACGGTGGCGCATATGCTCGATGATGGTGCTGACCGAGCAGTCGAGGTAGAGATATTTATCAATCGGCGGCATGAGCGAGGCGATGCCCTGCGCCAGTTTGCACAGGATGTTGTATTCGTCCTGCGTCAGATCCTGCTGGTTCAGGCGGTACTGCGCGATGACCAGATTCTCCAGAAAGGCGCGGTCAAAGAAGAAAAACTCCGCCTCACACGCACCGGGTCGCCAGCGCGCGTCGTCGAAGTACAGGGATAAAAAGCTCACCTGCGAGTGAAACGACCAGCGCTTGGAATCGGCGTAGTATTCGCTGATGTAGGGGTTGTCCTGCGGGCGCTCTTCATGAAATGCGGCGCGCGCGCCAAGATGGGCAATGAGCCGGTTGAGCAGGGTGGTCTTTCCGGCGCCGACCGTTCCGCAGATGGCGATGTATTTCATGTTCGGCACCTCCCGCCGGTGTAAAATGCTTTTCTATTCTACCGCATTCGCCCGCGTTACGCAAGCCGAAAAAACAAAAATGGAGCGCAGGCGGGATCGCCTGCACCCCATGGGGTTGAAGATCGGATCAGCGCAGGGCTTCAAAGCGCGCGCACCCGCGCGTATCGAGCCAGCGCAGACTCAGCGCGAAAGCAGCCAGCAGCAGGGCAAGCAACGCGCACAAAAAGCCCACCGGAGACAGTACGCGAACCAAAAACAGCAAATAGCCCGCGCCCAGCACCAGCACGATGCCCCAGCCGATGAACATGGTAAAGAGCGTGGCAAGACTCTGTTTGACGGCCTGCGTCTCGTTCGTCCAGTGCAGATTGCCGTGGCGCAGGTCTTCGGCCAGGCCGATGTTGGACATGAGCAGCGTGAAAACCGTCTGACACGCGGCCAAAAGCAGCGCTTCCGGTACGCGCAGGCGCAGCACGAAGGCCACGACCGCCGCCAAAAAGAGCGCGGGCGGCAGCGCCAGCACATTGGGCAGACGGAGTTTGGCGCGCAGGATGCGCTTTGTCTCGACCGGCAGGGTGCGCAGAAGCCAGAAGCTTTTTCCCTCGAGCGAGACGGACGAGGCCGTAAAGTAGACCATGCTCGTCAGCAGGAGCATCGCCAGAAGCGCAAGCGGCGCAAGCGGAAGCTCCGTCAAGCCCAGCTGCGTGAGCGTCTGGCGCACGAGTTCCTGTTTGACAAGCAGCAGCACGGCAACAACCAGCTCAAAGATCAAACCAAGGCCGGCGTTTAGCATATAGTTGGCGCTGCTCGTCAGGCGCGCAAGCTCCCGGCGCAAAAGCGCCCGGTCGACCGGCTGCGCGCGCAGCGGCGCGGCGCTGCGGCGCGCACGGACGTGGCCGCGCGGTGTGGTGACGATGCGCACAAAGCTGCGCGCAAGCAGCACATACGCCAGCGCGAACGGCGCGAGCAGACACACAAGCGAAAGCAGCAGCGAAACGAGCTGCCCGTCGGCAATGGCACGACCCAGCCACAAAAGCGGCAGCGCCGCGCCAAGCGTCTCGGCCAGCTGCGCGCCGATGGCCGCAAGCTGCGTGACATAGCGGTTGAGCCGGAAGCAGACGAGCAGATACAGCAGCATGAAGCCCACCGAGAAGACCATGGTCAGAAACGTCGTGCTGCGCAGGCGGCGCGTAAGCAGGCTGATAAGCCAGGCGAACAGACAGCTGACCGCCAGCGAGAAAAACGGCAGCGTCAGCACGATGAGGACAAAGGCCAGAAGTCCCATGGCCGTGAGCGTCCCGGTCTGAATCCATGCGAGGAGCGTCGGTATGGCCACGACAATTTCATACAGATAATTGAAAAGCAGCAGCGCCGCCATCCGGCTGAGCAAAATCAGGCCGGGCTTGATGGGCAGGGACAGAAGAAGCTCATTGTCTTTGGCTTCGAACAGCTGGGCTTTGGCGGTAAAAACGCTGCCGACAAACATGAGCGCAAAGGCCATGATGGCAAACATCACGAAATACAGCCACCCCTGTCCCGCCGGGAAATAGGCCGCAGCCAGCTGGGAAAACGTCATATAAAACAAAAAGCCAAAGGCCGCCATGCAGTAAAGCAGCAGCGCCAGATAGCCCACGGGCGAGCGCTTTTTCCCGGGGCGCGAACGCTTGCTGCTGCGCTTGCCGGAAAAGCCGGCCAGCATGGCCGCCAGACGGACACGAAGCAGCGCCTTAAGCATTCGTTTCGCCCTCCAGCTCCAAAAAGACCTGTTCAAGCGACTGGTCACCTCTGACCGCGTCCATCGTGCCCGAGGCCACAAGCCGCCCGTGGCGGATGATGGCGATTTTGTCGCAGAGCTTCTCTGCGACCTCGAGTACGTGCGTGGAGAAGAAGATCGCGCCACCGTTGGCGCAGTGTTCGCGCATGATGGTCTTGACCTGATAGGCCGCCGTTGGGTCGAGGCCGACGAACGGCTCGTCCATCACAATGAGCTTCGGCTCGTGCAGCAAGGCCGCGATGAGTGCGAGTTTTTGCTTCATGCCGTGCGAATAGGTGGAAATGGGCTGCGCAAGCTCGTCCGTCAGCTCAAACAAAGCTGCGTAGCGCGCGATCTGTGCTTCTCGCGCAGCCGCCGGAACGGCGTAGATGTCCGCGACAAAGCTCAGAAATTTGATGCCGGTGAGAAACTCATATAAGTCCGGGTTGTCCGGCAGATAGGCCAGCTGCCGCTTGCAGCCGATGGGGTCGGCAGTAACGGACCTGCCGCCGATGGTGATCTCGCCCGCGTCGAACTGCAAAATACCCGCGCAGCTTTTGAGCGTGGTGGTCTTGCCCGCGCCGTTGTGGCCGATGAAACCGTAGATCTCACCGGGCGCAATGTGCAGGCTCAGATCGTCAACGGCAACTTTTTGTCCGTATTGTTTGCGAAGATGTGATATATTCAGCATCGTTTCACGTCCTTTCTGTTTTTATATCCGTTTTGACGGCGCGCGCAGAAAAAAGTTCCCCCCTACCGGTACAGCAGCAGCGAAAACCACGTCACAAGATCGCCGTCGTAAAACTCGATGCCGTGCTGCTCAGCCAGGCTTGTGGCCACGATGCCAAAGCTCTCGACGCAGGGGAACATCCGCTCCGGGTGGCGGCACGGCGCGTCCGGGCAGGTACACTGCGCGCACTCGGCGCACGATTCAGTGGACAGAACGAAGATATCATCGGAAAACTGCCGCAGGATATCGCGCACCTGCCGGGTGATGGCCTCATGCGGCTTGCGCGTGGCAAGCGTGGCTTGCAGGTCAGCAATATCGTCGACCTCGGTCACGGTGGTGATGACCAGCCCCGCCGGGTAGGACAGAACCTTTTCCCGGCACTGCGCCACCGTGCCGACCGCCGGAGGACACGCCCAGCTGGTGCCGTACATGGGGCATTCGTGTTCGCAGATGTAGCGAATGCGCTCGGAAAACTCGATCTGGTTCGGGTCGACCCATGCATATTGGCTGATGGGCAGCCGGCACAGCTGCATCTCGACGGCGTGTTGATCCATGCGGTATCCCTCTTTCGTGCGTTTTTTTCATTGTACCGCCGACCGGGTCAGCCGTCAAGCGGCTTCGGTATGGGCAGACGGGTTTTTCGGGCAAAAAGAAAAACCGCGTCCGGCACGGTGTGTGAGATGCCAGACGCGGATCGTGCAGCGTGCAGAAATTGCACATTGCACAGGATGAAAAAATGTGATATACTTGGTGTATCACGCGCTGCACGGAAAGCTGCGCTTGCGCTGCCTCGTGCGGCTGAGGAAAGTGTAGCACGTGCGCCGGGAAAATGCACCCTACCATCACGGAACAGGGCGATACCCGGCGGAGAACGCAACTCTACCCACGGTAGAATTGCCAGTGTTTTCAATGCTTTTAGGAGGGTTGTGTCCGTGATCCCCGATGAACAGACGCTGCGGCGCACCGTCGCAAAAAATATAGCCGCATACCGAAAGGCGCACAAGGATACGCAGCTCGATCTGGCGCGCAAGCTCAACTATTCGGACAAATCCGTCTCGAAATGGGAGCGCGGCGAGGGTTTGCCGGATGTGTTTATCCTGGCTGAGATCGCCCAGCTCTACGGCGTGACCGTCAGCAATCTCATCGGTGAGGTTGCGCCGCCGAAAAAATCCAACCCGCATTTCCACGCGTATGTGACCGTGCTGTCGGTGGCGCTGGTGTTCGCCATTGCCGCCATCCTCTACAGCGCATTTCGCATCGCGGATGTGCCCTTCCGGGCGTGGCTGTTCTTTTTGTACGCCGTGCCCGTCTCGGCCATCGTGTGCGTGGTGTTCACGTCACTGTGGTGGGGCATCTTGTTGCAGGGGCTGTCGATCACGGCGCTGATCTGGTCGGCCGGGGTTTGCGTGTATCTGTCGCTGCCGATCCCGAACCGCGGACTGGTGTTCGTCATCTGCGCCGCGGTGCAGGTACTCATTACGCTGTGGGAGCTGTTTCGCTTCTCACGCAGCCGCAGCTGGGTGTGAGCGCAAGGTTTTTTCGCCATTTTTGTAAAATGCGAAAAAACCTCTTGCAAAACCCGAACGGGTATGCTATGATATATAGGCTAAATCAATAGCGTATCCGGGTGTGGCGAAGTTTGGTATCGCGCTTGAATGGGGTTCAAGAGGCCGCTGGTTCGAATCCAGTCACTCGGACCAACGGAGTATCTTTCGGGATACTCCGTTTTTTTATTCGCTGTGCAGTCCGCGAACCAGCGGCCTCTTGCGGCGCGCAGCGCCATTTCAATCCGGCCGTTCGGCTTGCCCGACGAAGTCGGCAAGCCGCTGGTTCGAATCCAGTCACTCGAATCATCGGAGTATCTTTCGGGATAACCCGTTTTTTATTCGCTGTGCAGTCCGCGAACCAGCGGCCTCTTGCGGCGCGCAGCGCC
>CAYSTN010000015.1:15700-31486 GCA_964434135.1 uncultured Oscillospiraceae bacterium
ATTTCAATCCGGCCGCTCGGCCGGGACTGTCAAAAAACGCCAAATGGGTTGCCCAAACAGAGTAGCAGGGGGGAGGAGTGAAGGGGGACGAAAAGTCTCCCTTCGCGTTCAATCAAACCAGTTTCCCAAATTTTTTAAAAGTTTGGGAAACTGAGCCAGCGGGGCAAAAAGACTTTTTCGGCACGCTGAACCGGGGCTGAATCAGCCTCGTCTTTTTTAGTCTTTCCTTTTGAACAGCTCTTCTGCGTTGCTATGCGCGATCTTTTCTTTCTCCGCATCGCAGATGGGCGCGTTTTCAATAAACGACTTTGCGCCCTCATTGGAAATAAAGGGGAAGTCCACGCTGTGGATGATGCGCTCTGCGCCCAGCACTTCGATACAGAATTTCAGCTGCGGGTAATCGAAAATACCGCTGGGGGTCACATAGAGATTCTCCCGGAAGGTGTCGGTTACGGTGCGGCGCAGTTTTGTCACGCTCTGGGGCAGCGCCTGATCGAGTCTTGACAGGAAGAAGGGCACCATCTCGCCCCAGTGACCGGCTATGAGTTGCAGCTTCGGAAATCTCTCAAACGCGCCGGACAGGATCATACGCAGCACCTGAATGCCTGTCTCGTGATGCCAGCCCCAGCCGTAGAGAGAAAGCCGCGCGCTGAGCTGGTCGCCCAGTCCGTCATAATAGCACTTCTGCACACTCGTCATGGGCGCTACCGGGTGGATATAGATCGGGACGCGCAGCGCTTCCGCTGCTTCCAGAATCGGTGCAAACTGCCCGTCATCCAGAAATACGTCTTTTCCGGTGGGACGGCCTGCCAGGATCGCACCCTGAAAGCCAAGTTCCGTTATTGCTCTTTCCAGTTCTCTGGCGGCGGCTTCCGGCGCTGACCACGGCAGCGCCGCAAATGCGCCGAGGCGCTCAGGATACCGTTTCACGGTCTGTGCCAGCTCATCGTTCGCATCCTTTACAACAGCCGGTGCTTCCTCTTTCGGCAAAAGGCCGGTACAAACCGGGGCGGACAAGATCTGCCGGGTAATCCCGTAGCGATCCATATCCGCAATGCGTGCTTCAACATCGCCAAACAGCTTCCTGTCCGGGAAGTAAGGCAGCTCCGGCGAGCCGGCACAGCTTGTGCGCAATGCGTCCTCGGACGGATATTTGGCAAGCGCCTGGTTCAGTGTTTTTAGCAGGATGTGTTCTTCTAATGTAATCATTTTCATCGTATCCGTTCTCCCCTTACCCAAACTTGTTTGATTTTTGAACTGTCTGTGATCGTTCGATCCGGCCTGCCGCCTACAAGCAGCATCACAGCAGGCTGTCCGGGGGCAATTCTGCCGAGCCGCAGCCCAAAGGCTTCTGCGTTCTTCTGTGTTGCTGCGGACAAGACTTCCACAGGTGTCAGGCCGGCTTTCGCCAGCAACTGCATCTCATGATGCAAAGTAGCCCCATACCCGACACCGGGTGCAAAATGGCCGGGATTGGCATCGGTGGCTGCCAGAATGGAAACCCCGTGATCGTGCAGCAGGTTTACCGCATTCTCGGCATTTTGATAGTCCGTCGTTTCATAACCGCCCCGTCCGCTGTGGGCAAACGTCTGCATCATCACAAGGGTAGGTGCAACCGCGATTCGTGTTTGCGCGATGGTTTTTGCCAGTTCTTCCGGAAAGACTTCCTGCATGGGAACATGGAGCAGAATGTCCGCATTGGCTTCTACGGCCTGCCATACCGTTGCAACTTCGGTGGCATGAACGGCAACTTTCAGTCCCTTTGCATGGGCAGCTTTTACGATGCCCCGAAGAGCAGGCTTGCCGATGGAACAGGGGTTATACAGCAACACCTTGATGTATTTCGCACCTCTTGCGACGGCCTTTTCCACATAACCGCCCGGGTTCATCACCATGCCCATCGCCATACCGGCGGAACTGACGATTTCCAGTTGCCGGGAAGCGTCCACCAGCGCTTTGGATGCGCTGACATCGCAGGTGGCCGTGATGCCGTTTTGCAGCATAGCCTCCACATGAGCAGGGGTTTCCATATGGGTATGGGCATCGATCAGGCCAGGCATCAGAAAGCCCTCGCCGCACTGCGCCGGATCACAGTCCTGAACGGACGTGACGATGCCGCTTTCAATTGTGACAGCCGCACCTTCCCATACTCTTTCGCCGTCAAACAGCGGATATTGCAGCTTAGTCATCGGTCTTCTCCACCTTGACCAGTTCGCTGTGCTTCATGACCACACCGAACCAGTTGCAAAAGACCAGATAATTGGCTCGAACCGTCACCTTGTCGCCGACGGACACTTTGCTGTAATGCGCATCGGTGGGGAAAATCGTCAAAGCATAGGTCTGTCCGCCTGCGCAGTCGGACAGCGCAATCGAGGGCTTGTTGTGGATATCCGGGCCGACCTTGACGGCAACGCCGGTGACCTCGAACCGCTTGTCCGCATATAGAGCCAATGCCCCATGTAAATCCGCACGAAACGCATCAAAGAGAGTCCGGACTGCAAACGGCGCTTGCTGATGCAGACACGGCATCGGTGTGGTTTCGATCCGCAGCGTTTTTGCGTCGGATGGATGCCTGGGATAAAACGTCAAAGGTTCATTCATCCTGATCTTCTCCTCAATTAAGCCAATGACATAACGCCATCGGTGAATACAAAATTACGCATCCCTTTACCGCCAATCTTGTCCGCATCCAGAGCCGTTTCAAGCCGAACAATATCCGCAGCAGACAGTTCAACGCGCAGTGCATCAATCGACTCTTGCAGGTGCGCAGGATTGGTGGTTCCAATTAAACTCTGGACATGATCGTACTTGGACAGACTCCAGGCCAGCGCCAGCTGAGAAAGGGTCACACCCTTTTCCTTGGCGATCTCCTTGGCCTTACGGACTGCGGCAAGATTCTTCTGCCGATGTTCCGGGGCGAGCATCCCACGGGGCATCATGGAGCTTGCAGGAGCAGTCAGAATATCATCCCGCAGCAGCCCGTGACCGACCGTTCCGAAAGCAAGGACTTTCACGCCCAGCTCTTTTGCTGTGGCGATCAGCTCCGTCTCAATGCTGCGGTTCAGCAGAGAGTATTCCATCTCCACAGTGTGGATGGGATGAACGGCGCAGGCTCGGCGCAGCGTTTGCGCGTCCACCATGGAAAGGCCGATATGCTTCACGTAGCCCGCCTTTACCTGATCGGCAATCGCGCCCACCAGCTCTTCTACAGGAACTGTGGTATCCATCCGGGCAGGCTGGTAAAGATCAATGTATCCCAGCCCCAGACGGCGCAGAGAGTAAGTCAGATGCCCTTTCACGTTATGGGGTTTCACGTCAAGACCATAGATACCGCCTTCAGGAGAAGGCAGAACGCCAAACTTGACAGACAGGAAGTAGTTGTCATGGTTCACGCCTTTGAGCGCCTGTCCCACGATCATCTCACTTTCACTGCCATTGTAAAATTCGCCGGTGTTGAACAGGGTAATGCCTGCATCCAGTGCAGCGTGGATGGTTTTTACGGAGTTTTCCGGATTGCGCACAATGGACATTCCCATCGTGCCAAGTCCAAGACGGTTCAGATCGATCATAGTGTTTCTCCTTAAAATGTTACGATTCTTTTGTTGCCGGAAAAGCCGTCAAAAGTGGCCGTGGCGTCCTCAAAATACAGCACCTGCATATTGCCGTCATCGGCTGTGTAGGTTTTCTTCATAAAAGGATACGCATCCAGCATAGCCTGTCGGATCTCAACCCTGTCATCCTCCACCAGCTTTCCTGTGATCCGAAGCCACTCGTTACCAATGCAGGCACAGATCTCCACCCTGGGATTTGCCTCGATCTGCCGGGAAACAGGCTTGCACTTCCCGGTCATGACGCACAGCTTGCCGTCAATGATATGGGCTATGCCAAAGGGGCGGACTCTGGGCTGATCGCCCTCTGCCGTTGCTACATAGAAAACATGAGCCTTTTGCAGAAATTCACATACTGTTTGCATCGTTTTATCCTCCCAAAATCGTTTGCTACAGCATTTTCGTAAGCAGATACTCCAGTCGGTCGCATTCCGCTTCCGTCAGGTTCCGCGTCATCTGCTGTTCCAGCCTGTCAGCCAGCGCCAGCAGTTCCTCTTTCATCTGCATCGCCCGGTCTGTCAGAACAAGCACTTTGCTGCGCTTATCTTCCGGATGCGGCTTTCGCTGGACAAGATCCTTTGTTTCCAGCTTCTGCACCAGGCCGGTGACCGTGGGATTGGTCAGGGAAAACTTCGCCTCAATATCCGTCTGCCGAACAGACCCGGCGGCAGACCGGTACAGCACCATCAGAATCTTGAACTGGCTGCCCGTTAAATCATACGGCATCAGCAGTTGATTGGCTCGTTTATCGAAGATGAGGGAGATTTTCTTGACCAGAATGGATATTCTTGCGTTTGGCATAAAGCCGCTCCTTTCGGAAATGAATATAGCTTCCTATGGATTATAGCATAGGAAGCTATGGATTGCAATGTGTCTTCCACTGAAACAGTGGGAAAATGGCTTCGAAACGTTCTGTGTGGCATTTGATACACGTTGTTTTTGCAGTTGCTGCGAGAAGTATAAAAAAGAGATACACGTTTTTGCGCGAAGGAATACGTCGTTCAAGTACAGGAAAATCCCACTCGTGGGGTAAGCTGATACTTGACATTTACGGAAAAGGGATTATAATAGTAACACTGTTGCAAAACGTGCGTTGCCGGTTGCTCGGATTCGCTGCGCACCTGCTCGCAAAAGGAGAACGAACAGGACGGCAACGAGGCCGCAAGACGGGAAGGCAGCAAGATGACGAGGTAGCCAGGTAGCAATGCGACAAGACAGCAAGACGGTAAAATTCGATGCGGCTGGCTCTTGCTTCCGGGAAATTGTTACGCAACGAGCGTAAACGGTGAAGGCGAAAATGAATTATAGAACGGAACGCTGCCAACGATGAAATCGATATCACGGAGAATGCCGACGAATAACGACACCTCTTTTGATATAATCCAAAAATCCAATTCTGTTCAGACAGTTGCCCCAACTAAGAAGGAGAATAACAATATGTTAAGGGCAGCCGAAATAATCACAGCACTTTATTGCAGCCTTTCGCAAGAAGATTCCCTCGAAAGGGAGAGTAATTCCGTTACCATACTAGTGATCTATGATATCAATACGCAGTTTTATCGAAAGGCACTCGATTCACTTTTGAATCGAGTGCCTTGTCTTTTTTTGCCGTGCAGTCTTTTCTGCTCGCAATCAGCAGGCGGAAACCGGAGCGTGAGCTTGATTGGGACCGTAACCGCACTTGCTTAAGCCCTTGCTTTGGACTGCAAGGTCGACATGAGAACAGCGAAGGCCATGATTGCGCCGCGGACGACATACTGAACATAAATATCAACGTTTAGGATTGTCATTGCATTGATGACGACTCCCATGAACAAAACACCCATCAACGTTCCCCACGGTTTGCCAATACCACCAGCCATGCTTGTGCCGCCGATGACGACCGAGGAAATCACGTCAACTTCCCAGCCTTTTCCGAAACTGTAAGAACCGGATGCAACTTGCGCAGAGTGCATACAGGCGGCTAAAACACACATTACCTGTACAGAGGAAAAGACGACGATCTTCGTTTTGAAAACATTGATACCGGACAGACGCGCGGACTCTGCATTGCCGCCAATGGCGTAGATGGAACGACCGGTCGTTGTGTACGTCATAAGAAAATGCGCAGCCAAAAATACAACAATCAGAATGATTGCCGGAATTGGCACGACGCCAACACGGCCAATACCAAATTGCAAGAACCAGTCCGGGAATGCGTTTGCAATCGGAAAGCCCTCACAGATGATACCTGCCAGACCATACATAATATTAAGGGTTGCCAGAGTTACAATGAATGCCGGCATATGAAGTTTGTGCTCAGCATATGCGTGCAGCAGGCTAATGAGAACGGCTACAATAGTTGCCAACAACATACCTATAATGCAAGCTGTTGTTAACGAACATCCGATCTGGCCAGGAAGATCGCGACACAACCGAGCTACGATAACGCCGGCCAAGGCCACTTGAGACCCTATAGAGAGATCGATTTGGCCGGAAACGATAACCATCGTCATACCAAACGCAATAACGCCCTTCAACGCCTGATTGCGGAGAATATTCATGATGTTCGTAACCGTGAAAAAGTTGCTGCTGATACAGGACATTACAACCACCAGTAGAATAAGCAAGATCTCGATGATGTGGTCGAGTATTAGATTTTTTACCTTATTCGCCTTCATATGTTTTTATCCCCCATGCATAACGCATACAATTCATTGATCGAAATGTCTTCCGGATAAACCTCTCCAATCAGCTCCCCTTCTTTCATGATGAGAATCCGATTACAGACTTCAAGAAGCTCCTCTAGTTCTGATGAGACAAAGATCGAGGAGACACCGTGCCGGGACTGCTCCCACATGATCTCAAAAATCTGCTGTTTTGCGTTCACGTCGATCCCGCGTGACGGCTCGTCATAAAGCATAATTTTCGGCTTCGTGTTCAACCAGTTCCCCACGACTACTTTTTGCTGGTTTCCACCGGACAGGCTGCTGACCGGAGCCAGAATATTTGGGATTTTGATTTGCAGCTCGTTTATCTGCTTCTCAGCAGCTGCGATACGTTTTGCTTTGATCTCAAGCCATCCTCTGGATGTCTTGTCCATGCTGGCAAAACAGAGATTGTCCCGAATTGAGTGGATCAGGATCAAGCCTTCGTTTTTTCGATCCTCGGGTGTCAAACCAAGACCGAGTTTTTTCATCGAAATGGTTGATGCACGACGCGGTGCTTTTTTGCCGTAGATCAAAATCGAACCGCTGTCATACGGATCCGCACCAAAGATAGATTTGAGCAATTCTGTTCGACCTGCACCGAGCATCCCGGCAATGCCCAAGACTTCTCCCTTGTGTAGCGCAAACGAAATATTATGAAACTTGTTTTTGCGGCAAAGACCGTCAACTTCCATGACAACTTCGTCCTGTGACACAACATCATCCGGGCGTTTGCGGATCTGTGTATCTCCGAACATCATCTTGATGATATCCGCGTTCGTTACATCTTTTGTGTTAACCTTCCCAATAAAAGCTCCGTCACGAAGAACCGTGATTGTGTCTGTGATCTGCGGAACTTCGTGTAGCTTGTGCGAAATATAAATGATGATGATATCTTGCTTTTTCAGCTCCCGGATAACGTTAAACAAGCACTCGACTTCGCTCGTGGCTAATGAGCTGGTCGGCTCATCCAGCATAAGCACCTTCGGACAATAGCGCATGGCCTTAGTGATCTCGACAACTTGACATTGCCACATACTCAGGCGGGAAACCGTTTCTTTGGGGTCGATATTCACACCCATGCGCGCTAACAGGGCGGTAGCTTCTTTGTTTGCTTTGTTCCAGTCGATCATGCCACCCTTTTTGGGCATACATCCAAGAAAAATGTTTTCAGCGACCGACAAAGACGGAATCAGGCTCATCTCCTGGTAAACCGTGGCAAACCCATATGCGTTTGCGTCAGCAGTCGAGCCAAAATGGAGCTTCTGCTCGTCAAGATAAAACGAACCTGCTGTAGGCTGGATCGCGCCGGAAAAACACTTGACCAGAGTCGATTTGCCAGAGCCGTTTTTCCCAAGCAGCGCGTTGACTTTGCCACTTTCAAACGACACGGACACATTGTTCAGCGCCAGACAACCTGGATACTGTTTTACGATGTTCTCTGTACGTAAAACACTCATATTCTTTCATTCAACCTTTCCATGTAATACGGCAAAGAAGTCATACTACAATCTGCACGTCGCTGACTTCATTCGGTTTTGTGATAGATTTGCAAGAGAGGGAGAATCCCCAAGTGGGAACTCCCCCTCCGCAAGCTCCTTGTTTAAAGGATGTTTGAAGGCCTTTGGTTCAGTCCGGCAAGCAGATTTGATGGAGAGAGTCCGCTACGTGAAAGCACGATAGATATCACGAGAAAATGCCGGATGATTTACAAAGAGGTTTGTACGATCAATTAATCGCTTCGTAACCGTTATCAACTCGCCATTCGTTTACAAAGTCTTTATCGCGGCTGGTGAGCAGAATACCGGGAACGATCTCACATTTACCCTTTGTCGCAGAGTAGTCATCGCCCTTGATTGCATTAATAAGCGCAGTCATCGCGTTGTAGCCCTGTGCATAAGGATCTTGTGCAGCCGCAGCAACAAGCGGGCAGCTGTCATCAAGAATCATTTCAGAGATCTGGTCAGTACCGTCGTAACCAAAAACCATGATATCCTCAGAACGGCCAGCGCTTTCCACAACCAGAGCGCAACCAACAGTGTTCAATGCGTTTGTGGCCAAAAAGACCTGAATTTCAGGATGTGCCGTCAGCATGGCCGATGCCGTTTCAACGGACGTATCAGATGCCCATGCGTCCTGGTCGGCAACGATTTCATACTTTACGTCGTTCTCAGTCAGCGCATCAAGGAAACCGTTGACACGGGCGCCGGACTGTTCGGGCATAAGGGATTTATACTGTACAATACCGATCTTGACGGTTTCGTCACCATAGGTCTGTTTCAAAATGTCGGCTGCTTCAACGCCAGTCATATGGCTGTTGGAATAATCATCCGAAGTGTAACCGGCCACAATAAAATCCGCATCAGAAAGGTTGATGTTCGTTACGGCAACCATCATACCTTGCTCACTGGCAGCGCGCAATGTTGCGGCAGAAGTTTCTTCGTTCAGAGGCGCAATAGCAAGCCCATCAACGCCCTGGCCAAGATATGTGTTGATGAGTTCGGCTTCACGAGCCTGGTCACTGTTGGTGTGATCGGTCAGGCAGGTCACACCGGCATCTGCTGCCGCATCAACATAGCCCTTTGTAAGCATATTCATAAACTGGTCATCGTGGAAAACAATGCCGGCAACAACGATCTCGCTGTCATCTTTGTTGTCAGTAGGTTCAGCGGTGTTTTCTGCAGGGGTATCTTCAGCAGTGGGATTGGTTGCTGCGGTATCGGTAGCAGGGGTGGTTTCCGTTGTGGCACAAGCTACTAACGTGAAAACCATAGCAAGTGCAAGAAGTAGAGCGATCAGTTTTTTCATCATTCATGATTCCTTTCATAAGTGTTTTTGTATTACAGGGCTTTTTCAGCTCCGTAATCTTGTCAAAGCCTGCGTGATCCAGAATTATACCAGCAGGTGCATTTTGTGCGAAAACTTACGTTTTACCGGGCAAAAGACAGCACACTGCTGTTTGTTGCCCCGGAGAAAAGAGGATGGGCGCTGAAAACGTTGCTCTTATAGAGAACGGTCACGTTTCAATATAGCCAATAGGCTGACCGCAGGAAATATCATCCAGCAGCTCTGCAGTTGGATGGAATACGCCGGAAGCCGGTGCCTTTGCCTCATTGACGATCTTATCAGACTCGATGGTCGCTACACTGTCATCCATTGCAACAGTTTCACCGTTCTTTTTCAGCCATTCGCTGACAACGCCGGATTCCATGGTCATGCCGAATTTCGGCATCAAAACGTCTACCTTCATTGAAAAATCTCCTTTGTGATTTTTTTAATGCTAATGTAGTGCGTCACTTTTTGAAGCACCGCAGTACAGCTTCGACGACTTTGTCCGGATTGGGTAGGTATTCTTTTTCCAGAACCGGTGTCATCGGGATTGGGCAATCCGGTGCAGTGACGCGAATGATCGGCGCTTTCAGTGCATCAAATGCTTTTTCTGCCACACGAGCCGCAACCTCGCCGCCAAAGCCACCAGTGCGGACAGCTTCATGAAGAACAACCAGACGGCCGGTTTTACGCACAGACTTGAGGACGGTTTCTTCGTCCATGGGTTTAATCGTACGAAGATCTATGACCTCGGCCTCAATACCCTGTTCTGCCAGTTTTTCTGCTGCTGCGTTCGCGTCCTGAACCATTTTGGACCATGAGACGATTGTCACGTCCTTGCCTTTACGGACAACGTTTGCTTTGCCGATCGGAACGATGTATGGGCCGTCTGGCACTTCACCTTTTTGCGCAAACAGCAGCTTGTGTGAGATAAACACGACAGGGCTTTCGTCACGGATAGCAGCTGTCATAAGGCCTTTGGCATCTGCGGGGTTTGACGGCATGACAACCTTCAAGCCGGGGATATGTGCCAGAAGGGCCTCGAGCTGCTGAGAGTGCTGTGCGGCACCGCCAACGCCCGCGCCGCTATTGGTTTTTATCACGATAGCTGTTTTTGCTTTGCCGCCATACATATAACGAACCTTTGCAACCTGATTGAGAATCTCATCCATAGCGACACCGATGAAATCCATATGCATCAGCTCGACGATGGGTCTTAGCCCCAGCGCCGCAGATCCAACGGCATGGCCGATGATGGCTGTTTCGCTGATTGGTGTGTCGACTACACGCTGCGGACCAAATTCTGCCCATAAACCACGGTCTTCACCAAAGTCACCACCATAAAAACCAACATCTTCACCGGCCAGATAAACATCAGGGCAACGACGCATTTCGTTTTCCATGGCATCATGTAATGCCATGCCAAATGTGATCTTACTCATATTCCTGAACCTCCTTAATCCGCATAGACATCTGTGAGCAGTGCTTCAACCGGGGGATAGGGCGCGGCTTCTGCGTCTTTGACCGCTTGCGCGATCTGCTCATCGATGTTATCTCTAACCTTCCTGAGGTCCTCTTGCGTAAAACCGGCTTCCAGCATCTTCTTTTCAAAACGCGGAATGGGATCAGAGGCGAGGCCTGCCGTCTTTTCCTTTTCAGACCGGTAACGATCCGGTTCACCGACGAAGTGACCCATTTGACGATAGGTCAGGCACTCAACAATAGAAGGCCCTTCACCGTTGCGCGCGCTCTCTATGGCACGACTTGCCGCTTCATAGACAGCAATTACGTCATTACCGTCTACCGTAACACCGGGCATGGAGTAGGCCGCAGCGCGGTCGGCGATGTATTTTACGGAAGTACTGACATCCTGTGAAACAGAAATGCCGTAATGGTTATTCTCACAAATAAACACAGCCGGCAACTGATAAGCCGCTGCCATATTGAGACCTTCGTGGAACGTGCCGCGGTTGGATGCACCGTCGCCAAAGAAGCTGACTGCGACGCTGTCAAGCCCTTTATACTTACAGGCAAATGCTGCACCGACTGCAATCGGAATACCTGCACCGACAATACCGTTTGCGCCCAAAATGCCCAGATCGATATCCGAAATATGCATCGAACCGCCCTTGCCTTTGCAGTAACCGTCCTGTCTTCCGTAAAGTTCGGCAAACATCTTAGTGATGTCGCCACCCTTGGCGATCAGATGGCCGTGACCGCGGTGCGTACTGGTGATATAGTCCGTGGTGCGCAGAGCTGAACAAACACCGGTTGCGATGGCTTCCTCACCCGGGTAAAGATGCAGGAAACCAGGTAGCTTGTTGGCCAAAAACAGCTCATTGGCCTTCAACTCGAACTTTCGGATTTTGACCATCGTTTCATAGAATTTCATCATAAGCTTTGTGTCCATAACAAAAACTCCCTTATTCCGTTCCGAGGTTTTCATGCGGATGCTTATCCTGTTTTGACAAACACTCCATTCTTGCCTGATGTCCGGACAAAAAGCCTTAACAGAATATACAATTATTAAGTCATATACTCCTATTCATACAGCAATTTGCCGAACGATTTTTAGGCAAACGATTACGCAATCGTTTGCCTATATAATATGCTTGTATTTTGTGTTTGTCAACCACTTTTCGCCCGGATCCGATTTTTTGTGGCAATCGTATATCTTTACACGGTAGATTTTGTGAAAAATGCACGGTAGATTTCTACAGTACGTCAAGATTTATTACCTATAAGATATACACGACAGGCCGCTCATTGCAAAGAAAGACTCGGAAGCTGTACAGCTTCCGAGTCTTTGGATAAAGCAGTCTATTTTGGCAAGTGTGTCTCTTTGATACAGGCATCAGCGATGCGTCGCGCTACGCAGATCTCTTCCGGTGAACCGAAAGATGACCGGAACTCAATTATGGCCTGTGATAGCTTTACGGCTGGCTTGGGCGCAGGCCGGTTTTCCTCTAATGCCAGGATCCACTCCATGAGCAGGTTGATCGCTGCGCTGCCGATTTGCTGAACGTCTGGGCAACAGAGAGAAATGCCCGGCTGAAAGTCCGCCGCCCAGCGGGAATTTCCAAAACCAATGATCCGCACGTCTTCGGGGCAGCGAATACCTTTTTCGTGAAAATAGGAAAAAACGCTCAAAAGTGGCTTGTTGCCAGCTACGAAGATAGCATCTGGCAAAGTTCGTGCTGCATAGTACGCTTCCAGCTGTGGCACGATTTCGTCGCGTGTACTGCCTGTAAGATAGCAGAACTCTGCTTCAGAAACATCATGTGCATAGATATGCATAGCATCGCGATATGCTGCGATGCGTTCCTGAATCGCGGACAGTTCCGGATCGGAGCAAAAAAAGTCGATGCGCCGACAGCCCACTGCGGTTAAGGCGCACACAGCCTGAAAGGCCGCGTGATAGTTGTCAATACCGACATATGGCGCGTTGATTCCCGGCACATACCGGTCTACCATTACTACCGGAAGCCCGGAAGATACGAACTGCGCAATCAGCTCAGCATTTTTGCACGTTGGAACAAGAATCAGGCCATCGATCTGTTTCTGAACAAAAATATTGAGATACAATTTTTCTTTTTCAGGGTTTTCATCTGTGTTGCAGAGAATGCAATTGTAGCCAAATGCCATGGCTGTTTTTTCAAACACGCGCACAATTTGAGTAAAGTACTCGTTGTCAAGGTCAGAAATAATTAAGCCAATCGTCTTCGTCGATTTTTTACGCAGATCTCTTGCTAAGGCGTTAGGTTTGTAGTGAAGTGCGGCAATTGCAGCCATGACTTTTTCCTGCGTATCCGGATTGACGACGCGGGATTGATTGATAACATGAGAAACAGTTGTGACGGACACACCTGCCATCCGGGCAACATCCTTCATGGTACTTGCTTTCATTTCAACTTTCTCCTACCTATCTGTACAAAAAACCGTACTATTCTCTAAAATTATAGAAAACGTTTGCTAAAATGTCAATATAGAACACTTTTCTTTTTCGAAACGTTCTGTGGGGCATTTGATACACGTTGTTTTTGCAGTTGCTGCGAGAAGTATAAAAAAGAGATACACGTTTTTGCGCGAAGGAATACGTCGTTCAAGTACAGGAAAATCCCACTCGTGGGATAAGCTGATACTTGACATTTACGGAAAAGGGATTATAATAGTAACGCTGTTGCAAAACGTGCGTTGCCGGTTGCCCGGATTCACTGCGCACCTGCTCACAAAAGGAGAACGAACAGGAAGGCGGCGAGGCCGCAAGACGGGAAGGCAGCAAGTTGATGAGGCAGCCAGTTAGCAAGGCGACATGGCTGCAAGACAGCAAGACAGCATGGCAGCGAAATCGTCGGCGTTCTCCTGTTTTCCAAAGAAAACAGTATGCTTTGCTTTCTGGCGGTTGACCCGGCTTACCGCAGACAGCACATCGCAGAGAAACTGTTCCGCTTTATGCTGCCACAGATGCAGGAGAGCAAGCCCATCACCCTCACCACCTATCGGGAAGGTGTACCGGAAGGACTTGCCGCAAGAGCTTTTTACAAACAAATGGGTTTTACCGAAGGAAAACTGACCGAAGAATTTGGAAGTCCGGTGCAGGATTTTGTCCGGCAAGCTGTCGCTCCTATGACAGGGAACGTAAATTGTCCCTGTAAAAAAACGAAGTGTGAACGGCATGGAAATTGCGATGCCTGCCGCGCTTATCATGCGGAATCAAAACGGAAGCGTCCATGTGAAAGGACGAAAAACAGCTGGATATGAATGAGAAACGCGGTCTGTACTTGCGCCCGAAAAAGAAGTATTACGGGAGTTTGAAACTATGCCAATGTGGAATCCGTGGCGCGGATGTAAAAAGTGCAGCGCGGGCTGCCTGCCTTGCTATATCCATAAGGGTGAGGCCAAACGGGGTGTCGATACGGGCATGATCGTTCAGACAAAGGGCTTTGATAAGCTAGTAGCGCAAAAAAGGCGGTTATAAAATGAAGAAATCAAGATTCAACACAGCCCGGAACTGGCTGATTTTCTGGACTTTGTTTATCGGCGTTGGCGCGGTATGGGGTGCAGGCTGTATGCTGATCGACCCCACAGGCAAGCTTTTGCACATGGATGCCATGCTACCGTATTTTCAGAAGCTGCCGTTTGCCGATTTATTGTTCGTTGACTATACATTTTCGGGGATTGCCCTGCTGATCGTCAACGGGCTGACCAATCTGACGGCGGCGGGGTTACTGCTGACAAAGAAACAGTCCGGCGTAGTGCTGGGCGGTGTGTTTGGCGTGACGCTGATGCTGTGGATTTGCATTCAGTTTTATCTGTTCCCGGCCAACGTCCTGTCCATTTCCTATTTTATCTTCGGTTTTGCACAGGCGGCTGCGGGCTATGCAGCGTGGGTGTTTGCAAAGCAGGAAGCCTTCGCGGTGAACGAGGCCGACTACCCCAACATCGGCACGAATCCGAACCGGCTGGTAGTTTACTTCTCCCGCATGGGCTATGTAAAAAAAGCCGCTTACGAAGCGGCGAACCGGACGGGTGCGGATGTTTACGAGATCAAGTCCACCGAAAAAACAGACGGTACGCTGGGCTTCTGGTGGTGCGGCAGATACGGGATGCACCGCTGGGATATGCCCATTGAGCCGATCACGGTCGATCTGGCGCAGTATGACCACGTGACCATCTGTACGCCCATCTGGGCGTTTTCTGTGGCTGCGCCGGTGCGGAGCTTCTGCCGACAGGCAGCGGGAAAAGTCAAAGAGGCAGACTACATCGTAACCCACTTTTCGCCCGGTCGGTACAAAAATGCCGCCGCAGAACTGGATGCGCTGCTGGGCGTTACCCATACTGGCTTTACGGATGTGGTATGCCGTGTGGGACGATTTGAAACAAGACAGGGAGAAACAAATTCCCGTAATTAAGAACCAAAGAAGGAGCATGGATAATATGACAAAGAATAAAGGCATCGCTATCTTGCTATTTGCAATTCTTTTGCAATTATGCTGTTCTGGAATGGAACTATTTACATTAGGCGTTGGTGCGTTAGGCTTGGTTCTTGCTATCATCGAAGATGGAAAAACGGATAGAAAAACATGAGGGATGACGAAAATGAACACTAATATCGCAGTTCGGTTATTGCTTGCAGCCGGTATACTGATGCTGCTTTCAGGCTGTACCTTTGGTTTCACGCAGCAGTGGACATATACGGCGCTGGTGTGGGTTGGCGCATTTGGATGTATGGTTGCGGCTTTGAGTTTCAAAAATCGGAAAGGTGAATAGAACGATGCGAATGGAAACAAATCGGCTATTTCTACGGGAAATGACCCCGGATGATTTTTCTGCTCTCTACGAAGTCTTGGCAGACTCCGACATCATGCAGCACTATCCGTATACCTTTGATGAAAGCCGTGTGCGCCGCTGGATTGACCGGAATATAGAGCGGTACGAGACAGATGGCTTTGGCCTGTGGGCGGTATGCCTGAAAGAGACTGGTAAGATGATCGGTGATTGCGGTTTGACATTGCAAAATATCAACGGACAAATCAAGCCGGAGATTGGCTATCACATTGCAAAAGCGCATCAGCGCAGGGGCTACGCTAAAGAGGCCTCACAGGCCGTTCGGGATTGGGCATTTGAAAACACCGATTTCGATATACTCTATTCCTATATGA
>CAYSTN010000016.1:0-31010 GCA_964434135.1 uncultured Oscillospiraceae bacterium
TTGGAGGACTTTATTAAATCCCTATGAGGTGGTATAACCACCTATAAATTTTTAGATTTCAAATTCCAATTTGTCGAACTGAACATAACAACTTAATACCGAAAAACAGACCGTTGACTGGTCGCAATGTGCGAAAAGCTGGCGGTTATCCCCTGTGGACTTGCCGTCCGCAAACGGTTTTGACAAACCGTTTGCCGCCAGCAAGTTTGTATATAAATATGAAAATCCGACCTGTGATTGTAATCATAGGTCGGATTAACTGTTTTATAGCCACCAAGCAATGCCGGGCGGGCAGTCTTATTTCGTTTCCAGCTGCAACTGGCCGTCTGTGACAAAAGCGCGCAGCGCGGTGATGGGCTGCATATAGCTCTGGATGATCTTCTCGGCGATCGTGTCTTCCAGGCAAGTCTGAAGCGTCCGGCGCAGATTGCGCGCGCCATAGGCCACGGAGTACGACTTCTGTACCAGCAAGTCCTTGACGCTCTCGTCCCACGTAAAGGCGATGCCGCGCGCGTCGAGCGCCTGCCGCAGCTCTTCGAGCATGATGTCTGCAATGCCGCGGAAATTCTCCTCGCTCAGATGGTTGAAACAGACGATCTCGTCGACACGGTTCAAAAACTCAGGCCGCAGGAACTCGCTGAGCGCTTTCATGGCCTTTTCTTTGGACTGTTCGGTCAGGCTGCGGCCAAAGCCGACGCTGCCGCCTTTCTGGTTTGAACCTGCGTTGGAGGTCATGATGATGATCGTGTTTTCAAAATTGACCACGCGCCCCTGCGCGTCGGTGATGCGCCCGTCATCGAGAATTTGCAGCAGGATATTCAGCACATCCGGGTGCGCCTTTTCCAGTTCGTCAAAGAGGATGACCGAATACGGACGGCGGCGAATCTTCTCCGTCAACTGTCCGGCCTCGTCGTAGCCGACGTAACCCGGGGGCGAACCGATCAGCTTGGATACGCTGTGCTTTTCCATATACTCCGACATATCCAGCCGGATGAGCGATTCTACGGATTCAAACAGGTCCGCAGCCAGCCGCTTGACCAGCTCGGTCTTGCCTACGCCGGTCGAGCCGACGAAGATGAACGACACCGGATGCTTCTTGGTCTGGATGCCGACGCGTGAGCGGCGAATGGCTGAAACGACCGAGGCGATGGCCTCGTCCTGCCCGACAATGTGCCGCTTGAGCGCTTCATCGAGATGCAGCAGCTGCTCATATTCCTGCGCGCGGATTTTGCTGGCCGGAATCTTCGTCCACAGCTCGATGATGCGCGCCAGATGCTCCATCGTCAGCGTGGGCTTCGGCAGCTTTTCCAACTCTGTGATCTCGCTTTCAAGCTGGAGCTTGCGGCTGCGAAGCTCTGCCATGCGCGCGTAATCTTCCTGCGTCTTTTCCGCGTTTTCCGTGAGCAGATTCAGCTCCAGCTCGTAATCGGCACGTTCTTTGCGCGCCGCTTCCAGTCTTCCGATGTTTTTGTCGCGCAGATTCACATCCGAACACGCCTCGTCGATGAGGTCAATGGCCTTATCCGGCAAAAAGCGGTCGGTGATATACCGCTCGGAAAGCAGCACCGCCTGCCGCGCGATCTCGGGCGTGATGCACACGCCGTGGAACGTTTCGTAGTAATGACTGATGCCGCGCAAAATGGCAACAGACTGCTCAATAGTCGGTTCTGTCACCGTGACGGGCTGGAAGCGGCGTTCGAGCGCGGCGTCTTTTTCGATGTGCTTGCGGTATTCGTTGAAAGTCGTTGCGCCGATGACCTGAATCTCGCCGCGCGAGAGCGCAGGCTTGAGAATGTTGGCCGCGTTCATCGACCCTTCCGCGTCACCCGCGCCGACGAGATTGTGTACCTCGTCGATGACAAGGATGATGTTGCCCAGCTTTTTGACTTCCTCGATCAAGCCCTTCATGCGGCTTTCGAACTGGCCGCGGAACTGGGTCCCGGCGACCAGCGCCGTCAAGTCCATGAGGTAGACTTCTTTGCTTTGCAGCTTATACGGCACATCCTTGTCGGCGATCTTCTGCGCAAGTCCTTCGGCGATGGCCGTCTTGCCGACACCCGGCTCGCCGATGAGACAGGGATTGTTTTTCTGGCGGCGGTTGAGAATCTGGATGACGCGCTCTGTCTCCTCTTCGCGGCCGACGATGCGGTCGAGCTTGCCGTCACGCGCTTTTTGCGTCAGATTCTGGCAGTAGGTGTCGAGGAATTTGTGCTTTTTGTTTTTCTGCGCGCCTGGCTTTTCTGCGCCGCGCTGGCGGCTCTCGGTCTTTTCCGGCTCGGGTACAGCCGGGGTATTGTCCTGTCCGGCTGCGCCAAAAAGCTTATTGAGGAACGGGAACGTCGCGGTCTGGCTGTCGTTTTCCTCGCCCTCGTCGGCCTCATCCGAAGCCGTCTGGTTCAGAAGTCCCTCCAGGCCGTTCATGGCCTCGGTCATCTCGCCGTTGAGGTTTTCCAGTTCTTCTTCGGACAAGCCCATGCGCTCGATCATGTCGTCGACCGGCTTGATGCCGATCTCTTTCGCGCATTTTAAGCACAGCCCTTCGTTTATGGTCTTTCCGGCCTCGATCTTCGTTATAAATATCACTGCAAGATTCTTTTTGCATCTTGAGCATAGTGTCGGTTTCATACGGGGATCTCCTTCTCGTGCTTTTGCAAGCAGTATATCATATGCTGCGGGTCGTATCGTTGCAGAATTGTAAACGATACACGAAAAATTTACGGCACGTACAGCGTACCATGGCCGTTGGCCAGCAGTACGGCAGAGCCGTCGTCACGCATAACCACGTTGGCCGCGCCGGTGGTATTGTCGGAAACGTCATATTCTTTGAGTGCGGGGTCGAAAATACTGAGCTTGCTGCTCGTTAAGACAGCCAGGTATTTTCCTGCCGCCGTCACGTCCAGAATCTGCTCACCGGGCGATACACGGCCAAGCTCGGTGCCGTCGTAGGCAAGCGTCACAAGCGTGTATTGGTTTCCGGCCTGATACAGATTCATCACCAGCGTCAAATACCCGCTGCCGTCAAACGTATAGTCTTTCAAATACGACTCGCCGAAGGAAAAGCTCCCCTGCCGCTGGCCGTCCAGATCGTAAAAATACACCGCCTGCTCCGTCAGCACACACAGCCTGTCCTGCGAGACAAAGCGCAGATCGTAGACGAGCGTGTTTCCGATGGGAATGGTGCGGTAGACTTCCTCGGCATCCGTTCGGTAGAGCGCAACAGAAGAGCGGAACATTCCGTCTTCCTGTCCCAGCACCGCCACGGCGGCAAAGCCCGCCCCCTCACACACGGCGCAGCGCATGAAATACTGGCTGGCAGACAGCCAGCGATAGATGAGCGCCTGCTCTTTATTATAGACGTACAGGACGGATTTATAGCCCGATTCCGAGCTGAGGTAGCAGATGCTGTCATCGCGTGCGATATCCGCGTCAAGAATGGGGCGCTGGCTCTGTATGTGCAGCGCCGCGCCGCGCTTGTGCCCAGCTGCGTTGAGCGCATACCCGCCCGCGTCATAGCTCAGTGCCAGCGCGCCACCGGTCTGCAAGACCGGCACGGACATCGCCGCCTGAACGGATGCAGACTCCAGGCCGTCCTGATCGTACAGGCTCAGCCCCGTACTCGAGGCCACGGCCAGCCCGCCGGAAAGGTCAGCATAGCGGTTGGTATTGCTTTCGTCATAGACGAAGCGGCCGGTCTTGCTGTCCTCTGAGACATTGAGATAGCGCACATAGCGTTGCAGCGCGTCGAGATTCAACGCATCGCGAAACACATAGGCCGCCACACCACCTGCCACGAGAACCAGAAGCAGCAGAAACACCAAAACGCGGCTGACAACGCTCCAGCCTTTCACGCCGTGACCGTGCGTTTGCTTATCCGACATGAAAAACCGCCTTTCCGTCATCGTACCACAGTTTGGTCATATACAGCCCACCCGGCGGTACGGTCGGGCCGGCTGCCGTGCGGTCACCTTGCAGCAAAATCTGCGCGACCGCTTCCGGCGGGAACTTCCCCTCTGCGGCGTAGACGCACGTTCCGGCCATCGCGCGCGCCATATTGTACAAAAAGCCGTTGGCACACACGCGCAGCGAAATCAAATCACCCTCGCGTTCGATTTTGTAGTAATAGACCGTCCGCACCGTGGACTTCACATCCGTTCCGACCGAGCGCACGGCGGCAAAATCATGCGTTCCGACAAAGCAATCTGCCGCGCGCTGCATCACGCTCTCATCGAGATGCTTGGGATAGAACCACGCACGGTTAACATAAAACGGATTGCGGATGCCGGAATTGTAGATGAGATAGGTATACTCTTTCCTGACGCACGAACCGATGGCGTTGAAATCATCATGCACTTCCATGGCGTTGGTCACAACGATATCTTCCGGCAGATGCGTATTGAGCGCATACGGCAGCCGGTCACACGGAATGCGCGCACTTGTGCGGAAGTTGGCCACATACACGCGCGCGTGAACGCCCGCGTCCGTCCTGCCGCAGCCGGTCATGTGTACCGGATGCCCCACGACGGCAGCCGCCGCCTGCTCAAGCGTCTGGCCGACCGTGGTCACGGTCTTCTGCACCTGCCAGCCGTGGTAGGCCGTACCGAGATATTGTAATGTCAGGGCAATATTGCGCATCGTGTTTCGTTCCTTTACAGTCCTAACTGCCGCAGTCCGATCACAGCGGCCAAAAGTGCCGCACCGGCGAGATACGCCAGAACATCGGCGCGCGCATAGTGCAGCGCGCAAAGCTTTGTGCGGCCTTCGCCGCCGTGGTAACAGCGGCATTCCATCGCCGTCGCCAGCTCATCGGCACGGCGAAATGCGCTGATAAACAGCGGCACGAGAATGGGAATGAGCGCCCTGGCGCGGCGCAGCAGGTTGCCGGATTCAAAATCCGCGCCGCGCGCTTTCTGGGCGGACATGATCTTGTCCGTCTCTTCGATGAGCGTAGGGATAAAGCGCAGCGCGATGGACATCATCATAGACAGCTCATGTACCGGCGCATGGAGCTTTTTCAGCGGAGCCAGCAGCGTTTCCAGCCCGTCGGTCAGGGCAATGGGCGAGGTCGTATAGGTTAACATAAAAGTCCCTGCGACCAGCAGTGAAATGCGCAGCACCATCAAAACCGCGTTTTGCAGACCGTCGGCGGTGATTTTGAAGATCCAAAACTGTACAAGCGGCTCACCCTGACCGTAAAACAGGTTCAAAAGTGCCGTTAAAATGATGATAAACAGCAGCGGTTTGAGGTTTTTCAGCACGATTTTGAAGCGAATCCTGCTCAGAAAAATGACCGCAGCAAGCGCCAGCGCCAAAACCGCGTAAGAGATGAACCACTTCGCGACGAACAGCGCCACAATGTACACAATGACCAGCACCAGCTTCGTGCGCGGGTCGAGCCGATGAATCGGCGTATCACCGGGGAAGAACTGCCCCAGCGTCACATCTTTCAGCATGGCGAAGAGTCTCCCTTCAAAAGCGGGATAAGCAGCGCAGCCGCCTGCTCGACGCTGTATGCGCCTGCGTCGACCGGTACGCCAAGCTCGCGCAGCCGCAGCAGAACCTGCGTCATGCACGGCACGTTTAGCCCCATCGAGACAAGCTCCTCAGCGTGGGAGAACACCTCCGACGGCGCACCGTTCATCACGGTCTGCCCTTTTTCCATCACGATCAGCCGGTCAACGTTGGAAGCGATTTCCTCCATGGAATGGCTGACCATCACAACAGCCGCGTGCTGTGCGGCCTGATAGGCGCGGATGTTCTCGAGAATGCTCTCGCGCCCTGCCGGGTCAAGGCCAGCCGTCGGCTCATCGAGAATCAGCACGTCCGGCTCCATTGCGATCACGCCCGCAATGGCGGCGCGGCGCTTCTGCCCTCCGGACAGGTCAAACGGCGAACGGCTCAACTCGTCCTCGGAAATGCCGACAAAGCCCGCCGCGCGATGCACGCGCGCGTCGACTTCGTCCTTGCCCAGCCCCATATTTTTCGGGCCAAAGGCGATATCGTCATAGACCGTCTCTTCAAACAGCTGGTATTCCGGATACTGAAACACCAGTCCCACGCGAAAGCGAATCTGCCGGGTGAACGCTGCATCCTGCCAGATATCGCGGCCATCAAAAAGCACCTGGCCGCCGGTCGGCCTGAGCAGGCCGTTCATATGCTGTACCAGCGTCGATTTGCCCGAACCGGTGTGACCGATCAGGCCGACAAATTCACCCCTGCCGATGGAAAGCTCGACATTTGACAGCGCCACGTGTTCAAACGGCGTGTCGGGGCTGTAGACATGAGACAGATTTTTGATCTGTAAAATGGGCGTCAAGGTCTTATCCTCCGGATGTTTTGGTTGCCGCCTGGATACAGCGCAGCAGCGTCTGCGCGCACTGCTCCACGCTAAGCGCGTCGGTTGGCACATCGATGCCACATTCTTTGAGCCGCAGCAGCAGCTGCTCGGTCTGCGGCACGTCCAGCCCGACACCCTTTAAAAGCGCCTGCTGGGCAAAAACAGTCTGCGGTGTGCCGTCGGCGACGATGCGCCCCTGCGACATGGCGATCACGCGCGAGGCGCGCACGGCCTCGTCCATGTGGTGCGTGATGAGAATGACGGTCATTGCGTTTTCGCGGTTGAGCCGCTGCACGGTATCGAGTACTTCGCGTCTGCCCTGCGGGTCGAGCATCGCCGTCGGCTCGTCGAGAATGATACACTTCGGCTGCATCGCCAGAACGCCCGCAATGGCCACACGCTGCTTCTGTCCACCGGACAAAAGCTGCGGCGCGTGGCAGCGGTAGTCATACATTCCCACCGCGCGCAGTGCATCGTCCACACGCCGGCGAATCTGCGGCGAAGCTACGCCCAGATTCTCCGGCGCGAACGCCACGTCCTCTTCGACAACGTTGGAGACGATCTGATTGTCGGGATTCTGAAACACCATGCCCACGTGCTGGCGAATGGCAAGCAGCAGCTGTTCGTCTTTGGTGTCCATGCCGTAGACATGGACACTGCCGCCCTCGGGCAGCAAAATGGCATTAAAATGCTTTGCCAGCGTGGACTTTCCACAGCCGTTATGCCCCAGAATCGCCACAAAACTCCCCTGCTCGATGGTAAGCTCCAGGCCGTCGAAGACGATATGCGTCTGTTCCGGCTCCTGCGAATCATACGTGCAGTGCAGGTCTTTGACTTCGATGGCTGTTGTCATGGTTTCTCCTTCGTCCAGCGGCAGGTCGCGCCGCACGGCAGCGCCAGCCCTGTGTCGCGCACCGGCAGACCCAGCTCATCCGAGCAGGTGTAGCCGCCATATTTTTTTGTGATGAGCGTCTCGGTCAAATAGCGCATCACCGACGGGGCAAGCCCCGTCGTGTAGGAATTGATGATAAAGAACAGCGGGTCATCCGACAGCACCCTGCTCACCAGTTCGACAAACGGATACAGGTTCTGTTCGAGCTTCCAGACCTCGCCGGACGGGCCGCGCCCGTAGCTCGGAGGATCCATGATAATCGCGTCATAGGTCTTGCCCCGACGAATCTCCCGCTCGACGAACTTTGCGCAGTCATCGACGATCCAGCGAATCGGCCGGTCTTCCAACCCGGAGACTTTCGCGTTTTCTTTCGCCCACTGCACCATACCCTTCGCCGCGTCGACATGACACACACTCGCCCCGGCTGCGGCGCAGGCAATCGTCGCGCCGCCGGTGTAGGCGAACAGGTTCAAAACACGGATTGGCCGCCCGGCGCGGCGAATGCAGTCCATCATAAAATCCCAGTTGGCCGCCTGCTCCGGGAAAATACCCGTGTGCTTAAAATTCATCGGCTTGACCTGAAAGGTCAGCTCGCCGTAGCGCACCTGCCACTGTGCAGGCAGGCGGACATTCTGCCACTTTCCTCCTCCGGTCGACGCGCGCGCGTACCGCGCGTCATACCTGCGCCAGAGCGGGTCATCTTTCGGTGTGTTCCAGATCACCTGCGGGTCAGGCCGCACGAGGATATACTTCCCCCAGCGCTCCAGCTTTTCTCCGTCCGAGGTGTCAAGCACCTCATACTCTTTCCATTGATCGGCAAGCCACATATTGCTCTCCTGTCTTGTTTATGGCACGATTTGTGTCAGCCAGCCGTCGGAAGTTCCGGTTTCGTCTTCCTCCGGCAGCATATCGTCTTCTTCCTCCGGTTCGGGTTCCGGTTCGGGCAGATCGTCTTCGTCGTGGATATAGCATTCTACGTTGATCGCGTCCACGTCCGGTGAAAGCGCAGCATAATAGCCCGCTGGCAGCTCACCGGTCAAAAGCGCGTAGGCCTGATCGAGGATCACCACGCCGTTTTTGGGGAATGCGCGCGCCACGTCCAGAAGCGCAACTTCGTGCGTATCGTTGCCCGGCACGAGCGCGCAATACTCGTTGGCCACATGACCGGACGCATTGCAGATATCGACCTTTTTGTGCGTGCTGCACGGCTCAGTCGGCACGTCATGCGCACTGAGTTTGACGCGCATGGTGCGCTCACCGCGGACATCGAGCGCACACGCAGCCGAGGGCAGCAGCCCGCTGTCGGCGCAAAGCGTGACTTCCACGAGATTGGCCGGCTGCTTGAAGGACTTGTTTTTCAGCGTTCCGTGAACCTGCTGCATGACCTTCTGCCACATAACGATGGACGGGTTCGTCTCGGAATCCGTCAGGACGATCTCCTCGGGGTCGTTGTAGCCGCACCAGACCACACCGGTGTAATACGGCGTATAACCGGCAAACCAGCGGTCAAAGTCCCGCGAGGTCGTGCCCGTTTTTCCGGCCACAGGCATATCCTGCAGCTGCGCCGCCACGCCCGTACCGGAGGTAACGGTCGTTTGCAGCATATCGGTGATATACCACGCGGTCATATCGTTCATCGCGACATGGGAATCCTGCGTGTTGTCCAGAATAACCTGCCCGTCAGCATCCTTGACCAGGCTGTATGTGCGCGCCTCGCGCCATACGCCCTCGTTGGCAAAGGCCGCATAGGCCGCCGTCATCGACCGCACGGTCACGCCGCGCGTCAGACTGCCGAGCGCCATCGCCCAGAGATTGACGTCGGAAAGCTCCTCGCCGGTGTTCGTCGTATAGGACGAGACGAGAGAAGAAAGCCCCATCTTGTCCTTGGCAAAGGAATAGCAGTATTCCGGTGTCATCTGCGCGGCCAGCTTGACCGGGATGGTGTTGATGGACTGCGCAACGGCCTGCTCCACACTCATCAAACCGCGATACATCCCGTCAAGATTCTTCGGCCACGTTGCTTCGTCGGTGAAAGAATACGGCGTATCGTCCAGAACCGTCGCCGGTGTGATCAGACCCAGCTCCAGCGCGGGCGCATAGACCGCGACCGGCTTCATGATAGAACCCGGCGAAAGCAGGCTCTGCGTCGCGCAGTTCCAGACCAGACTCCCCTGCTTTTTGCCCACGCCGCCCGCCAGCGCGACCACGTCACCCGTCTCGTTGTCCACGATGACGATGCCGGATTGCAGCTGCTGGGAGCTGGCCGTAGCCGGAACATTTTTCAGTTCTTCGTAGACCGCGTCGACCGCCGCCTGTACGTCCGGGTCGACCGTGGAATAGATCTGATAACCGCCCGTCATGACCATCTTGTATACGATGTCATACTCATAGCCGGTCTTGTCGCACAGGTCGCTGACCACGTCGCGGATGACCTGATCTTCGAACCAGGAATAATAGGTATCATCCGTGTCGGAGTTTTCGCGGCTGGAATTGGTGAACACCAGCTCCTGCGCCACGGCCTCATCGTACTGCTCCTGGTTGATATAGCCCTGATCGAGCATTTCATACAGGATGATCTCCTGCCGCTCTTTGTTGTTTTCCTCGCTGATATACGGGTCATAGAGCGAGGGGTTGTTGGTGATACCGATGAGCGAAGCGCATTCGGCCAGTGTCAGGTTTTTCACGTCCTTGCCGAAGTACACCCGCGAAGCGGACTGCACCCCACGGCAGTTTTCGCCCAGTGGGATGATATTGAGATAGCCTTCAAGGATCTGATCTTTGGTGTGCGTAGTTTCATAATCCAGCGCGCGGTAGATTTCCACCAGCTTGCGGCGCACCGTGACCTCCCGCTCACCGGTGAGGTTTTTGATAAGCTGCTGCGTAATGGTCGAGCCGCCGGCCTCACTCTGACCGAGGAACATCTTAAAGCACGCGCGCATTGTCGTGACCCAGTCCACGCCCGCGTGCTTTTCAAACCGCTTGTCTTCAATGGCGATACACGCATGAACGAGATTCTTCGGGATGTCCTCATACTGTACCCAGGTGCTGTTCGAACCGCCGTAGAGGGTCTTGAGGACTTCATATTTACCGGTCTGCCGGTCTTCATAGTAGATGACCGAGGTCTGGTCAAAATAGATTGCATCAGCGTCCCACTGTGCCTGCTGGGACAGATCGTTCTTCACATAGACCGCAAACAGGCAGGCAAAAATCAAAAGCGCCAGAAAGCCCGTCAGGCAGATCGTCCCTACGACCTTGCCGATGCTCGCCAGCACATGGCCAACGCGGCTCGTTTGTTTTCCTGTTTCCGGATTTTTCTGCTTTGCCATAGGTTCCTCCTGCTGTTTTGATACAGGCAAATGGCGCACTACGCCATAGTAATTGATAGAATCTAAATGATTATAACACATTTGTCAATTATTTTGAAAACATTTTATGAAATCCATGCAGTGTTTTTTTCTTTTTCCGGCCCGTATGCCGTAAATACCTGAAACGCCAGCGCTTTCGCGTCTTTCCGGCTTTGCGCGCGCGGGAATTGTCCGTAAATTTCTCTTGATTTTATAGCCGTATCAGGTTAAAATAGAACCAACAAAGCAAATGATACGGAGGTCACCATGGAACAGCAATACGGCGACGATTTCATCAGCATCACCGACGAAGACGGCAACGAATATGAGCTGGAGGTTCTGGCAGAGCTGGAACACAACGGCAGCCGCTATCTTGCGCTCGTTCCGGCCGGCAGCAGCGAAGCCGACGAGGGCGAAGAGCTGGAAGTCAGCATCCTCAGATCCGTCGAAGAAAACGGCGAGGAGTTCCTCGAGGCCGTGGAAGACGATGCCGAACTGGAAGAAGTCTACAGCGCGCTGATGGATCTCATCTACGAAGAAGACGAAGCCGGCGGCGAGGGCGAAGCATAACGCCTGCCGCACGATCTCATAGGCTCTTGTTCCCTGCGGGGTGCGTGACGGGTCCACTTAAACCCACATTATATTCAAGGGACGCCGGATACGTTTGCTGTCGATTGCAGGCCTCCCGCCCCGGCTTTGACCGGTGGTGGACGTTGGAAGCAGTGAAGCAGCAAAGAGGCGACCCACCTGCCCATTCGTGCAGGTTATAATTGGATTCGCACGGCTTTCGCGGGGATTTTGAAAAAGCAGCCGGGCGCTCTGCACACGCAGAGCGCCCTTTTTCCGTTTTTACACAGATTCCCGAAAATTGTTCTTGCATATGGCGCAGTTTTTCGGTATAATACGCATTGAATTGCCCAACGGAATGAAAAACGTTTCGTTTCTGTGCAAAAACCCAGACTTATGAGAGGAATGATCCGAAAATGAGCGCATCTCGCGAAAAGAACAAGCGCAAGGAGCAGGCTGCCGCCCCTGCGGCCGCCAACGAATCAAAGAAAGGCATGAGCAAGGGCCTGAAGACGACGCTGATCGCCGTCTGTGCCGTTTTGATCGTCTGCATCGTTGTGTTCTTCTATATGCTGACGAGCGGCTTCTTTGCATCCCACGTCACCGCCGCCACCGTTGGCACACACAAGCTCTCTCCGGTCACCGTCAACTATTTCTATCGTGGTGCTTATAACGCCATGCAGAACCAGTACGGCGACATGATGAGCTATCTGCTCGACACAGAAACTCCGCTCGACGAACAGGTCTACGACGAAGAATCCGGCAAGACCTGGGCCGACTACTTCATGGAGCAGGGTCTTGCTTCCGCTGCTGCGGAATATGCCATCTATGACGAGGCAGTTGCCAACGGCCACACCCTGTCCGAGGAAGAACTGGCCTCGATCGACTCGCAGATCTCCACGCTGGAGCTTTACGCGTCGTACTATGGTGTCAACCTCGACACCTACATTGCCAGTATGTACGGCACGGGCTGCAACGAAAAGACCTTCCGTGAATACATGAACGTTGTCATGCTCGCCGACAGCTATTCCAACGCCGTCAACCAGGGCTTCACCTACACCGCTGATGAGCTGGCTGCGGAATATGCCGCCAACACCAACAGCTACGACACCGTCACCTACCGCCAGTTCCTCGTCTCCGACTCTCTGTTTGAGCCGGTTTCGACCGACGAAAACGGCAACGTCGATGAGACTGAAACCCCGAGCGAAGAAGAACTCACCGCGCTGAAGGAAGAAATGGCTTCTTCCATGGCCGAGCAGGCTTCCGGCGATGAGGCCGCTTTCATCAACCTCGCATATGAAAACTGCCTGGCTTCTGCCAAAGAGAGCTATGCCGACGAAAGCTACACGCTCAAAGCCGACCAGTTCTACTCTTCTCTCGGCGCTACCGTAGCCGACTGGCTGTTTGACACTGCGCGCGCCGAAGGTGACACGACCTATCTCGTCGACGAAAGCTCCGGTGTGTATTATGTTCTCTATTACGTCAGCCGTGACACCAACGAAAACCTGCTGCCCAACGTGCGCCACATCCTCATCTCTGTGAGCGACACGACCGACGAAGAAGCGATGGAAGCAGCCCGCACCGAGGCCAACGAGATCCTTGACACTTTCAACGCAGGTGACAAGACCGCTGAGAGCTTTGCCGCTCTGGCTGCGGAACACTCCGATGACAACGCCGACGAAGGCGGCCTGTACGAAGCAGTCCTGCCCGGCCAGATGATCGCTTCGTTCAACAACTGGCTCTTCGATGACGCGCGCCAGATCGGCGATACCGGCATCGTAGAAGGCGAATACGGCGTACACGTCATGTACTTTGACAGCTACAGCGACGTTGTCTACCGCGATGCTCTGGTTGAAAACGCTCTGCGTGAGGCTGACACCACTGCATGGTACAACGAGTTGACCGGCATGGACTCCGATGCTCCGAAGTACACGCTCGTCCCGTTCGGCATGAAATACGTCACCAAGTAAATTTGCCGCATAACAAACCCCTTCCCTTGGCAGAATAAGTCCAAGGGAAGGGGCGTTTTTTATGCAAACGAAGCAGCCAAAGCTGCTTTTCTGCCTGCTCAGTGGAGCGCTGGCGGGGTTTATCAACGGATTTTTTGGAGCTGGCGGCGGAATGCTTCTCGTGCCGCTTCTCATCTGGCTGGTCAAACTGGATGACAAAGCCGCATTTTCCTCGGCCATCGCCATCATGCTGCCGCTGAGTGTGGTGTCTCTCGTCGTGTACGGTTTGCATGAGACGCTGCCGCTTGACGAAGCGCTGCCGTATCTGCTCGGCGGTGCGGCAGGTGGTGTGCTGGCGGGACTTTTGTTTCAAAAGATACCCGCGCGGGCGCTGCACCTGGTTTTTGGCGCTGTCATTTTGGCCGGAGGTGTTAGACTGATATTATGTTAACTTTTCTGCTTGCGCTTTTTGCCGGACTGCTGTGTGGTGTGCTGTCCGGCTTTGGCATCGGCGGCGGCAGTTTGCTGATGGTCTGGCTGAGTGCCGTCTTGTCGGTGGAGCAGCGCGCCGCGCAGGGCATCAATCTGCTGTACTTTCTCCCCTGCGCGCTCTGCGCCCTGATTTTCCACGTAAAAAACCGCCAGCTTGTCCCACGCGCCATCATTCCGGCAGCCCTCAGCGGCGCGCTGTGCGCAGTAGGCGGGGCACTGCTGGCGCAGCTGGTCAGTGCCGAGTTGCTGCGCAAGCTGTTTGGCGGCTTTCTCATCCTTGTCGCCGCGTCGGAGATCGTCCTCAAAGGCCTGAAAAAGCAAACCTGACCCCACCACCTCACCTTTGCTCTCTCCATTTTGCTCTGCGCTGGGTTAGGTGCGGTAGAGATGGATAGATTTGGGTGGGCAGAGTGACCTGAAAAAATCCCACCAATCAAAAAACAACCTTGCAGCCACTTTGTTAGGCTGCAAGGTTGTTTTTGCGGAGCGAACGTATGAGTTGAAACGTTTAGACTTTTCGTTTATAATTGCCGTACACGACCGCGCCGTCTTTGGCAACGATAAACGCGTGCGGATCGTGCCGCCGGACGATCGCGCGCAGGCGGCTGATCTCATATTTGTTGACAAGGATATAGAAAATATGTACCGGCTGGCCGGTGTACTCGCCCACACCTTCATAGCGCGTGATGCCCCGGTGCAGGTCGACCAGGATCTCCTGCTCCATCTCAGAGCTGAGAATCTTGGTCACAACGGTGACTTCGACGTTGATGTTCTGCATATGCAGCTTGTCCATGGCCGTGGTAGAGATGAACGAGTACAGCACCGAATAAATCGCCGTCGGCAGGTTAAACGCCGCCGCACAGATGGCGTAGAGGATCAGGTTGCACAGCAGATTCACATGGCCAATGCTGGTATGCGAGCCTTTTTTCAGCAGCATCATGCCGATCAGATCCATGCCGCCGGCCGTGCCGCCCATCCACAAAATGATGCCGACACCGCAGCCGCACAGCACGCCGCCAATGAGGCATTCGGCCAGCGTGTCACCGCTGAGAATATCTTCACGCGGCAACAGAGAAAGAAAGATCGTCGTTGACGTGACGCACAGCAGCGTTTTAAACACCGCCCTGCGGTCGAGCTTTTTCCACGCGATGCATAATAAAACAAGGTTGATTGCATAATTGATAAGACCTGCAATGTCGATTTTCAGCGTCAGACCGGACAGCTGCAAAAAAAAGGTTCGCAAAAGCTGCGAAATACCCATCACACCGCCGGAATACAGCCCCGCAGGTACGATAAACAGGTTGATACCCAGAGAGTAGATCAGCGCGCCGCCGATGATACCCAGACAATGCAGAATAAATGGCTTTGAACTTGCAAGTTTTTGCACGGAATCTTGCATTTTATCGCTTCCTCTCGTCTTTACGAATGGATTTATGCATTTCAGCATGGTGAGCATAGCACTTTTGCGACAAAAAATCAACTGCATTTTCTGCAACCTGCGCGCAAAAAACCGGTCTGTATCGGTAGAAGGAGGATGTTCCATGGAAGATGAAAAGATCATAAACCTGTACTTTGCCCGGGAAGAACGCGCCATCGACGAGACGGGTAAGAAATACGGCAGCTACTGCCGGTCGATCGCGTTCAATCTGCTGCGCAGTCACGAAGACACCGAGGAGTGCGTGAGTGATACGTACTTACACGCGTGGAATGCCATCCCGCCGACCAGACCGCAGTGTCTGCGCGCGTGGCTCGGACGCATCACGCGCAATTTGTCCTTTACCCGGTGGGAAGCGGCGCGCGCGCAAAAGCGCGGCGGCGGACAGGGCGAGCTTCTGCTCTCTGAACTGTCGGAATGCCTGAGCGGCGGCCACAGCGTCGAGGAGCGCTTCGACGCGCAGCAGCTCACGCAGACCATCGAGCGGTTTTTACATACGCAAAGCCGCGAGAACCGGCAGCTGTTTTTGCGGCGGTATTACTATGGGGACAGTGTGCGGCGGCTGGCCGGGCTGTTCGGCATGACGGAGAATACGGTCAAATCGCGGCTGTTCCGCCTGCGCGGCGGGCTGCGCGAGGCGCTGGAGAAGGAGGGCATTGCGGTATGACGGCAAGAGATCTTTACTTGTGCATCGGCGAAGTGGATGACGCTTTGCTGGAAGAAGCAGCCGAAATCCGGCGCAAGCCCCGGTGGCTGGGGATCGCGGCGCTGGCCGCGTGTGCAGCGCTCGTCATTGCGCTGCCGGTGATCGCCGGGCTGGGTCTGCCGCAGAAATCTGCCGAAACGGCAGATGCATCCGGCGCACTCTGGGAAGAAGCTGAAATGGAAGCCGCGCCGGAATCGGCAGAGATGAAAAATGACGCGACAGCGGAAGCCGCTGCACCGGAAGCTCCTGCCAGCGAACCGGAAACGGTTGACGGCAGCGGCGCGATGCAGGAAGTGGGCGAAGCTGCGCTGCTTTTGTCCGTGCGGTTGGGCGATTTGCAGCTGGGCATGACGGGTGAGCAGGTGCGCGCGCAGCTGGGCGAACCGGATCAGACCAGCAATTCCGGCGCGGTGCTTTATGATGATGGCTTCTGGCGCATTTGCTGGTTCTACAACACGGCCAACGACCCCGAGCGGCTGTCTGACGCAAATTTGACTTTCACCAAAGCGGATGGCAGCGAGGAAGACTGGGTGCTGAGCGAGATCATGGTCAGCGGCAGCTGCACGTGGACGCTGGACAACGGTCTGGGACTCGGCAGTTCGCGTGAAGAGATCCTCGCCGCCTATCCGGACGCGCAGGAATCGGAAGATAGCCTCTGTATCTTGCGTGATGGTGACCTGTTTTTGACCTTTGACACAAGAGCCGGCTATGCCGAACACATCACGCTCGGCGGGCTAAACGAATACCGGTTGATACCGGAAGCAGAACAAGCCCCAGTTGACCCATATACCTTCACACCCTATCAGACGCTTTGCGGCGAGACGGTCACGGCCTACACGCGCACCGAGGCAGGCTGGGAGAAGACCAACCTGACCGGGCCGCAGGCCAAGCATATCGTCACAGCGCTCAACATCATGAAGCCGGAGTGGGTCGACACGCCCTGCCAGGCGGCGCTCTGGCTGGTCTTTGAAACCGGTGTGGCGGCATTGGGCGGCGAAGACGGCTCGGCTGCCATCTATCACATCGAAGACGCGCAGGCGCTTGCCCGCGCGCTGGACACCGGAGAAGACCCCTCTGCGGCGCTGACGCTGATCGGATACTGCGTCTTCCCGGAAGCGTGGGACGAAGTACACGAAGCGTTCACGCTTCCGGCCCAGTGGTAAATTCTTCGGGTGACCAGCCCTCCGGCGCAGCCCAATACAGCCCGCCGCCGCGCTGCACGACGCGCATGATGGAAAACGCGTCAATGTAGGCAAAGGGTCTATCCGGCGTGAACGGATACAACCGTTCGGCGCAGCAGTCCGTCACGATACGCGTCTGGGGCGTAAAGTGACAGCTTCGGTCGGAGAGCGTCGTGCGCAGAACAAGGCGCTCATCCTGCGGCTGCGGCACGCCCAGACGAACCTGTCCTGCCGCTGTGCGCGCAAGCAGACGCACGGGCTGCTCCCAGTCCCGGCTGCACCACGCCTCGACGCGCCAGTACAAACCCTCGCGCACGGCGGTCAGTTCCCCTTCGCGCGCGCCTATGATCTCAAATCGCAGCATAAAAAAGCACCTCCGGCATAATAGCTATGCGGGAGATGCTTTTTTCATGCATTGCGCAGCACTTAGCTGCTGTGTAGACCGAAGCTGACGGCCAGAGCCGAGTCGACCTGCTCCATCACGGCTCGATCTGCGTGGCCGGTGTGTTCGCGCAGCCGCCGCTTGTCGATGGTTCGAATCTGTTCGAGCAGGATGACGGAGTCCTTGCTCAGACCGACATCGTGGCCGGTCAGCGCGATATGGGTCGGCAGTCTGGCTTTTCCGGTCTGGCTGGTGATGGCCGCAGCGATGACCGTCGGCGAATGTTTGTTGCCGGTATCGTTCTGTACGATCAAAACCGGTCTGCATCCACCCTGTTCGCTGCCTACCACGGGACTGAGATCGGCATAGAAAATATCGCCTCGTTTCACGTTCGTATCCATGTTGCTTCACACTCCGCGGAAAAAGTACGTGCATACCGGCGCGCCGGATCGGCGCGCGCTGCTGCGCCGCTGTTTCTATTGTCCCACGCAGAGGGCAAAAATAAACAGTCCGGCGCCCGGTTTCTTCTTCTGAGCGGATGCTCCCATGCCATTGTATGCGCAAGGGCGCGAAAAATAGCAGGTCTGGTCAAACAATGTACTGCAAAATTTCCGAGGTCTGTTCGCCGCGTCGGCACATCCGGGGAATGCGCTTGCTGATCTGGCACAAAAGCTCATAGCTGATCGTGCCCTGTGCCTCGGCCAGTCGCTCACACGGCAAAAGCGTTCCGTCCGGTGCGTAGCCGAAGATGGTCACCACATCGCCGGGCGCGCTCTGCGGCACGTCGGTCACGTCCACCATGCACATATCCATACAGATACGCCCGACAACGGGCACCTGTCTGCCGTGCAGATAGAAGCTGGCCTTGCCCGTCAGGGTTCGGCTCAGTCCGTCGGCGTAGCCGATGGGCAAAACGGCAATGCGGGACGTGCGCGTGGTGCGGTACAGTCTGCCGTAGCTGATATCCGTCCCGGCCGGGACGGTGCGCACCTGCGCGACCATGGTATACAGCGACATCATCGGTTTGAGGTCGAGCGCACCGGCAAGCGCGGCAGACGGCGCGTTGCCGTAGGTGATGATGCCGGGTCTGGCCATGTCGAGCGCAAATTCCGGATAGAGGATTGTCGCGCCGGAGTTGCAGCAGTGGCGCAGCTCCGGCCGGATACCGCAGGCGGCCAGCTCGTCGAGCATTCTGATAAAGCGCGCGTATTGCAGTCTGGTGAACGCGACATCTTCCGGCGCGGTGCTGTCGGCCACGCAGAAGTGCATGAAAACGCCCTCGATGTGCAGATGGCGCAGCTGCGCGACCTGCCGCAGCTCGTCGATCGTCTGCTCGTTGTCATAGGCAAAAAAGCCGATGCGCGTCATGCCGGTGTCGAGCTTGAGATGGACGTTGAGGATATAGTTTGTCCCGGCCAGCGCCGCATCCAGCTCCTGCGCGTATTGCAGCGAATGCACCTCCTGCGTGATATCCAGAAAGATCATATTGCTGGCATATTCTGCCGGGGTATAGCCGAGGATCAAAATTGGTAGGCGCACCTCGCCCCGGCGCAGCTGCACGGCCTCTTCCAGATTGGAGACGGCCAGATACTCCGCGCCAAGCTCGGCCAGCGCGCGGCTGACCGGTACTGCGCCGTGTCCATAGGCATCGGCTTTCATCACACCGAGAAAGCGTGTACCCTTCGGCAGGTGCGCGCGGATGGCGTGGTAGTTGTGTTCCAGATCGTCGAGCGAAACATCCGCCCAGGTTCGTTTGAGTGTCTTCATGGTAAGACCTTTCTGTCTAAGTTTGCATGGAAAAATCGGATAGGGTCATATGCAGCGCCGTGCGCCCGGCGTAGCTGATCTGCGCGCGCACAGGCGTAAACGGCTGCTCGGAAAACCAGGTGTCAACGAGCAGTTCCTCGTCTTCGTAGCCGTAGCGGTAGCTCACGCGCAAAAGCCCCTGTTCGGTTCCGGTCGTGTCGATGTACCCTTCGAGCCAGCACCGGTGCAGAACATACGGCGCAGCAAGCGGCGCAAGCGCGCCGTCTGCCAGCGTGGCAAGCGCCAGCTGCGTCTGCTCAAAGTCTACATAGGCCGCGCTCTGGCTGACGGTTGCGCGGATGCCGGAAATGCTTTCGGGCGCACTGACACAGACCGCTGCGCCGGTATCGTTGTCACACTCGGCCTGCAAGGTAAAATCGCAGACTGTCTCGTCGTAGTTCGCCGTGATCTGCGCGGTAAAACAGCAGTCACCGGCTTGCAGCAGCGCCGTGCGAAACGTCAGCGGCTGCTGCGCGGGATTGGATGCCGCACAGCCGGACACCGGCAGCATCAGCAGCACCAGACACAGCGCCAGTTTTTTTCGCAACCAACATCACCCTTATGGCAAAAGTCGCGGAAGCCGCAGTAAAACATCCTCCGGGATCAGGCCGTATTCTCCGAGTTCCTGCACGGCCAGATCAGCCGCCGCACCATGCAGCCACGCCGCCGCAGCGGCGGCTTCCAGCGGCATGATATGCTGCCCCAGCAGCGAAACCAGAATGCCAGCCAGCACGTCACCGCTGCCGCCGGTGGCAAGGCCGGGGTTGCCCGTGCGGTTTACATAAGCGTTCAACCCGTCCGTGATGAGTGTCCGGCTGCCTTTGAGCAGCACAACGGCGTGGCTGCGGTTTGCAAGCCGTTTGGCCTCGGCGAGGCGGTCGGGCGCTTTGGGGTCACCGCCAAGACGAAAAAACTCGCCGTCGTGCGGCGTAAGAAGCACCGGACAGGCACTTCCGCGCAGAACATCCATATGCGCCGCAACGGCATTTATGCCGTCCGCGTCCAAAACCAGCGGCACACGGCATACCGAAAGCAAACGGCATACGAGCTGCGTCAGCTCGGCAGACTGTCCCAGTCCCGGGCCGAGCAGCACCGCGTCCATATGCGCAAGACGGTCGATGATCGGCTCAAGCGCGGCAAGACTCAGTTTTCCCTGCTCGTCACACGGCAGCGGAAAAACGATCTCGCTGCCCGCTGCGGCGGCAACAATGGGGTAGATCTTCTGCGGCACACCGAGATAGACCAGCCCGCTGCCTGTGCGAAGCGCGCCGTGCGCGGCCAGCCGCGCCGCACCGGCAAGTCCTTCGCTGCCGCAAAGCAGCAGCACGCGGCCATAGTCCCCCTTGTGGCTCTCTCTTCGTCTGACCGGCAGCAGCTCCCGAATGAGACGTTTGCCAGTACACTGTGCGACCCAAACCGGTTTTCCCATATGCAGTGCCTTCCTTTCAGCGTCCTGCGGCCTTTCCGGCCGCGCTGCGTTGTTTCCGCTTGTCGAGCAGGTTCTGTACAAAATGCAGGATCTGATCCTGGAATTTCCACATCAAAAACGAAACAGCCAGCATCCCAGCCAGCAAAAGCACACTCAGCACCCAATCGGCACGGATCAAGCTGCTGCCAAGCCAGCAGTAGACGAACGTTCCGCTGGCCGTGCCAAAGAGCATACACAGGCCGAACTGCCACGGTTTGAGCCGTGAGCGGCTGGCCGCGACGGAAATAATCCCGTTGGGCAGGATCGGTAAAAAGCAGAGCGTCAGCACCATGTAGCCCGGGTGCTGCGAATTGGCGATGAGGTCGAGCTTGGTGTGGTGCGTGTCGGGCAGTAGCCGGTCTAAATGCCGCCGCAGCCGCTGGCAGAGCGTAAAGCTGATGCAGTGCGCAAGTGTCGACGAAAGCTGACAGATCGCAAACGCCCGCCACAGCCCATAGACCACACCGGCGGCGATATTGACCACCACGCCGGAGATGACGATCGACCACACCTGAATCATTTGCAGCAGCACCATACACAAAATGCCGCTGGCGGATAAATCACGGCTCAGATACGCCTCGATCGCGGCTTCATCCCCGCTTTCAAGCAGCACAATAACATCCGGCATGGTCTGCATCACGACAAAATAGACCAGAAACAAAGCCAGAAGAAAAAATGCCGCCATGATGGCTGTGCGCAAAAGTCGTGTCCGCTTCATCGCCCCGGCTCCGTTTCTTCCAGCCACGCATCGAGCGCCGCGATGGCCTCATGCAGTGCGCGCACAAGTACGGACAGTTCCAGACAGGGCGTTGCGTCCGGTTTCCCGGCCAGCTGCTCGGGCAGATATGGCACGTGGAGAAAGCCGCAGGGCATCGTGTATCCCTGCGTCGCAGCCAGATGCAGCAGCGTGTACAGCAGATAATTGCACACGAACGTCCCGGCGGTGTTGGATATCTGCGCCGCAGCACCCGCCGCGCGCAGCGCATCGACCACGCGCCGCAGCGGCAGCGTGGAAAAATATGCAGCCGGGCCGTCGGCCACAATGGGCAGCTCGCGCGGCAAAAAGCCCGCGTTGTCCGGCATTTTCGCGTCCATCAGGTTGATGGCCACGCGCTCGGGCGTGATGGCTGCGCGCCCGCCGGCCTGACCGATACACACGACCGCGTCCGGCCGCAGCTGTTCGACCGTCTTTTTCAGCAGCGCGCCGCTGGAGAAAAACACCGTCGGCAGCTCCAGCTTGCAAAGCAGTGCGCCGCCGATCTGATCCGGCAGAGCGCGCACAGCCGCAAAGGCCGGGTTGATGCTTTCACCGCCAAAGGGGTCAAAGCCCGTGAGCAGGATCGTTCGGCTCATAAAATACCCCGACCCCGCAGCACCTCGCACAGCTGCGCCACGCGGCTGTCCCATGAACACGCGCGTCCGGCTTCCACGCGCGCGGCATTGCGCGCGGGCGTTGCATCCGCAAGCGAGCGTTCACAGCAGCGGATAAAATCCTCTGCGCTGTCTGCGATCTCGATGAGCGGCGCGTATTGCAGGATCTGTTCCGGCTGGCGCGTGGAGACGATGGGCTTGCCCGTAGCCAGATATTCAAAGAATTTGAGTGGGCTGACATCTTTGCTCAGCGCGTTGTCCACGAACAGGTTCAAACACGCATCGAACTGCGCCAGATACTGCGGCAGCTGTTCGTTGGGTTTCAGTCCCAGAAAGTGAACGTTTGGCAGCGCGCGCAGCGCGCTCAGGTCTGCGCCCGGTTTTTCGTTGCCGATGAACACGAAGCTCCATTCCGGACGCGCCTCGGCAGCCTTTGCCACATAGCCATATTCGATGCACGTTTGCAGCGCACCGACAAAGCCGAAGATCGGCCTTGGCAGGTCTTTGAGGTCATCCGGCATCGGCTGCGGCTGCGCAGCTTGCGAAAAGCGTTCAAAATTCGCGCCGTTCGGGATCATGTCGGTGTGCGGCTGTGCGGTGCGCAGCCGGTCGGCCAGCGCCTTCGCCGTGGCAAAGGTCTGGTCGGTCTTTGCCGCCAGCTCCAGCTCCATCCGGTCGACCAGCGCCGGGTTCATCAGCCCGCCGTAGGCCGAGTGCCGGTCGACACAGTCATAGACCAGCGCCGTATGCGGCACATGATCGACCAGATCGACCGTCACGGGTGAATAGACCCACAAAAGCGCCGTATCAAAGCCATGCGCGCGCATCTTTTTTCGCACAAAGCGCGCCATGCGGCGCTGGTTGAGCTTATTGATCCAGCGGAATCTGTTGTAAAACGGCAAGACCGGCGGCAGCGCATACACCGTGATGTTCTCCTGCGGCTTGACACCGGGATTTTTGCAGGCGCGCAGGGCTGCGCGCGCGGCTTTGTCGCGCAGGGGCGCAAGATACGTGACCGAAGGGTCAAAGTACAGAATTTCCGCATCGGGAATGCGGCTCATGACCTGCTGCTTGCGCGTCGGGATGGGGTACCACGGCGAGGTGGCCATACAGACGATCTTTTTCATGCTTTTTCCTCCAACCATTTGCGCGCGACGGCTTCATTTTCAGCCGCAAGCGCCTTGAGCCGCTCGGTGGAATACGGCTGCGACTGGCGCATGGTGTCTTCCACCAGGGCATAGAGCGTCTGCTGCGTCACATCGCACAGCTCCATGCAGTGTTTCTGTCCGAGATAGGCCATAAAGCCCGTGACCTTGGGGTCATACGAGATGGCCGCAAGCGGCGCACCGACCGACGACGCAAAGATCAGCGCGTGCAGCCGCATGGATACGATCACGCGCATTTTCTGCATCATGCCGATGGCCAGCTGCTCATCGCGCGGCGCGGGCAGGACAATGCTCCTGCACGTGAGCATTGACGCAGCCTGCCGGTTGACTGGCAGATCGCGCGTCGGCTCAAGCGCGACAAAGACCGGCGTGAGGCCGTATTGCGCGTGGAGCTGCTGCGCCGTGGCCACGATGGCGGGTAGGTGTGCGTCGAGCTGCTTCCATGGCCGCAGCACGAACATGGCATAGCTGCCGTCGGGGTCGAGGTCATTGCTCAGGAAATAGCTGTCCACCGCGCCGCCCGACGCCGGGCGAAGCAGCAGCGCGGGGTCTGCGGTGACGAGGATATCGGGCTTCGTAACGCCCATGTCGGCCAGCTCCTGCCGGGACAGGTCTTCACGCAGCGTGATGGCATCGACGCAGCGGTTGAGTGTGCGCGCCGTACACGCGCGGTCACGCGCGCCGCTCACAGGGCCAATGCCGCAGCCGTACATCATCACGCGGCAGCCCGCCGCGTGTGCCATGCGGATGGTGGTCAGATAGTAATACAAAGAGCGCGTACTCGTCTCATTCTGAATCAGACTCCCGCCGCCGGAGAGAAACAGCCTGCACCGGCGCATCAGCGGCCAGAACGCAAACGGGTCAAACACGTGGACAGAGCCGACGTGGTAGCGCAGTCTCGTCTGCGCGGGGTCGTGTGACATGACATAAATGGGCATATCCCGGTCGATGGCCTGCATCTGGGCAAGAATGGCCTTTAAGATGGCATCGTCACCCGCGTTGCCCTTGCCGTAAGCGCCGCAGATCAAAACGCCGCGCTTTTTGCACTTCGGCGCAGCCGAGCGGCGCAGGATCGTCTCGTATATTTCGATCTGCTTGCCCACGGTGGCGCGGATGGAAAACTCACGCGCGCCTTTTTCGTAGACGTTTTCGCCCAGCTGCTCGCGCATGGCGCGGCTTTCGGCCAGACGGGCGATGCACGTGCCCAGCGCCTGCACGTCCTGCGCCTCAAACAGAAGTCCCGTCACACCATGCTCGATGATATACGGGATACCGCCGACGTTGGAAGCGATCGTCGCGCAGTGCATCCGCGCGCCCTCAACGATGGCGTAGGGCGAACCTTCGGACAGCGACGTGAGCGTGTTGACGTCGATGGCATTGTAAAAGCTGTCCATATCCGTCACCCACCCGGCAAACACCACGCTGCCCGGTGGGCACGTCTCAGCTGCGAGCTGTTCGAGCTGCTGGCGCAGTTCGCCGTCACCCGCGATCAAAAGCCGGATATGCGGATGCTCCTGCACCGCGAGGGCAAAGCCCCGGATGAGCGTGGCAACGTCCTTGACCGGGTTGAGCCGTGCAGCAATGCCGAACACGACCGTATCCGCGTCGGCCTGCAAACCCACCGAGCGCAGATACGCCGCGCGGTCAAGCTTGGGCGTGACGGGCGTAAAATCGACTCCGTTATAGATGGTAAACATCGTCTGCGGGTCAAAGCCCCGGCGGATGAGCAGCTGCGTCATCGCGTCCGACACGCCGATGTGATAGTCAAACATCCGCAGCGCAACGGTGTTGATCGTGCCGTAACTCAGCCGGTGCAGCGGCCGGCCGAGATAATCCAGCCGGTAATCGGAATGTACCGTCGTGACAATGGGCACGCGGATTTTCCTGCGCAAAATCGCGCCCGTCAGGTTCGCGCGCGCGCCGTGGCAGTGGACAAGCTCAAAGCCCTCGGTGCAGATCATCTGCGAGAGCGTTTCAATGGCCGTCAAAAGCCCGTCCTCCATGACCAGCGTATCGATGCCCAGCGCCCGCGCGTCGGCGGCGAACTCGCCCTCGCGGAAGCAGACCAGCCGCACCTGCTGCGTCTGTCCCAGACCCCACAGCAGCGACAGCACGTGCGTTTTTGCTCCGCCCACGTCACCGCCGGAGATCAGATGTATCACTTTCATAGTTGATTCCTCATTTTCATGCCCGCGTTTTTGAATTTGCACTTGTTTCTTGCGGTAAGATACAGTAAAATAGCCTGGTATGTGAGTCAATTATACCCCATCGAACGGGGCAAATCAACTGCAAACTCTCAGTGGAGGTACTTCATGAAGCTTATTGACGAAAAAGGCCGTCTGTTCGGCAAGATCAACCTCATCGACCTGCTGGTCGTGCTGCTCGTTGTCGCGGTGATCTTCGCCGTGGTATGGAAGCTTGGCGGCAACAAGGCCGCTGCCGCCGTCACCGGCCAGAACAAGACTGCCGTCTACACCGTCGAGATCGAAGACGTTCCCGCCGACATCGCGGCGTTTTCCAAAACGCAGCTTGGCAAGTCTCTTGTCAACGACTCCAAGATCATCGCCGCAACCATCACCGACGTGCAGACCGAAATCTTCGACGCTGCCACCGGCCATGAGACGATCTTCATCACCGTGCAGGCCGATGCCAGCTTCACCGGCAACGTCTACAAAGTCGGACCGCAGGAGGTCCGCGTGGGCTACGAATACATCCTCAAGACCAGCGAATTTGAGCTGACCGGTCTGATCTGCGCGCTGGAGGTCACCGATGGCTGAGCTGCTGACCACGAGCCTTCTTTGGCGGGCACTGCTTGCCATTGGCGGGTGGTTTTCGGCGCTGGGGCGTTCGAGCCGGTTTCTTGCCGCGCTGCGCCGGTCGTGGCGCGCAAGTGCCACGCGCGCCTGGTTTGTGCGCAGACTGGCCGCGCCGGATACGCCCACGCGCGAAAGCCGCGCTGCGCGCGCATTGGCGCGACTCAACGCGTGGCTGGCTGCACGCCAGCGGCTGAAAGCGGCGCTTGACACGTCCGTCCTCGCCAGACTCTGGCGCGCCATCGTGCGCTGCGGCTGCCATAGCCGCCTGCTTGCGTGGCTGCTGCGCGACGGACTGCGCGGCGTGGTCTTAAGCGCGCTGTGCCTGTACGTGGGCATCGACTATGTCCTGCGTGACGTGCTGGCCGTGCCGGTTGTCTCGTCGTGCTGGGACGAGGGGCTGATGCTGCTGGCGCTGGCCGTGGTGATCTACGAGCGGCTTGGGAGAAAACAGCCGCTTACGCCCGCGTGTAACCCGATGGAGCTGCCGGTCTGCCTGTTTCTGGTCGTGAGTTTCGTTCTCATGAACGTTGTCGCGCCCAACTACCCCATCCAGATTTCCGGCTGGCGCGCGACGGCGCAGTATATGCTCTGGTTCTTCCTCATCACGCGTCTCGTGCGCGATGACCGGGACTTTATGCGCGTCTATCTCACCTTCGTCGTGCTTGCAACGCTCATCGCGCTGCATGGTGTGTACCAGTATATCGCTGCCGTTCCCATCCCGTCGAGCTGGATGACTCACACCGAAACATCCGTCCGTACCCGCGTGTACTCCATCTTTGGCAGCCCCAATATCATGGGTGACTTCATGGTCATGTTCGCACCCATGGCAGCGGGTCTGGCCTATTGCACCAAAAACCGAAAATGGCAGATTGCCGCCTGGTGCTGCGCGTTTGCCATGTGCTTTGGCTGCCTTTTCACCATGTCACGCGGCGCGTGGATGGCGCTGGCCATCGCCATCGTGCTGTTTGTGCTGCTGGTCGACCGGCGGCTGCTGGTTTTGCTGCTGGCAGCTGCGTGTGTGGGCTGTACGCTGCCGTTTGTGCGCAGCCGCATCGGTTTTCTGTTCACGGCAGACTTTGCCGAAGCCAACTCCGCCGGCGGCCGCGGCGGGCGCAAGCTCGTTGCCATGACCCTGCTCGAGCAGCGCGGCGTGTGGACAGGCGTGGGACTAGGAATGTTCGGCGGCGCAGTCGCAATGCAGAATCAGGTCATTGACCATCAGGAATACTTCTACGTCGACAACTATTATCTCAAGCTGCTCATCGAGATGGGCTATGTCGGTCTTGTGAGCTTCCTTGTGACGGTGCTTGGCTTCCTGGTCAACGGCTGCCGCGTCCTCTACCGCACCGCGCAGCAGAAAAAACAGGGCTTGTCAAAGCTCTATCCCCTGTGCGCGGGCATCTTTGCCGGACTGTGCGGGGTGCTGGTACACTGCGGCTTTGAGAACATCTTCGAAGAGCCGTATATGATGGCCTACTTCTGGTCACTGACGGGGCTTCTGCTCTGGGCAGGATTCCTGCGCCCGGGCAAACCGTCTGCTACGATTTGACCCGTTTTGCAAACCAGGCCGGGGCGCATTTGCGCCCCGGCTTAAACACTGCCTGTACCGGCATAATTGGTTTACATAAATACTTAAAGATTTCTTAAATTTGAAAATTAGCAGAAAAAGGCGAGAACCATCTATTGCGCTTTGCACGCGGGTATGGTACGATATATCCGGAATACAAGCAATGCGCGCAGGGCAAAACCCGCGCGCGGCGGCCTCGGCTTTGCCGGGGAACAGTTCAAGGAGGAAACATGATGAAAAAACGCTTACTGGCTTTGCTTTTATGCCTGGTCATGCTGGTCGGCCTCGTGCCGATGGCTCTGGCCGAGGAGATTCCTGCGGAAGTCAACCCTGACGGCGCAGGCGACAGCATTACGGTACATTTTGATCTGCACGGCGGCACGGGTACTGAAACCAAAACCGCCGAGACTGCTTCCAACGGCAAGCCGATCGTCGGCGCTGTCACTGCCCCCACACGCGATAACTTCACGTTTGCCGGCTGGTATGTAGATGCAGCCTATACCAGCGGTGAGTGGGACGTTGAAAACTATGCCATCGAGCCCGCACCTGCGGATGGTCAGTTCTACCTGCACGCCAAGTGGACGGCTGACTCCTACACCATCAAATATGCTGCCAACGGCGGCACAGGCACGATGGCCGACACCGTAACGACCGAAGAATACACCTGCCTGCGCAAAAACACTTTCACCTGCACGGGCAAGGATTTTGCAGGCTGGACGCTCGGTTCTGATACCTTTGTCGATAGGGCAGCTGTCTCCGTTGACAAGTTAGCTGCTGCCGACACCGATTCTGACAAGATCGTCACCGCGACGGCGCAGTGGACGGACAAACAGCCCACCACGCCCACGACGAGCAAGTACACCATCACCTACAAACTCGACGAATCCAACAAAAAGACCGCCGAGACTGACACCAACGGCAAGCTCAAAATTGCCGGCTGGCCGAGCGGCACGGACGGCTGGACTGTCCCGACCGGAAAGCAGTTCGCCGGGAAGTGGATGGCCGGTACGAACGTCTATACCGTCGGCGAGACTGTCACCTTCACCCGCGACACGACGCTTGAGCCCGTTCTGATCGACAAGCCGCTGACGGCTGCCGGCAAAAGCACCGTGACCTACTACTGCGGCTATTGCTACAAGACCGAGAGCGAGACGTTCAGCAAATATCTCAGCCAATCGCCCAAGCTCTTCACGTCCATCACCGTTGACCCCAACGGCGGCTCATTCTCCTACAAGAAGACCGGCATCGCATCTGGTGACGAACTGAGCGCAGAGTCTCTCAAACTCGAGCCGAATGAAAAGATTGACGCAACCGGCAAGACGATCCTCTTCCTGAACGGCAACGTCGCGCTCTATGGCGGCAGCCGCACGGGCTACACCTTTGCGGGCTGGTACTTCGATTCCAAGACCAGCACCTTCACCGCCCAGTGGATCGCGAACCGCAGCACCTACTGCGACATCTACTACTTCGACTACGATGACGGCAAATATGAATACGCCGAGTTCTACTATGGTACATCCATCGTCATCGACCCCAATGGCGGCACGGCCAAGCTCAACAGCATCCCGTTCTCCGTCGATCAGTATTTTGAGATCACCAGAGACTACACCCTCTCCGATGCAACGCGCACGGGCTACACGTTCTACGGCTGGGATCTGACCAAGGTCGGTAACGCCTATTACTTCACGGCCAAGTGGACACGCAGCAGCACCGTTCCGTATATGCTCAACGGCGAAGATCACTACGCTTACATCAAGGGCTATCCCAACGGCACGTTCAAGCCCACCGCCAACATCACCCGTGCTGAGGTGTCCGTGATCTTCTATCGTCTGCTGACCGATTCGACCCGCAAGGCCTACTCCACCAGCTACAACACCTTCAAGGACGTTCCCGCGAACGCCTGGTATGCAACAGCCGTCTCCACCATGGCCAAACTCGGCATCGTCAACGGCAGCGGCGGCTACTTCCGCCCGAACGACTACATCACCCGCGCGGAGATCGCAGCCATGATCGCCCGCTGCGACGGCGGCTACTATACCGGCAGCTACACCGGCTTCTCCGATGTCTACGGCCATTGGGCTTCGAGCTACATTGGCCGCGCCTATGAGCTGGGCTGGATCAACGGCTACGGTTCGACCTACGCTCCCGATCAGTACGTCACGCGCGCCGAGACGGTTGCCATTGTCAACCGCGTCCTCAACCGCGCCCCGCAGTACAACTCTGACCTGGCCAAGTACATGACCACGTTCAGCGATGTCTCCACGGCGAAGTGGTATTACCTCGACGTGCAGGAAGCCGCCAACAGCCACGATTATACCCGCAAGGCCAACGGCTACGAGACTTGGACGAAGATCATCGCCGACCCCAGCTGGCTGTAAGCACTTTGAAGCGGTTTGTTCTCTCACGCATAACACCCATCCTGCTGCAAAATCAGCCCGCTGCAAAAAAGGCAACGCTGTAAAAACCTGACTTGCTGTAAACTCACCCATATAACGACCGACCCCCGAGCCGCTCTATCCCGGCTCGGGGGTCTTTGTCTGCTCTCGATCTTTTCCGGGGAAAAGCAGAAAGCATCCCCCGGTGTAGCCGGGGGATGCTTCTTGGGATGGTGACACTGACCGGGACAGGAGGATGCCCATCGGCCAGGTGTTGGTTAATTGAGAACTGCTTTTCAGGCCAGGTGGCGCAACAGGAAGGCTTTTGTGTCATCCAGATACGCTTTGCTCTCCGGACAGCTGCGGCCAATGGTCGGGAAAGAATGGAACTTCCCTACCATGATCTCATACTGCACGTCGACGCCTGCGGCCTTGATCTTCGGAACAAGCAGGTCGGTATCGTCAAAGAGTACCTCTCCCCTGTCCGCGAAGAAATACATCGGCGGGAAACCGGTATAATCGCCGAAGAACGGCGAGACAAACGGGTCGCGCGCGTCCGTATCTGCATCGAGATACACCCCGGTCAGCAGTTCAATAATATTGGAATACGGGACAACGATCGCACCCTCATTCAGTTTGCGGCTGGGCAAGTCTTCGGCCAGATTGGTACACGGAGAAAACGGGACGATACACGCGGGCATTTTTACACCCCTGGCCTTGGCCATGAGCGCGGTGACGAGGATCATCGTACCACCGCCACTCTCGCCTACAAAAGCGATCTTCTTTCCCGGATAGCGCGCCAGCAGTGCCTGATACACCGCGAAGCAGTCTTCCGGCCCGGCCGGCCATTTATGCTCCGGCGCAAGCCGATACGTCACGGTGACGACCGGCAGACCGCAAGCCTCAGCCAGCGTTCCACCATAGCCGCGCGAAGAGAACGCACTGCCGTAGCAGTATCCACCGCCGTGGATATAGTAGATCAAGCCGTCACCGGTGATCTGCTTCGGGGTCAGAAGTTCGCACGGTACACCGCCGAGTTCCAGCCGCTCGACCTTGACGCTCTTGGGTGCAGGGATCTGCGCTTTGGGGTCATCGACGATCGCACGCTGCTTGGCATAGTCCGTACCCGGGCCGATGGCAAACGGCGGCTGCTTTTTCA
>CAYSTN010000017.1:0-29938 GCA_964434135.1 uncultured Oscillospiraceae bacterium
TGGCGTTCCTGTGCGAGGCGTATGACGAGGAAGTCATCGACGAGGCCAAGGGCGACGTGCGCGTGGTTTTGCACCTGCACCCGGCGCTTGCGCCGTTCAAGGCGGCGATTTTGCCGCTGTCGAAAAAGCTGGCAGAGCCCGCACGGAAGATCTACGAGGAGCTTTGCGGCGATTTCATGCTGGACTACGACGACACCGGCTCGATCGGCAAGCGCTATCGCCGTGAAGACGAGATCGGTACGCCGTACTGCATCACCGTCGACTTTGCCACCGTCGGCGACGACAAGACCCCCGCAGACCATGCCGTCACCATCCGTGAGCGTGACTCGATGGAGCAGGTACGCATTCCCATCAGCGAGCTGAAGAGCTGGCTGGCCGAGCATACGAAATTCTAAACCAAAACGGGGCCAGACACGGCCCCGTTTTCCATCTTTGATTGGGAGGAAACACCATGAAAGCCATCATCACCGTTGTCGGCCCGGATCGGGTCGGTATCATTGCCGAGGTCTGTACGCTGCTGGCGCAGCTGCATATCAGCGTTGTGGAGATCAGCCAGACCATCATGCAGGACACGTTTACCATGATTATGCTGGTGCAGTGGACACCCGGCGCGCCGGAATTTGACGTTGTGCAGGGGCGCGTGGCCGAAAAGGGCGAGCAAATGGGTCTGTCGATCCGCATCCAGCGGCAGGATATCTTCACCGCGATGCACACCATCTGAGCGCAAGGAGGAAGCACCATGCTCAACCATTCGGATATCATGTCCACGGTCGATATGATCGACCATCAGCATCTGGACATCCGCACCATTACCATGGGCATTTCGCTGCTCGGCTGCGCAGACCCTGACCCGGACGCGTGTGCGCGGAAGATCTACGACCGCATCTGCGCGCAGGCGGAGCATCTCGTTAAGACCGGCTGCCAGATCGAGCGGGAGCTTGGTATCCCCATCGTCAACAAGCGTATTTCCGTCACGCCCATCGCGCTCGTCGCGGCCGCGTGTGAGACGGAGGACTTCGTCCCCTTCGCGCGGGCGATGGATCGCGCGGCCAAACAGTGCGGCGTGGACTTCATCGGCGGGTTTTCCGCACTGGTACACAAGGGCATGACCGCCGCCGACCGGCGGCTCATTGCCGCCATCCCACAGGCGCTGGCCGAAACGGAGCTGGTTTGTTCGAGCGTGAACGTCGCAACGACGAAAGCCGGTATCAACATGGACGCGGTGCGGCTGATGGGACAGGCCATCAAAAAGACCGCCGCGCTCAGCGCCGACCGTGACGGGCTTGGCTGCGCCAAGCTGGTTGTATTCTGCAACGCGGTCGAGGACAATCCGTTCATGGCCGGTGCGTTCCACGGCATCGGCGAAGCCGATGCGGTCGTGAGCGTCGGCGTGTCCGGCCCCGGCGTGGTACACCACGCGCTGCAAAGCGTCAAGGGAAGACCCTTCGACGAGGTGGCTGAGTGCATCAAAAAGACTGCTTTCCGCATCACGCGCGTGGGGCAGCTGGTCGCGCAGGAAGCTTCGCGCCGGCTGCACGTGCCGTTCGGCGTGGTCGATCTGTCGCTCGCACCGACACCGGCCGTGGGTGACAGCGTCGCGCGCATTTTAGAGGAAATGGGGCTGCAAACGTGCGGGACGCACGGCACGACGGCGGCGCTGGCTCTGCTCAACGACGCGGTCAAAAAGGGCGGCCTGATGGCCTCCAGTTCCGTCGGCGGCCTGTCGGGCGCGTTCATTCCCGTCTCCGAGGACGAGGGCATGATCGCCGCGGCGCGCAGCGGGACGCTGACACTTGACAAGCTCGAGGCGATGACGTGCGTGTGTTCGGTGGGACTGGATATGATCGCTGTGCCCGGCGATACGAGCGCGCAGACGATCTCCGCCATCATCGCAGACGAGGCCGCCGTGGGCATGGTCAACGCCAAGACCACCGCCGTGCGCCTGATTCCTGCACCGGGCAAGCAGGTCGGTGACGAGGTCAACTTCGGTGGGCTTCTGGGCGCAGCGCCGGTGATGCCGGTGCATACACCGTCGAGCGCGGATTTTATCGCGCGCGGCGGGCGCATCCCCGCACCGATGCAGAGCCTGAAAAACTGAGCCGGCTAGGGCTTTAAATGGCGTACATAACAGGAACGTCCGCCAGGCGAACCGGACACTGGGGCAAGAAGCCTTCGGCAAACACTGCACAGGATATTGAAACAGCGCTCCTGCCTCACGGCAGGAGCGCTGTTTCAATATCGTCCACCAGTTTCTCGCTAAAAACCATCTTCCATTCAATATTATTCTGCGGTTTAAAATGCAATGCAGATAGCGCCGCATGAGAAGCGGCTTTCGTCCCACTTTTTCCGTCAGACAGAATCACAGCTGTCGGGCCGTCTGCACCGCCTATAATACCGATCGTATAAGCATGGGTGGCCGCTTGCGGCTTAAAAGCATACTTGGGTTTGCGCTTCGGCTCGTCGTTATCCATGCAATCTCTGACAAGAACGTTTTGGTTTGGTATATCCGGCTCTAGTGTGTAGGTCATGGCGGTATGGTGGGTCGGAAACTCGTAGTCTGGATTCGCGGAGATCCGGAACGACAGCTCCTGCTGTTCATATTCCAGCACGGTCAATGTATGCTTCGTTCCGAACACCGGATGGGTAAAGGGTATCACAGTTCCAATGGACGGATCTTTGAAATGAATCCCTTCAATTTGAACCGCATTTCGCTCCAGTTTTAAGGACATGGTGCGTATCTTTGGCTTTTTCACCGTCGCCCACAAGAACACCGTTCGATGAAAAGACCATGCCCGCGTATCATCCAGCCCATAATGTTTCATGATACGGGCAGATTCTTTCTCGTTTTGAACATCACCCGGCAAACAGCTCGCCGGAATCCACGAGGTAGCGGTGCTGTTTTTGGACATAAGGCGGTTTTTGTTTACCGTGAGGTAGGGGCGAAATGCAACGCTCAGCGGATTTTCGCTGTCGATCTGTCTGCGCAAGTCCCGTGTCAGTTGTTCCTCTGCAATTCTTGCCGGTTCCCATTTTTCGATAAATGCTTTTTCCCGTTCGGGTTCAATTTCTACGCAAAAATCCACGACGATGCCCTTTGAAAAGAGATAGACCGCCGGGATGTGCCAGGTTTCATGATTCCAGGAAAACCTGGCGTTTAGAGGCATTTCCTGTCCCGGGCGATCACCGGGTCTGCGTTTTCCAAAGAAGCCACCGTCAAAAAAGACTTCCCACGGCGCGTCAGGCTCCGGCGCGGCGGGATTCAGATCGGAATCGTAGCAATCGTCGGGACAGGGGATACTGGACAGATCGATGTGCGGATGATTCATAAGAAGCGCTCCTTTGCTGCTCATCCGTGCCGGTAGATTTTTTTATCCAGCGCGAAGATGCGGCCGGAGAAGCTCTGCGCGGGCAGATCCTGCAGCGCCTCGGTATAAATCTCCATGCGGCTGTCGATGAGATCGATCTGCGACAGAAGCTCGGCCTCGGCGCACTGCGGCCGGACGGCTGCACCGAACTCCGGCTCGCCGTGGTGCGAGAGGATCATGTGTTGCAGCAGCAGGCTTTTTTCTTCCGGCAAGCCCAGCTCCTGCGCGCACTGCTGCACTTCCTGCGCGCCCATGACCAGATGCCCCAGCAGCTGCCCGGCGCGGGAATAGTCCGTCACGATGCCAAGCGCGGAGAACGAAAACTCGCACTCCTTGGCAAAGTCATGCAGCAGCGTCCCGGTCAGAAGCAGGTCGCGGTCGATGATCGGCGCGTACAGCCCGGAAAGAAAATCGGCCAGCCGGAGCATATTAGACGTGTGCATCAAAAGACCCGACAGGAAGCTGTGGTGGACGCTCTTGGCTGCCGGGATGGAGCGGAACGCGTCCATGTGCCGCGCAAGCATCGTGCGTGCGAGAGACTGATAGTCCGCATCCGTCATCGACGCAAGCAGCCGCTCGATCTCGGCCAGCCGCTCGTCAACGTCAATGGGCGCAACGGGCACGAGCGCGGAAACGTCGTAGCTGTCACCCTCGGCGGCCATGCGGATGCGACCCGCCGTCAGCTGCGGCGCGCCTTTAAATTCCGAAACCTGTCCGCGTATTTTGACGATCCGGCCGGTGTCGGCGGCGCTTGCGCCGATCGGGCCGGAATAATCCCAGACCTTCAGATCGATGCTGCCGGAGCGGTCGGCCAGCGTACCGGACAAAAACGGCTTGCCCGTCGTGGTCGTCTTCAGCAGTGCATCTTTTAAAACGTAAAAGCCCTCGACCTCGTCGCCGGGATGCAGCGCGGCGATTTGCTTGTTGTACTCCATGTTCAGTTCCCCTCTGTTTCGTTTCTTACAGGGTATTATAGCAGGCTTTTTGCGCGTTCGCAATCAAAAACCGCCCTGCCGCGCAACAAAGCCGCGCGTGGGCGCGTCTTTTGGATTGTTTTCTGTCTGTTTTCGTGGTATACTGGGAGAAAATCAGCAAACAGGAGGGACTCTGGTATGTCCGAGGTGTCAAAATTCCGCACGGCGGTCAGCGGCTTTAACCGCGCGGACGTCGTTCACTATATCGAAACCATTTCTGCCGAGCATCACAAGGCGCTGCGCGCCGTGCGTGACGAGCGCGACAAGCTCGCACAGGAAAACGCCCGGCTGCAAGCGTGTGCGGACGAGGCACAGGCGCAGCTTGCCCAGGCGCACGAAGCGCAGAGCGCGTTGCAGCAGGAGCTTGCGCAGGTGAAGACCGAGCGCGATGCGCTGGGCGAACAGCTCAACGCGCTGGCCGATGAGGGCGCGCAGCTGGCGCAGCAGCTGCAACAGACGCAGAACCAGCTGCAACAGGTGCAGCAGTCTGCAGCTGAGCTGCCGCAGGATATCACGCAGCCGCAAGAGCCGTCGCTGCCGGAAAAAGAGCTTGCCGCCTATCGCCGCGCCGAGCAGACCGAGCGCAACGTCGCCGTGCGCGCGCGGCGCGTGTATGATAAGCTCGCAGCGCTGTGTGATGACGCGCGTAGCCGTTATGCGGAAACCGGCGAAGAGATTGCTGCACTCAGCAGTGACCTTGCCACGGGGCTTGAACGGCTTCAGGACGCATTTGCCGAGGTGCAGGTTATCTTTGATGACGCACAGAACGCCTTTGACGAAATGCAGCTGCCGCAACCGGAAGAAGAGGAGGAAGCGGGTCTGGTCTGAGCGCCGACCCGCGCAAATGCGTATGAAACTGGTATCGTGGAATGTCAACGGGCTGCGCGCGTGTCTGGGCAAAGGTTTTCTGGACTATTGCGCGCAGGAACAGGCGGATGTCATCTGCCTGCAAGAGACAAAGCTCCAACCGGAGCAGGCGGTGTTTGAGCTGGAAGGCTATCACCGCTTTTTTTATTCTGCCGAGAAAAAGGGTTACTCCGGCACGGCCGTTCTCACGCGGCAGCAGCCGCTGTCCGTCCGCTATGGCCTTGGACTGGACGAACACGACCACGAAGGGCGGCTCATCACGGCAGAGTATCCGTCGTTTTATCTCGTCTGCTGCTACACGCCCAATGCGCAGGACGGTCTGCGCCGTCTGCCGTACCGGCTGCAATGGGAAGACGCGCTGCGCGCGTACCTTGTGCAGCTGGACGCGCACAAGCCGGTGGTCTACTGCGGCGATCTGAACGTTGCGCACGAGGAGATCGACCTGAAAAACCCGAAGACCAACCGCCAGAATCCCGGCTTTTCCGACGAAGAGCGCGGCAAGATGACCGAGCTGCTGGCTTCCGGCTTTGCCGATACGTTCCGGCGGCTGCACCCGGACGCGCGCGACGCGTATTCGTGGTGGAGCTATCGCTTCCACGCGCGCGAGAAGAACGTCGGCTGGCGTATTGACTATTTTATCGTCTCAGAGCGGCTGCTGCCGCACGTTGTTGCGGCAGAGATTCGCCCCGAAGTCTACGGCAGCGACCATTGCCCGGTCGTGCTGGAGCTGAATACAGACGCCTTGCCGACGGACAAAACCGCTGAAGCATAAACGGCAAGCGGCCTTGCGAACAAGAAAAACACAAGCAGTCGAGGATTGGAAACCTGGGTTTACGCGAATGTAAACCCAGGTTGGTCGACATAGAGGGAACTTTTTTATAGAATTGAGGTGCAATGATGAAATTGAATGACAAGTTGATTTGCTTACGCGAAAAGGCCGGACTGTCTCAACTCACGTTGGCCGAACGGTTGAACGTGTCTCGGCAGACAATTTCAAAATGGGAAGGGGGTATTGTTTCACCGACAAGGAATAATCTGAAAGCCATTGCAGAAGTCTACGGCGTAAGCATGGACTGGCTTTGCGATGATTCCGATGAACCCTATGTCAATCCACAGTTAACATCGTCTCCGCCAACTGTATCAACAGAAACAGAAAAGAAACAAGCGATTCATGCGACAAACGCAACCCTGAGATGGATTATTGGATTGATTGCGCTACTGATTGTTTTGGTAAGTATTGTACTCTATTTGCTGGTATCAGAGCAGACAAAATCAAAGCCCATTGATACTTTACCTACCAAAACGATCGATCCGGAAGAAACGCCCGTGGATCATTTCGGTTTTACTTGGTAAGGACAAAGGAGAGTCTACCATGAGAAAAAAACAAAGAGTCTTGAGTTTTATTGTAATTGTATCCTTGCTGTTGTGCTGCTTTTCCACACCGGTACTTGCAAAAGGGGAATCAGCAGACACAACTACGCAGAGTCTTGCAAGAGCGACCGGCCGATTCAACATGACGATTAAAGCGGGTCGAATTGCAAAAGCAGATACCAGCTTCCCGCTGGAAAAAGATGATGAAGTAACGATAAATGCTTCGTATGCACCTGCAAATGCGGTCGTAAATTTTGGCCTGATTGGACCGGATAATCAGTTTTATTATATTACAGTGGAAGACGGCACGATAAACGAAACGATTAAGGTCAATCAGCATGGGTATTACACCTTCGCAATTGAGAATACATCAAATGTAGATATTACAGTAAATGGATATGTAAATTACTAACCATCCCAACCGCGCTTTATAAAGGTGGCCACCTGATAAAGATAGAAGACATACCCTGACAAATGGAACATGAACCACTAAGATGAAAGGAGATACGATCATGAAAAAACTGGTTAGCCTTATTTTATGTGTGGCGCTCGTCTTTTCCTTTGCCGCACCAGCACTTGCAGCAAATACCATAGATGTTGAACCGCAAGCGATCAGCCTTACAGCTGCGCAGCAAGACATCTATGCGAGATATGAGGCAACAACAGCTGGCACAGCCTACGCAGATATATCTCTGACAAAGCAAGTGCTTACTGGTTTGTGTACGCAAATAAGCACGACAACCGTAAACGGAAAAAAATATACGGATTGTCTTCCATCCGTGGCATTGCAGAATCTGCTTCCATATTGCGCAAGGATTCAGTATGTCACTGTGACGGATGCTTTTTTGTATATATGCTACACAGCGTCAGACAATAAGACGATTATCCTGTGTTACTCCGACGAGGGGTTAGACCATATGGCTCTCTCTGGATCGGAAAAAGACTCTGTCCTTTTGATAGAAAACTCCACATTAAAGACATATTTACCCAATGTAGAAACACTTCAATTAACCGAAGAACAGAAACGCAAGATAAACTTGCTGGCCAACGAGGGAAAGTATGAGGCAATAGACGAAATTGATGGTATTCATGTGAGCCAGACAGAGGCGGGACTCCTTATAGAACCGGAAATAACAACAAGCGTAAGCGCAAGTACTCTTTCAAATAAAGAATTGCTTTATGAAGCCTTACAGAATGATTTTCCGCAGTATTCAAAGCAAACCAAATTTACGGAGTCCCGGTATTGCTCAGCCTTAAGTAAAAATGTCTCAATTACTGTAAAAGAGGATAGAAATACATATATTACGAAAGACGGTGCGGTCTGGAGAAAGTTTGAAGAAGATGCACAACTATCAATCATTTCGACTTTTCTAGATCTGCCAATCACCGAAACAGCAATGATCCTGACAACAATTGGTGTGACGATTTCGGCAATAGAGACTATCCAAAATGCTGTGAATGTGTATAAAAGTGCAAAATACAGCTATCATTCTGCTCGATATGGATATGCGCTTGATACAACAACATACAATAATCGCTATGTCCGTGTCGTTGAATACCATGCGACAGGAGAATTTGCCGGCGGCTATGATACCAATGGAATATTCCGGTGGATTATTTCGGAGACTCCGACAACAGAGCGCTATTCATATTCCCAGATTTCACAAACAACAATTTCGAATTACAATGCAGATGTAACGATCAATGGTGCGTGTACACTTTATTATCCGGACTAAGGAATGAGGACTTTTCCATGAACGATACGCTGTGCAGTGTTTTGGCCATTGTGCTTGCCGGTTTGCTGTATGAGCGGATTCCCCAGACGCGGAAACTGCGGCAGCAGGTGACACAGCGTCCGTTTGCACAGAAACTCGCGCAGAAAACGGGTTCGGCTCGGTTCGCAGCGCGGTATTTGCCCGCACTGGGCTTTATCGTTCTCGAGTGGCTGCTGGTAAGCCTGCTGCGTCGGCAGCTGGACTTGGGCTGGCCATACGCAGTGGGGGGGTGATCGTTATCAGCGCCCTCGGCACGATCGCCTATTTGACATGGCTGTCTATTTTCAAATCGGATACACCGGAACAAGACGCAGCGCAGTGAACTTAAGTTCCGGCGGGCGTTTTTGTGTTATATACCGACGATCTACGGGACATACGGCAAAGCAGACGGAAGCAGATAATCCGGTTTCCGACATCCGTTTTTGGCAAAAGGGTGCCTCGTCAGCAGGCACCCTAAAACGAACAGGAGAGGCATCATGAAGAAACAGAACAAATTCGCGTTGCTGCTTTTGCTTGGTTGCTGCTTTGCCTTGAGCGCGTGTGCGAAACAGCAGGAAGTTCCGGCGCAAAGCGCTGCGCAACCAACAACGATCATACAGGAACAAAGCCAGCTCGGCGGTCAAGTTGCGGTCACAGTTGCGGCCGAACGGTATCGCACGAGCTTTTTTTCATCCAACCGGCTGGCGATGGTCACCAAGGCCGGTGCGGACAATGACAGTGTGTATTTTTGGGGTATCCACGATCAGCGGCAGGACGAAACGCAGACGGAATGGGTCATAAGCTTTGGCACGGACGGCAGCACGTCTGAACAGCAGGTGAACGTTCCGCCCGGCAGTTATATCACAGCACAGTACGTTCTGGATAGGCAGCTGTATTATATCGAGCGCGCCGACTATGAAGAAGGTACGACAAGCTGGTTCCTGCACACACCGCAGGGAACGGTGCAGCTTGATTGGGCGACGCAGACAAACGATCTGCGCGAGCTTACCATCGTTGACGAGCGTGCTTATATTGCGAACGGGGCTGAGCTGTATACCTGTAGCCTGCCGGACGGCGCGGTACTCTGTACGGCTGTTGCAGACGCAAGCATCAAAAATATTTTCCACACGAAAGACGGGCGAACGGTCGTGTACTGCTACGGCAGCGACAATCTTTTCCAGCTAGAAAATGACGGTCAGACCCTGCGCAAACTGGGCAAGCTCCCGCTTCTGTTTCAGGGTCGTTCTCTGGTTTCTGGCGACAATACGGCGTATGACTGCCTCGTGATCGGAGAATCGGCTCTTTTTGGCTGGAATTTTGGGGCGCAGGAGACAACACAATTGCTTTCGTTTGACACCTATGGCCTGTCGGCCTATAACATCAGCGCTCTGATCTGTACGCCGGGCGGGAGCTTTCTAGGTGCGACCTGGCGAAGCGGCGATACGACAGACCGTCTGTTCCGAATCGACCCGACTGACGAGACGCAGCTGGATGTGTCCGAAAAAATGCTGCGTGTTGGCGGTGTGTCGCGCCCGCTGGTGATCTCGGCGGCCATTGCGGATTTCAAGGCACTGTATCCGGAATACGTCGTGGAGTATGTCGACTATCAGGAGCTGTATGGCGAAAAAGCCGAACAGCAGCTACAGATTGATCTGGTGCAGGGAAACGCCCCCGACCTGTTATTTGTCAATGGTCTGCCGGTGGAAGCCTACGGTAAAAAGGGGCTGCTGGAAGACCTATACACTTGGATCGATGCGGACAAGACTATAAACCGCGAGCAATTTACTCAGAGCCTGCTTGCGGTGATGGAAAGCACAGATGACAGCTTGTATCAGATCCCGATCAGCTATACCATTGCAACAACGATTGGATCAAAGACGCTTGCCGGAAGCCGGGAGAAGTGGACCTTTGCTGCAATCAACGAAGAATTGGAGCAAAACGACACACTACAGGCAGTTTTCTATGCGCTGACGCAGGAAAATCTTGCGGGTGAGCTGCCTTGCTACATGACGCATATGCTGGTGGATTACAAGAATGCACGGTCTATGTGTACGTCCGATGAGACGCTTGCGTTTTTGACCTTCCTGCAACAGATCAAACCGCATGAGCAGCTGCAATATCAGGCGATCAACCAGATTGAAGCGCTGCAAAACGGAGAGGTCTTATTTGTCCAGACGATGCTTTCCGGGGCAGACGTTTTTGCACAGACGGAGGAAGAATTTGGTACGGAGCTGGTCTATCCGGGCTATCCGGGTGCGGACGGCGGGTGTTTCTATCTGAACTTGCCGATGGCGATTCCGACCACGGCCAAAGAAAAGCAGGGCGCGTGGGAATTGATGAAGATGCTGTTTAGCTCTTCGTTTTACGCAACGAGGGGAGGGTGGATACCGCTGCAAAGTGGCTTTGAGACGGCTATGCAGGACGCGCTTGCACAGGGCGTTCCGGAGCAAAGCGTACAGAAACTCACGCAGCTGCAAGCGCAGGTTCACACCTTGTTCTACTACGACGCGTCGCTGTGCAACATTCTATCGGAAGAAACGAGCTATTTGTTTGCTGGGGTCAGGACTACGGAACAGACCGCAGAACACATTGACCAGCGCGTCCGGCTGTATCTGGACGAACAATACGGCTGACAAAGCTGTTCTGTATCATAAAAAACATACACCAGTCAGCTATTTTTGAAAGCGAGCGCATTTGCGCAAAAAGGAAAAAGAGAAACGCTATGAGAAAACAGAGCAAGTTCATGTTGCTGCTTGCTGTTGCCGTAGCGTGATTGGCTGGCTGCGGCGACAGCCCGACCCACGCAAGGCAGCCGCAATGCCGGGGCGGCAAAAAGCCATCCAAAAGGATGGCTTTTTGCTGCGTTTTGGGCTTATTTTTTCGGTTTTAGCCGCTGATATTCATGATTTTCGCGGCATTTTCCGGGCCGTATTCGACCATATGCGCGGCGATTTCGGTCAGAAGATCCTTGTTCGTGATATTGCCGGAGTGGCCGACACCCGGGAAGGTCACGCTGTAACCGCCATAGTCCACGGTGTCCAGGAAGTCCGTGACCAGATACTGCGACAAGTTCAGATAATAGTTATCCATGTCGCCGCCACGCAGGTGCAGCTTGCCGTACAGAGACTGGCCGATCTCGTCCCAGTTGTTTTGCAGATAGTAGTTCAGGTCAAAATGCTCCTGCCAGTAGGACACGACATCCTTGTTGATCACGCCGGTGACCGGGTCCCACACACGCACGGGATAGCCGTTTTCGCCGACCGGACCGTAGACGGCCTCCCAGCCGCTCCAGCAGCCAAGCGAAATGGCTTCGCCGCCGCCAAGCGCCGTTTCCCAATGGTTCTCCTGCGCGATGGTCCAGCGAATGTTGCCGCTGGTGTCCCGCGCGGAAGGCCGCTCGGTGCTGACCCAGCCGTTGTCGAGATAGAAGCCGTTTTCATCCTCATAGAGGTCGACGATCTGGTAGGCGTGGAAGTCCATGCCGTCCGGGCACATGACCCACGTTCCGCCAAAGACCTCGGGATAGAACAGCTGCAGCGCCATCGACTCCCAGCCGCCGTTCGAGCCGCCGGCCAGCATCCGCGCCCAGGACTCGCTGATGCCGCCGTAGGTCTGCTCCACGTAAGGAATCAGCTCGTTGATGTATGCGTCCCCGCAGGGTCCCATATTGGCGCTGTTGACCCAGTACATATTGTCATAGTACATATTGGCATCACGCGTCGTCACGACGATCATCTCGGGCGCTTCGCCGCTGTCCCACCAGGCTGTGAAGTCCTCGTTGCGGCCATAGCTCATCGGTGCGCTGCCGCCGACCCAGTGACCCTGGTAGTACAAAACGGGGTACTGCTTCTCGGGGTCGTAGTTTGCGGGCAGCAGGATGTTCAGACCGATATACATATCCGTGCCCCAGAACTCGCTGAGTACTTCGCTTTTGATCTTGTCATACTTGACGCAGTCGTACTTGCTTTCGTAGTTGCCCTGCTGGTCGACCTGACCGGGCTGCAATTCATAGCCTAGCGGGATCTCGTTGGTCAAAGACAGCTCGATGCACGCGGTGTCATTGACTGCGCTCAACTGCGCGTCACTGTAGAGGTTGTACGGGTTGCGCGTCACGCTGCCGCCGCCGCCATGGTCAGCCATGCCCCAGAGCGTCACGCCGTCGGAGCGCTCAAACTGCGTGTATTTGACAAACAGCGCCTGTACGGCGTACTCTCCTTCCGGTACTTCGCCCAGCTGCATGGGGTAGCCGTAGACCTCAGGGTCGTCCGGGGTCAGGGTGATGACGTCACCCGCCTGCAGGCCGTAGACCGTCTTGCCAAACACCGGGCAGCCGGTCACGTCGATGTTGTCGTAGACCTGATCGCCTTCTTCCGGCATATCGTTGTCCAAAACGAACAGCAGACGGCCGTTCAGCTCGCCTTCAAAATCAGCCGGAACACTGACCTGGATGCTCAGTCCTGCCGGTTCGGGTTCGGGTTCTGCCTCTGCTGCCGGCGCGGCGGGCGCTTCGGGCTCAGCCACAGTGGGCTGCTGCGCGGCAGGTTCGGCAGACGGCGCAGTCTTTTGCGTGCAGCCGCTGAGCAATCCCAGCAGCAGACACAGCGCCAGTGCAAATGATACGATCTTTTTCATGTGAATGCCCCCTTTGTTTTTGTATTCATAATTATACATATAATTCGAGTAAAGTCAAGTGTTTATGCAGATAAAATGAATAAACATCGAAGAATCGTGAATATTTACAAATCGCCGCGCAGCGCGCGGCGTGTTTTTGCAATTTTGACCGAAGCGGGTCATACAGTGCCGGCCGGGCGCGGAAAATGCTGCTTGCGCTTTGAGCCGCTCCAAGGTGTAAAGTAAGGATACGGGAACAGCCCGAATATAAGGAGAGGAAACGATGGACGGGGCGAAGACCATTGAACGCAAGAAGATCATTTTTGCCGACAATGACCGCAGAGCCGAGCAGCCTGGTCTGTCCGGTGGAATTTGACACCGGCGCGGCAAAAAACGGGATGATCGTATCCGTTCCGGAAGGACAGGAAAAACCGATGCCGGGCGACTTCTTGCGAAGCGCCCGGCATCGGTGCATCTTTTATGGCTGTGTGGTCGGGGATTGGTCAGCTTACGGCGCGGCGCGCCAGTGTTCGAGCGTTGGCAGCAGCGTTTGCAGATACGCGCGCACCTGACCGGCCGGCCAGGTTTCGGTCGCCATGTGCGCGGCGCAGAACTCGATCAGCTCCGGCATGGACGAATACGTAAACTGCCCATCGGTATAGCACCATTTGCAGTACGCTTCGTTGAAGCTGCCGTCCGGTTCTTTGCTGAGACTGCCGTCGTCCAGCGGCATCCCGCAGCACTGGCAGATCAGCTGGCGCGGCGCGCCCAAAAGGGTGTTGATGGAAACGTCAAAGAGTTTGGACAGCAGTTTCAGTGTGTCCGTGTTCGGCTGTGTCTGGCCGGTTTCCCAGCGGGATACAGCCTGCCGTGTGACAAAGACGCGCTGCGCCAGTTCCTCTTGCGACAAGCCCGCCTTTTCACGCAGGGATAGAAGAATGTCTTTGGTTTGCATGGTAACGATCGCCTCCTGCTTGATCCTACCACTGCGCGCGGTGAAAGAAAAGCAACGCGCAGTTGCGCGGTTTTCCGGTTTACGTGTCGCAGAGCGTTTGCAGCAGAGCGCGGCAGCCTGTCTCGATATCGCGCCACGCACAGGAAAAATCGCCCGTGTACCACGGGTCGGCAACGTCGCGCGTCTGCCCTGCGTAATGAAGCAGCAGCCGCAGTTTATCGTCCGGGTCACCGCCGCAGATGCGGCGCATATTGGCAAGATTCCGTCCATCCATTCCGACCAGCAGGTCGTATTGCGCATAATCGGCGCGGGTCATCTGCCGCGCGCGGTGCGCGTCAAAGGCAATGCCGTGCGCGCGCAGCTGCTGCTGCGCGGGCGGATAGATGGGGTTGCCCAGTTCCTCGGCGCTGGTGGCAGCCGACGCGATTTGAAACTGCGCGGAAAGGCCGGCTTTTTGCACCAGATCTTTCATGATGAACTCTGCCATCGGACTGCGGCAGATGTTGCCATGGCAGACAAATAAGAGCTTCATATGTGTTTCTCCAAAGTGATCGATTTTTTCAGGCCGCTGCGCTCAGTCTGCGGTGGTGTGTTGCAGACCGGCCTTTTTGAGCAGGCGCGCGACGAGCTTTTCGTTCAGCGGCAAAAAGCGTTCGGCAACAATACCGACCAGAACGGCGCATACGAGCGTTCCGATGCCGACCTTTCCGCCCAGCACAAAGCCAATGCCCACAAAGCACACGTCCGTGAGCGTCCGCGTGAGGCCGAAGCGGAAGTGCCCCTTTTCGCTGATGGCAAGTGCGACCAAATCGTTCGGCCCTGTCCCGGCGTCACTTTTGATGACAACCGTCATGCCATAGGCCAAAATGACGCAGCCGAGCGCCAGAATACCCAGCCGAACCACAAACGGCAGACCCGCGTGGATGATTCCACCAAGCAAAGCCGTGAACACGTCGATGATCGGCCCGCCAAAGGCCATGCAGAACACCGTGCCCAGCTTGATATATCGCCGATCCACAAAGAGCAAGATTGCGATGATGAGCAGATTGACCCCGATATGGACGTATCCATGCGTCAGAAAGCGCAGGCCAGGGAGCTTGGCCAGGGTGCGAAACAGACCCTGCACGAATACGTTAAACGGGTCTGAGCCAAGCTCGGCCAGCAAAAACAGGGTCACCCCAAGGTGTGCAATGCACAGCCCCACAAACAAGATCACCATACGAACGACAATTTCTTTTACGCTGCGTTTCATCGGTTCAGTCCTCCTGTGATTTTTTCGCTGCTGCATCCGTTGCGTTACGGCGAATGAGCAAGACGGCAAGGTCATTGACATTCGTGCCGGTCGGGCCGGTTCGGATCAGCCCGTCACACGCTTGCAGCGCGTGGTATGCGTCGTTGTTTTGTAAAACATCCGGAATGGAAATTCCCTGCGCCGCCAGCGCGGCGCACGTGTGCGTATCGCAGTAGCCGCCTGCGGCATCGGTCGGGCCGTCCGTGCCGTCAGAGCCAAAGGAAAAAACGGCCGTGTGCGAAAGTCCGGCAAGCTGCGGCGCGGCGCTGAGAGCCAGCTCCTGATTGCGCCCGCCAAGTCCCGAGCCGGTCACGCGGACGACCGTCTCGCCTCCGGCGAGAAACGCCAGCGAGATGGGGCTGCTTTGGTGGGTGCGCGCGATGGACGCGAGGAAGCTCCCTGCTTCGCGCGCGGTGCAGCACAGCGTATCGGTCAGCAGCACAGGCCGGTAGCCCAGCGCTTCGGCGGCTGCCGAGGCAGACGCGCACAGCTGGCGCACACTGCCGGTGAGATAAGTATGTACGTTCGGCAGGTGCTTGGGCGTTGGCGCTTGCAGCAGCTGCCGCGCCGCGTCCGACAGGCGCAGCGCGTATTGTTCCGTGATCGCCAGCGCTTCGGCGCTCGTGGACGGGTCGGCGCAGGCCGGGCCGGAAGCGATCATATCCAGCCTGTCACCCAAAACATCCGACAGCACGATGCTGAACACCTGCGCGGGCTGACACCGCAGGGCGAATTTGCCGCCCTTGACGGCGGAAAAGCGCTTGCGCAGGGTGTTGATCTGCACGATGTCCGCGCCGCACGAAAGAAGCTGCTGCGTCAGTCCGCGCAGCTCGTCGAGCGGCAAAAGCGGCAGCTCAAACAGCGAAGACGCGCCCCCGGAGAGCAGGAACAAAACCGCGTCATCCGGGTGCAGACCGCTGACAAGCTCCAATGCGCGCGCCGTGGCGCGGCAGGAGTTCTCATCCGGGAGCGGATGCCCGGCCTCGTAGCACACAAGCGAGCCGATCTGCCCCCGCGCATGGCCGTATTTGGTGATGATGACGCCTGCGTCGATCCGGCTGCCCAGCGCGTCATAGGCTGCGCGGGCCATCTGCCATGCGGCTTTTCCGGCGGCAATGAGGATGAGCCGCCCCGGCGGCAGCGAAATCTGCGCCAGCGCGCGGCAAACGGCAGCGTCCGGCTGCGCGTCTTGCAGTGCGCGGTCGATGATAGCCTGTGCGTCCTGACGCAGCGTTTGCATGGCAAAGCCCCCTCGCGTGACGATCTTTCTTTCAGTATAGCCGACGGCAGAGAAAAAGTCCAGAAAAAGCGCGCCATACGCGGCATAAACCGGCTGCGCGGCGTATAAGACTGGAAAGATGCGGAAGACTAGTTGTGCAAGGAGGGCTTTTCATGAACCAATACGCAGGAACGAAAACCGAAAACAATCTGCGCGCCGCGTTTGCCGGAGAGTCGCAGGCGAGAAATCAGTACACGTTTTTTGCCTCGGTGGCGAAAAAAGAGGGCTATGAGCAGATGGCCGCGCTGTTTTTGAAAACGGCAGAAAACGAGCGCGCCCACGCAAAACTCTGGCTCAAAGAACTCGGCGGCATCGGTGACACGGCGGCCAACCTGGCGGCGGCTGCCGCAGGCGAGCAGTATGAATGGACGGATATGTACGCGGGCTTTGCCAAAACTGCCGAGGAAGAGGGCTTTAAGGAGCTGGCCGCGCGCTTTCGTCTGGTGGCCGAGGTGGAAAAGCATCACGAGGCGCGCTATCGGGCGCTGCTGCACAATCTACAGACGGCGCAGGTGTTCGAAAAGAGCAGCGTCAAGGTCTGGGAGTGCCGCGTCTGCGGCCATCTGGTCACAGGGCTGAAAGCACCGGACGTTTGCCCGACGTGTCTGCACCCGCAGAGCTTTTTCCAGCTGCACGCGGAAAATTACTGAAAAACCGCACAAAACCCCGGGCGCAGAGCGTTTTCTGCGCCCGGGGCGGGTTTTATAGTTCGTAATCGAACGCGGCGCGCGCGGTGCGGATGGACTTGCACAGGTTTGACACGGCGACATGGCGCGGGTCGTGCTTGTAGCGTTCGAGCGCGGCCAGATCGTCAAAATCGGCGATCAGACACGCATCATAGGCGCTTTCCGGCTTGCAGCTGCGGTGCAGCTGCATCTGGCGGATCTCCGGGATGACGCCGTCGAGCGCTTGCAGGCCGGATAAAAACTTCTCGCGGTTTTCCGCTTCTTCCTCGCGGAACTTCCATAAAACGATGTGACGGATCATGCTGCTTCCTCCTGTTTATTCTTTGATGCGGTAGGTGAAATCCTCGAAGATCAGAACCGTGCCCTCTTGTATGCCGTCGGGCAAAAGCGCCAGCGCGACCTCGGTTGTCGTGCCGGACTCGCCCTGCAAGACGGCGTAATCCCCGGATATCTCCAGAACGGTGCGTTCCATGCGCATACCAACGTCTCCTTTTTTCGTATGATACGATGAGCAGAACACGCTGCCCTGCAAGCATTCTATCATACTTCTGCCGTTTTGGAAACATAATAATACCGAGTTTTGCACAAGGAGGAAAACAGAATGAACGAAGATACCCTGCACCTGCTCTCGGAATGTGCGGCCGGGACGGATATGGCCATTCGCTCGTTGGAAGATGTGCTGAAAAATGCACCCGACGGGCCGCTGCAGCGGACGCTGCGCGAAAGCAAGCACCGGCACGAACAGCTTGCTGCGCAGACGCAAGCCCTGTTACACGCGCAGGGCAAAGCCGCCAAACCCGCAAACGCAGCTGCGCGCGCCATGTCATGGATGAAGACCGAGGCAAAGCTTGCCATGAAGCCCGGCGACGCGACGACGGCAGCGCTGATAAGCGACGGCTGCTCGATGGGCATCCAATCGCTTGCACGCTACTGCAACCAGTATCCGGCGGCCAGCGAACAGGCGCGCGGCATCGCGCGCGAACTGATCTCGGAAGAAGACCGGCTGGTCAAGACCATGCGGCAGTATCTGTAGCAGGCCGGCGCGCGGCAGAAAGCGGAAAATTTTTGATTGTCACGGCATCGATTTTGGTGTATAATAACTGCATCAAAATAAAGGGGGAGTCCTTATGACAAACAAGGTCATCACCATCAGCCGCCAATTTGGCAGCGGCGGAAGAAGCATCGGCAAGGCGGTCGCCGAGAAGCTCGGCATCCCCTACTATGACAAGGAACTGGTCGACCAGGTCGCCAAAGAGAGCGGCTTCTCCCACGAGTTCATCGAGGAGATCGGCGAATATGCCTCGGTCACGAGCAGTTTCCTGTTCAACATCGCCGTCTCGTCGCACCCGATGGGCCTGGTCGATACGATGTCGGTGTCGGATAAGCTCTACGTCTGCCAGACCAACGTCATCCGCGATCTTGCCAGCAAAGGCCCGTGCGTCATCGTTGGCCGCTGCGCAGACTTCATCCTGAAAGATCAGCCGGATTGTCTGCATATCTTCATCCATGCGGATATGCCGCACCGTGCCGCGCGTGTGCGTGAGCGCTACGGCGAGACGAGCAAACCCATCGAAAAGCGCTTGCAGGAAAAAGACAGCAAACGCAAGGTCTACTACAAACACTACACCAACCACAACTGGGGCGAAGCGGACAGCTATGACATTTGCCTCGACAGCGGAACACTCGGCGTTGAGAAATGCGCGGAGATCATCTGCGACATCGCGCAGATGAAATAAACCCAGCCGGATCTTCTTACAGGTCTGCCGCAAGCGCGGCAGACCTGCGTTTTTTGCAGCGCTCCCGTGTCTTTCTGCGCAAAATTGCGCGAAATGATGCGCCGGTGGTTGCAAAACGCATACAAATCGGATACAATATAAAGACGCGCGCCGCGCGTAAGCAAAAGACTTTCGCAACAGAAAGAAAAAAGGACGTCGTATCATGGAACAAGTATTGCAGCAGTTTTGTCTGGACGGCACACCCGTCTCCTGCAAGCCCTTTGGCAACGGACATATCAACCGTACCTTTCGCGTCGACTGCGACAACGGTAAGGTCTATACCCTACAGCGCATCAACCGCGTTGCGTTCCACCATCCACAGGAGCTGATCGAAAACATTGACGCGGTTTCTGCATTTATCGCCCGCAAGGATACCGGGTTGGCCACCATCCATCTGCGCAGCGCCAAGGACGGAAAAAAGTTCTGCATCGATGAGCAGGGCGAGTTCTGGCGCGCTTATGACTTCATCTCCGGCGGCATCAGCCTCGAAGCGCCGCGCAGCTGCGGCGATTTCTACGAAGCGGCGGTTGCCTTTGGCAAGTTCCAGCAGGCGCTGGCCGATTTCCCGGCAGCTACGCTGCATGAGACAATCCCGCACTTCCACGACACGGTCGACCGGCTGCGCCAGCTGCGCGAGTCGATCGCGGCAGACCCTCTGGGTCGTGTGCAGGAAGTCGGAGCGGAGATCGAATTTCTCTTCGCACGTGAGCAGGAGCTGGGGACTCTGTGCCGGATGCTGGGCGACGGTGCGCTGCCGCTGCGCGTGACGCACAACGACACCAAGCTCAACAACGTTCTGTTTGACATCCAGTCCGGCCGCGCCATCAGCGTTCTCGATCTGGACACGGTGATGCCCGGTCTGTCTGCCTACGACTTTGGCGACGCGGTGCGCTTCGGCGCGTCCTCGGCGGCAGAGGATGAAAAAGATCTGAGCAAGGTCTGGCTGAAGCTCGATCTGTACCGTGCGTTCTTAGAGGGCTATCTCGATGCGTGCGGCGCGGCGCTGACCGAGACGGAGATCGCCGTTTTGCCGCTGGGCGCAAAGATCATCACGGCAGAGGTCGGCCTGCGGTTCTTGAAAGACTATATCGACGGCGATGTGTACTTCAAGACCACTGCGCCGAAGCAGAATCTCGACCGCTGCCGCACACAGCTGAAGCTGGTGGCCGACATGGAAGAAAAATGGCTGCAGATGCAGCAGATCCTGCAAGAATGCGTTGCTGCGCGCCGCACGAAGGGCTAAACACATAAAAATGACCCGGCTGCTTCAAAGCAGCCGGGTCATTTGTTTTCCCGGGTTCAGTCTTCCATCATCAACCGGATGATCTGTCGGTCGGTGTCGGCCATGCCGGTGTGCGCCAGCGCGCCGACCGTCTCGATGGTATGCTCGATACCGGATTTGACGATGCCGTCACCGGCATAGAACTGGTTGCCGCAGCGGTACATATGGAAACCCAGCAGTCCCGCGTCGACGCTGGTGGCGATCTTGGCCGCGCACGAGGGCTTCGCGCCGTCGCAGATCAGACCCGAGGTGATGGCCATTGCGTTGACCAGCGTGTGCTTGATCTGCTCATACCCACCGCCGTGCAGATAGGTGATGCCCGCGCCCGCACCGCACCCGGCAGACACTGCGCCGCAGTAGGCCGAAAGCGTACCGATGTGTGCTTTGAGGTGGATGGTGCTGAGGTTCGAAACAGCCAGCGCGCGGTAGAGTGTTTCGCGGCTCACGCCCAGTTCCTGCGCATACACGATGACCGGAACGGATGCCGTGATACCCTGATTGCCGGAGCCGGAGTTGATGATGACCGGCAGCTCGCACCCGGACATCCGCGCGTCGCTCGCGGCGGCGGCCAGATAGCGCGCGCGATTCTGGACGCTCTCGCCGTAGGCTTCGCGCAGAGTTTTGCCGATGTTCGCGCCGTAGCTACCAGACAGACCGGCCTCGGCGATGGCCATGTTGTAGCGGATTTGCCGTTCGAACAGTTCCTCGACATCATCGGGACAAAGCGTCTGGGCAAAGTCGACGATGCGCTCAACGCTCAGTACGCTGCGGTCGGTGCGATGCTCCGATACCGTCTCGCTGCACGGACGGTCGAGCAGCCGCTCGGTGCCGTGCAGCAGCTGCACCAGGTTGGTGTGGTCACCGACGATGCGCGCCGAGGCCTGATCGTCGGCGGTGTAGACCGTGATGCGGATATCGAAGATGAACGGCGAGTCGATCTGCCGGATGTCGAAGCGCGCTTCTTTGAGGTAGGCGCGCAGAAGCGCGATCTGCTCGTCGGTGACCTCGCTCAACACTTCCAGCTCTTTGTCCTCGCGTCCGGCAATGATGCCCGCCGCCGCCGCAGCCGCGATGCCGTGCATCGAGCCGGTGTGCGGGACAACGACGCTCTTGACATTTTTGATGATGTTGCCGCTGACTTCGATCTTGACGCGCTGTGGCCGCGCACCAAGCACGGCGCGCGCCTTCGCGGCGGCGTAGGCGATGGCGATCGGCTCAGTGCAGCCCATCGCGGGGACGAGTTCTTCGTGTAAAATGGCCAGAAAGCTCTGGTATAGGCTGTCGGTACGTTCCATGTCACGCCTCCACCGTCTCGTGATAACACGCAGCCGAGCAGGTGTGACTGCCGCACAGGCGGGGCGGATCTTCTTTGTGGTGCGAGCAGACCAGCTCCGGATTGAATTGCAGCGTCCCGGCTAAAAACGCCCGAACCGCATCATCCGCGCGCCCCGTCACGCCGGGATACAGCCGGATACCGGCCTCGTCCAGCGCCAGACGTGCGCCCGCGCCGATGCCGCCGCACAGCAGCGTATCGACCGCATAGGCTTTTAAAAACCCGGCCAGTGCGCCGTGGCCGTTGCCCATCGTGTCCACGATGGCAGACGAGACGATCTGCCCGTCGGTCAGATCATAGAGCTTAAACTGCGCCGTCCGGCCAAAGTGGCCGAAGACCTCGCCGTGATCGTAAGGAACTGCAAGTCGCATAAAAAGCCTCCTGTTCTGCACAATTGTACAATGTGCCGAGAATTTGCTGCTTCCATTATACCAGCTTTGGCGGATTTGTAAAGGGGCAAAGCGGCGAAACGCGCCCGCGCTTCTGCGCGGGCGCGTTGGTTGCAGATCGGGCTTGTCACAGATCGACCTGCGCGAAGCGGCGCGCCGAGCGGCGATAGGCAAGCAGCACCAGCAGGGCGTAAGCCGCCAGACCGCCCAGCAGGATCGGCAGCTGCCGCATACGATCAGCCGGGGCGCAGCTTTCGCAGACCGTCTGCATAAACGGCACGACATGGTCAAGCACTTCCAGCACCACGATGGCAAAAAACTGCGCAATACTCGCCCATACGAACGGCTTGCCAAGATCATAGGCGTTTTTGTAGTGCAGCGGCAAAAAGACCACGTCGAACAGACCCATCAGTACGAACCCAAAGCCCAGGAAGGCCCAATTGGCCTCGATGCCGACGGGGTTGTTGATCTCGGCGTAGCGCCAGCGCAGCAGCATGAACGGCACACAGGCCATCGCTTGCAGCAGCTGCAAGCCGACGACGGTCGAAAACCGCGCCTTGACATACGCCCGCTTGCCAAGCGGCAGCAGCGCCATATAGTACACGTCCCGGTTCTCCCGCGCTGCTTGCAGCATGAGAAAAATCCCGAGGCTGTTGTAGAAAAACGTGACGTAATACGGATAGCTCGGCACCAGCACCAGCGCGCTCAGCGCCAGAAACAGCAGCGGCACCGGCGTGACGACGAGCCGCCATTCTTTTTTAATCAGTTGCCGCATGGTTCTGCCTCCCGTTCCAGATGCACCATGATCTGCTCCAGATCTGCGCTTTGCAGCGAAAGTCCATCAACCGCTACCGCATCTGCGCGCCGCAGCAGCGCGTCCAGCTCGCCTTTGTGGGTACGCGCGCCGATGAGTTTTGCGCGCAGCGCCTCCGGACACGCCCCGTCGCGTCCGCGCACCAGCAGATATTCCTGCGTCAGCGTGGCTTTGTCCGTGCTGACGGCGACGCGGCCATTTTGCAGGTATGTGATCGTATCGGCGCACGCGTCAAGATCGGAGATAATGTGCGTGGAGAACAGAATGGACACGCCTTCCTGTCCACACAGGTTCAGAAACGTCTGCAACAGCTCGTCGCGCGAGACTGGGTCAAGCCCCGACGTTGGCTCGTCGAGGATGAGAAGCTCCGCCCGGTGGGACATCGCCACGGCAAGCTGATATTTGACCTTCATACCCTCGGACAGTTCGCACACGCGCTTGTTCTCATCCAGCGCAAAACGCTGTGCAAGCCGCGCATAGCGCGCCGCGTCCCAGTCCGGGTAAAACGTCTGCGTCACCGCGGTCAACTCGCGCAGCCGTTTGCGCGGGTAATAGGACGCGCCGCCGCTGACGTAGCCGATACGCGAACGGATCGCGCGCTCGTCGCGCGGCATTTCCAGCCCACAGATCGAAATGCGTCCCGCGTCCGGCGCTACCAGATGCAGCATGGCTTTGATCGTGGTGGTCTTGCCCGCACCGTTGCGGCCGATCAGCCCCATGATCGTTCCGGCCTGCATGGAAAACGAGACGTGATCCAGCCGGAAAGCCGGATACTGTTTGCAAAGACCGTCAAGTTTCAGGATTTCCATCCGCATCGGCCTCCTTTGCCAGCTGGAACAGATGCTCCGGCACGTTCAGCTCGTCCAGCCCGACGAGCGCGATACCGCGCTTTTTGTCTGCCATCAGCAGCAGCTGCTCACCCGGCTGGATGCCGAACAGCTCCCGCGCGCCCTTGGGGATGACGATCTGCCCCTTTTCGCCGACCTTGACCAGACTGAGGAACTTCCCCTTTGGAAACTGCATTGCCATAGAACCGCCTCCGTTTTCTGCATAGTATAACTTTTCCTACTCAGTATAACACCGGATACTTCGGATTGCAAGCATCGTTTTTTGAGAATTATTTATTGTTTTTCGATATTTTATCATTGACAAACGATACTGTTCTGTGTTAACCTGTAGGCACGAAAGGAAGTGCTTGTCTATGAATTGGTCGAAAACCAGCTCACTTACACTCTCACAGGTTTGCGTGGGGATCTTCATGCTGCTGCTCGCGGCGCTCGATATCGGGTGCTATTGGGCGGTCAAGTGGTTTTGCGGTCTGCGGCAGATGCAGTGGCAGCTGTGCGTTTTGATGATGGTTACGGTTTACCTTTGCAGCGTGTTCGGCTGGCTTTTGCTGGTGCGGCTGTGGGCGCTTTTGCGGAATCTGCGCGCGCAGCGCGTGTTCGAGCAGCAAAACGTCCGGCTTCTGCGCCGTGTCAGCTGGTACTGCGCCGCCGTGTGCGGCATCTGTCTGGCCAGCAGCGTGTATTATCTGCCGTTCGCACTCATAGCGATCGCGGCGGGCTTTATGGCGCTCATCGTGCGCATTGTGAAAAACGTCTTTCAGCAGGCCATCGACATGAGATCCGAGCTGGATCTGACGATCTGAGGGGGCGCAGCCGATGGAAATTCTTGTGAACCTGGACGTTATGATGGCGCGGCGCAAGATCTCTGCCGGAGAGCTTGCCGAGAAGGTCGGCATCACCCCGGCCAACCTGTCCATCCTGAAAAACAACAAGGCGCGCGCCATTCGCTTTTCCACGCTGATGGCGCTGTGTCACGTGCTGGACTGTCAGCCGGGTGACCTGCTGGAGTTCGTAGACGATGAGGAGCAAAACCATGGATGAAACCAGAAAATCCGACTTCCCGCAGCCGTCTGCCGCGCCGCAATGGACGCAGGACTGCTTTGCCGCGCCAAAGCCGCCGTTCGCCGCCAGCCGGACGGAGCAGCTTGCGGCACTTTTGATGTATGTGCTGGCGTTTTTGTATACGAGCGCGCTGTTTTGCGCGCCGGGTGCGCAGTGGTGGCTGAGTGCGTTCACGGCGGGCTTTGTGCTGCTGGCTGAGTTTTTGTACCGCGATGTGCCGCGCGCAAAAGAGAGCTGGCTCTGGCTGGCGTGTATAGCGCTGGTGCTTGCGGGCTGTATCTATGACGCGCAGCTGGTCGCGGCAGCCAACGCGGCGAATCTTCCCGCGCCGGAGCGCGCGCTGCCGGATGGTCTGCGGCTTTTGTGTCTGCATGGCTTTGCCGTCTATTGGGCCATGTGCCGTGCCGGCCGGCTCAGTGGCGGGCAGAGCGGGCATTTGCTGCCGCTCGATGCGCTCTGCGCGCTGCTCATTCTTCCGTTTTCAAACTTCTTCCTGCGCATTCGCTGCGCAGCGCACGCACTGCGCCGAAAAAAAGACACGCGCCCGTCTGCCGGACGGACGGCTGCGGGTGTGCTGGCCGCGTTCGTGGTGCTGGTTCTTTTGAGCATGGCCATGACGCAGCTGTCCACGGCGGACAGCGCGTTCGCGCAGCTGCTTTCTCAGCTGCGGCTGGCCGTTTTGCCGCAATGGGACGTGGAGCTTGTGCTGCGGCTGATCGTCAGTGTGCCGGTGGGCGCGTATGTCTTTGGCCTGCTTGGCGGCCTTGGCCGCACGACACAGACGGCCATGCGCGAACGCGGCGAAAAGACGCTCACCGCGCTGGAAAAGCTGCGCGCCGTTACCCCTGGCGTGTGGCTGGTTGCGCTGGGACTGTTCTGCGCGCTGTATCTCGCGTTTTTCTGTGTGCAGGCGCGGTATCTGTTCGGCGCGTTCACGCGGACGCTGCCGCAGGATTTCACCGTCGCGCAATACGCCCGGCAGGGCTTTTTCGAGCTGTGCCGCGTGATGGCCATCAATTTCACGCTCTTCTGGCTCATCACACGCACCACGCGCGCGGACGCAGGCGCGACGGAAAAGAAACTCATGCGCTGGCTGTGCGCGGCGCTGCTGGTCGAAAGTATGCTCTTTGCCGTTGTGGCGCTGTCTAAATTGGGGCTGTATATCTCCTGCTTCGGCTTTACACCCCGGCGGCTGCAAAGCACGTGGCTGGCGTGTGTGCTGCTTGGCGCAAGCGCGGCTGCACTCTATACGCACCTGACCGGCCGGCGCTCCATGCGCATCTGGATGGGCTTCGCTGCGCTGAGTCTTTCGGTTTTGTGTCTGCTCTGAGCGAAAAAGCACCATTTTTCAACAAAAAGGTTGCATTCCTTCCGGTTTTTTGTTATGATACAATTTACGTGTGTCTGAACAACAACCATGCAGAAGGGAAGGATACCCCATGAACGGCTCTACGCTCGACATGACAAAGGGCACGCCATGGAAACTGATCGTTCAGTTTGCCGTGCCGGTGTTTCTCAGTCAGGTTTTCCAACAACTATACAATACGGCAGATGCGCTGATCGTCGGCCAGTTTCTCGGTGACGAGGCGTTGGCTGCGGTCAGCGCGTCCGGCCCGTTGATTTTCCTGCTCATCAGCTTCTTTACCGGTTTGTCGATGGGCGCAGGCGTTACGATCTCGCGCTATTTTGGCGCGGGCGATTACGACCGTGTCTCGCGCGCGATCCATACGGACGTGCTGCTGGGTCTTTTGAGCGGCATCGTGCTGACGGTCGTGGGCGTGGTGTTTACGCCGACGTTCCTGCGCTGGATGGGCACGGCTCCGGAAGTCCTGCCTGATGCCATTGCCTACTTCCGGTATTATTTCATCGGCGTGCTGGCGGTCGTTCTGTACAATATGTGCAAGAGCATCATGAACGCGCTCGGTGACAGCAAGCGTCCGCTGTACTACCTCATCATCTCGTCGCTGACGAACATCGTGCTGGATCTTCTGTTTGTGGGCGTGTTCCATTGGGGCGTGTGGTCGGCTGCCGTGGCCACGACCATCTCGCAGGCGGTGAGCATGGTTCTGTGCCTCATCCACCTGTGCAAAAAGGGTACGATCTATCAGATCAAGCTCAGTCAGCTGCGCATCGACCGCGAAATGCTTGGCCAGATCGTGCGCTACGGTCTGCCGTCCGGTGTCCAGAACTCGGTCATCGGGTTTGCCAATGTCATCGTCCAGTCCAACATCAACTCCTTCGGCAAGGTCGCCATGGCCGCCTACGGCGCGTATTCCAAGCTGGAGGGCTTCGCGTTCCTGCCCGTTACGAGCTTTACGATGGCGCTGACCACCTTCGTCAGTCAGAATCTTGGCGCAGGGCTGCACGAGCGCGCGAAGAAGGGCTCGCGTTTCGGCATTCTCGCGTCCGTCATCATCGCGGAGCTGATCGGCGTTGCCATGTACATCCTCTCGCCGCAGCTGGTCGCGTTCTTCACCTCCACGACAGCGGTTATCGAGCTTGGTACGCGCGAAATGCGCACCACGGCGCTGTTCTTCTGTCTGCTGGCGTTCTCCCATGCCATCGCGGCGGTCTGCCGCGGCGCGGGCAAGGCTTTTGTCCCGATGACGATCATGCTGCTGTTCTGGTGCGTTGTGCGCATCGCGTATATTACCGTCGTTATGAACATCGTGCATGAGATCCAGTATATCTACATGGCCTATCCCATTACCTGGTCGCTCAGCTCGATCGTCTACTTTATCTATTACCGGTTTTCCGACTGGGTACACGGTTTTGACAAAAACGCCGAGAAGCTGAAAAAAGTATAAAAATGTCCGCAGGTGCGCCGGAAGGGCGCACCTGCGGACATTTTTCTTCTGCTGCGCGGCAGGCTCAGTCCGCTTCCGCGTCCGTTGGCTCTGCCGCAAGGGCTTTTTGCGGCTGGTGCAGACTTGCGCCATACTGGCACAGCAGCGACATCACGATCAGCGCAATGCCCAGCCCCACACTGCTGCCGCTCTCAAGCGGATAGGTTTCTTCTATGCCGACCAGCTGCGCAAGGATGCTGCTGACGATCTGCGACGCGATCTGCGCGCCCAGCGGCACACAGGCGGTCACGATGCCCAACCGGAGCAGTTCTTTCGCCCCGTCGGGCGTAAAGGGCGTACCCGCCTGCAACTCATGCCGGAAGTATTGCCAGGCAAAGCGCGCCGTCACGACCTGCCCGGCACACACGAGCAGCACACCCGCGAAGACGGGATACAGACTTTCCAGCGCAACACCTGTCCGGTTGACGATCAACCCGTAAATGCTCACACCGCCAAGTTTCAGAACACCGGTCTGGCCAAACGGCAGCATGACCAGCCCCACGGCGCAGAAAATCGCGCCGATCAGGCTGCAAATAGATACGATTTTGCTGAAGATCTTGCCGATTTTGGCAAGTGTTTGCAGGATTTTTCGTGCTTTCATGTCAAACTCCTTTCTGTTCCAGCAGCGAAATGATCTGCTTCGCCGCTTCTTCCGCACCGGTTTTGTCCGTGTCAATGCGCAGCGCGCAGGGTTGCTGTTCAAACTGCCCGTATTTGCGCTCCAGCATGGCCGCAACCGGCGCAGGCAGCGCGCCGTGCATCCGCTGGGTGAAGCGCGCCTTGATCGTCTCCAGACTGGCCGTTACCAGCACACGGACGCAAGACTCCGGGAGCAGCGCGAGCTGCTCCGGTTCCGAGATCACATAGACGATCGTTCCGGCTGAGTACAGTTTCTTTTTAAAGAGCGCTGCTGCCATGCTCTCGCTCTTTGCCAGCCTCAGATAGTCCTTTCCACTGTAGACTTCCGCAGAAAGCTGCTGCGCCAGCTTTTCGGCAATGGCCGATTTTCCTGCGCAGCTGTCTCCAAAAATTGCAACTACCATAGATATTCCTTCTTTCTGTTTGATTGTAGGATACTCCGTGTTCTACACGCAGATTTGCCGTCTGCGCTGCCTTACCGGTGGATGTACATTCTGGACGGCTCAGGTTCTCCGTCACCCTGCACCATGCACAAAAAGTCCCAGCCATAGCGTTCATAAAAACCGGTGTGGTCTGTAAGCAGGTAGACAGGAGTGATACCGTTGCTGCGCAGATCTTCGACGGCCATATCCAGCAGCCGCCCGGCAATTCCCTTGCAGCGATAATCCCGCTCGGTATAAACAGCGCAGATGTTCGGCGTCAGGTCTTTTCTGTTATGAAAATCGTTCTCGATCACACCCAGACCGCCGACAAGCTTGTCCTCGTCCATACACAGATACCAGCCGTATTCGGTTTTGCCGCGCAAATACTCGTCCATACAGTCCAGATAGGCCTGCTGCGGCACGCCCCATTTCTGATGAAACCACCGGGCGGCCTGTGCTTTCATTTCCGGTCGCTGTCTCAGTGTGATATATGTAAATTGATTCATCACTTTTCTCCTTAAAATTGTTATATATTATGATTCACAGACAAATTCAATATACTCTTTCGATGTACTCATTCGCATTTTCCCTTTTCTATGAGCTCCGCACCATAACGGCAAAGCAGAGACATGACAATAAACATGATGCCCAGAGCAATACTCGACTCATTATCAAAACACAGCTCCATCGCCGCAGCTTTTTCCACCTTCATAAAACCGACGATAATCCCCTCGACAATGCTACCCATTACTGCACATCCAGTAGGAATTGCAAGCGTCAGAATACCAAGTCGCAGCATTTCTTTTGCCTCGGCAAGTGTAAACGGCGTTCCTGCTGTCAGCTCATTTTTGAAGTAAACTTCCGCAAACTTTGCAAGTACGGCTTCCCCAGCACAAATGACCATCCAGCCAGAGAGAGCTGCGGTAATGCTCTTGATATTGTAGCCATAGTCGCTGCTGATCAGCCCATACAGAGTAACGCCGCCAATTTTGATCAAACTGCCGTTGCCAAAGTTCAGACTCAGCAACCCGGCAATACAGCCGCAAAAGCCGATGACCGAAAAGATAAATGCGATTTTACTGAGTACCTTTCCAATCTTGGAAAGCCTTTGAATGGTAGAAAGTGATTTCATGGTGATTCTCCTATTGTATTTCGTGGTTTCAACTCAACCAGTGGCTTTTTTCTATGTTCAAATTTTTCTCCAAATATTACGTGCAATTCCATACACTACCGTTTGCTCCCCTTCGGTGTCGGTATATTCCTCCAGGAATATCATACCATTTGCCTTTGCTGTAGCGATAGACGGCAGATTCGTCGCTTTCATATAGGAATAGAGTATATCGAAATCGGTGTTTTCAAATGCCCAATCCCGAAC
>CAYSTN010000018.1:0-29935 GCA_964434135.1 uncultured Oscillospiraceae bacterium
AGGCGGCTTCGCCGCCAGCTCTCCCAGAGGGAGAGCCAAGGGGTGCGGTGCAGGCGGATGTTGACAGAATGATTCAGCAGCGGCTTGACGGCGGGCTTTCGGCAAGGTATACTAGTTGCAAGCAAACACCGGAGGCAGAAAACATGAATCTCAAAGAGCTTGTTGTGGGATATCGGACGGAGCATGACCTTTCTCAACGCGAATTTGCTGCGCAATGCGGCCTGTCCAATGGATATATCCGCATACTGGAAAATGAGATCGACCCCTGCACCGGGAACAAGATTACGCCGACTCTGACGGCTTTGTATAAGCTTGCTGCCGGAATGAACATGACGCTCATCGAGCTGATTACGGTCGTTGATGATCTGGGAATCAATCAGGATATACCGCTTCCCGATGCGCAGATCGATCCGTGCGTCGTGGACGAAGAGATCGCAGCGATACTGGATGTACTTTCGGACTGGAAGAAACAGCAGGCTTTGAAATTCCTTCGTTTTCTCGTGATCGAAGCAGAATACTGAATCCCGCATTACCAAGTGTGATCGTTTCGTACTGGATGCCGGGCGTGAGCGCCCGATTTTCCAAGCGCGAACCTACCTTTAATAAATAATCGAACAAGGAGAACTGTTTGAAACAAAAAACGGCATTACTGGAGCGTGTGGCCTGACCGGGAGGTCTGGCAAATCTTTTCCACACGCCATTCCTCCCGGCGGATATGGATTCATATCTTCAGGAGGAACCACCATGAATCGCGAAAACAAACGCAAAACCTTTGAAAAAGGCTACTACAAGACCCACCCCTGCCGCGACAGTTTCACCTGCAAGGTCTGCGGCAGACTCTGCACCCCGGACAACGCCGGTACAGACCACCGCAACCACTGCCCCAACTGCCTTTCAAGTCTGCACGTGGACATTGAACCCGGCGACCGGGAAAGCAGCTGCGGCGGCATCATGGAAGCCGTGGCCGTCTGGGTGCGCAAAGACGGCGAGTGGGCGATCATTCACCGCTGTAAGCGCTGCGGCGCGCTCAGCTCCAACCGCGTGGCGGCGGATGACAATCCCATGAAGCTCATGTCCATCGCCATGAAGCCCCTGTGCCAGCCGCCGTTCCCGCTTGAGCGCATCGAAGAGATGACCGCGCTTATGGGCGGTGCGGGCAGCCTGAAATAACCACTGCAATACACGCAAAGAACCCTCACGATCTACGCCCACGCAGCACCCGGTACGATCACAAACCAATGAAAACGCCTGTGGATCTGTGCGATCTACAGGCGTTTTTGCAATTGTTTCCGGAAAATCGCGCTCAACTCTGTGTTGGCGTTCGTCCGTCCGGCGTTATGACAATGCGGTTTCGCCGCATTCGTCAAGCTGCTGGTTGACTGTGGCAAGCGGCAGCTCGTTCTCCAGACCGAAATAGATGATGCTGTCGCGGCGGCTACGCACGTAAAGCTGGCCGTGACCGGCTACGCGCAGCAGCCGCTGCGTGTCGGTTGCGTGCAGACCGAGCGCGAAGCACAGACACAGCAGCGTGTCGCGCCCGGGGTGACGCTGGCCGGAAAAGAGCTGATAGACATATACCGTGTGCAGACCGCTGAGCCGGGCAAGCTGCGCGCGGCTCAGGCCGCTTCGCTGGCGATACTGCTCCAAAAGCGTTTGAAAATCCGGAACGTGCAGCGCTTTTGCGTTAGTTTTCAGAAAATCGTGCAGATCTGCACAGCTGCTTAATTCACATTCCAGCAAGTTGGTCGATTTTTCTTGCATTTTGCTCTCCTGAACGATATGATAGTTCGTGGGTAATGGGGCGGCAAATGCTGACAAAGCCCTGTGTATTTCCCTTAATTACGATAAGTTTAACATAAATTTTGGAGAAAATCAATGTCAACATTGCAAGACTATTCTGCGCGGTTCGGACTGCGCTATCTGCATCCGCTTGGAAAACACCCGGAAAAGCTCGCTCTTTGCCAGACGGATAGCGGCGAATACCGCGTTCTGCGCCGCTATCCGGAGCAGGACGCGCCCTGCCGGGCGCTGTTGCAGACGGAAGTTTCGCAGCTCGTGCGCGTTTACGACTGTTTTGACGCGGACGGTCAGACGTTCAGCGTAGAGGAATACATCGACGGCGTGTGCCTGTCGCAGCTTTTGCGCGAGCGGCTGTTGACCCCGGCGCAGACCGCCGCCGTTATGCGCGAGCTTTGCCTCGCGCTACAGTCGCTCCACGCCTGCGGGCTGGTACATCGCGACGTGAAGCCGGAGAACGTCATGCTGGAAAAGAGCGGGCGCGTGGTGCTGATCGACCTGGACGCGGCTGCGCTGCTGGTCGGAACGACCGACACGAATACCACGCTGCTTGGCACGGCGGGCTACGCTGCGCCGGAGCAGTTCGGCTTTTCCCGCTGTGACATTCGCGCCGATATTTTCGCGCTGGGCGTGCTGATGAATGTTGTGCTGACGGGTGAACATCCGTCGGTGCGGCTGGCCGGTGGCCGCTTCCGCAAGATCATCCAGCGCTGCATCCGCACGAACGCAGACCAGCGCTATACAGACATACAGGCGGTACTTCGGGCGCTGCCCGCCGCAAGATCTGCGCGCGAATGCCAGCTTTGCGGGGCGGTTTCGCCGGGCGGCGGCTGTATCTGGTGCGGCGGTGCGGCCAAGCCGAAGACAGGCCGGCCGCGGGCGGCGCTGCTGCTGTCGGTCGTGTCGCTGGTTCTGAGCGTTGCCGCGCTGGCCACGGGGCTTTTCGGGCTGCATTTCCATGCCGTACCCGCCGAACCGACGCTGCCGGTGATGCAGCAGTCCGATCCGGAAGCTGAGCCGGAAGCCGAGCCGGAATCGGCGCAGACTTCTGAATCGGAAACAGAGCCGGAGCTGACGCAGCCGCTGACGCGCCTGACGGCACAGCCGCTTGCGATCAGCGGTGCGTATCTGGGGGATGAACTGCCGTATACCGTGCCGTTTGCGTATGACCTCGACGCAGACGGCACACAGGAGACGTATTATTTTGCCGTGGCGCGGATTGCGCCCGGCGCGAGCAACGTCAATTGCACGACTGGCGGCTCACGATCCGTAACCGAAGGGGAGTCGGTTGAAGAGTTCTACGCGCCCATCATCTGCCGGCAGACAACCGAAGGCCGCTTTGAAGCCGTGCCGGAGCTGGCCGGTCTGATCGAACAGGCCAAGATGCAGGTCTACTATCTGGGCGAACCGGCGCAGGAGCCGCTGGCGGTCGAGTCTTTGCCCGACGCGCAGAACGGCGTGTGGGAACACGCCATCCGCTGCACCATCGACGCGAAGAATCACGCAGACTGGTATTATTTCTGCACCGCCACGCTCGACGGCGAAGCCGTCGAGGCCGGTCTGCGAATCACCTACATGGGCGAAAAACCGAACGATTAAAACCAGATGGCTTGAGAAATTTACAATCGGGCAGGAATCAGCATCGATTCCTGCCCGATTTTTATGATTTTCGAAAAATTTTCTTCAAAACATAAGCAGCCAGCTTAACAAATCCACAAACCAAAGTGCTACAATCTTGGTAGAAACCAAACGGCGAGATAAAAGAGAGGAAGTGTGTGACAACAAAAGGGACAAAGCGGTACGAAAAGAGACACGCCGACAGCGTCAAATCGTACCGGCACAAGCCGGGTACAAAATCCAAAAAAGAAAGGTGATAACTGTTACTGGAATGATACATTCCGTGCGCGGACGTAACGTTCGGGAAAGATGATATAACCGCCAATTATGATATAAAACGTGCCTAATCCATCGCGGATTTGCGAAAAACCAGGAAGTATTACGCATAAAAGTTAAAAAGACGTGTTCCGAAAGGTATACCTTTCGGAACACGTCTTTTTATTAAATTCCATTAACATTATAGCGTGATAAAATGCAAAAATCAACCCATTTCTCCGTATTTTTCAAACTGTGTCAAAGTGTTCCAAAATGTATACTTTTTGGAACGGAAGGAGAGACAAATGAAGAAACGGATGTTGGCGCTGCTTCTGGCGCTCATAATGACTTTGTCGGTGCTGTCCGTCACAGCAGGCGCGGCAGGGAAGACCAGCCTGTTTGCCGACGTGACGACGGCGGATTGGTTCTATGATGCGGTTGATTATGTCAACTCAAACGATCTTATGACCGGCACGGACAAGGGTTTTGCGCCCAACGACGCGACGACCCGCGCGCAGATCTGGGCGATTTTGGCGCGGCTGAGTGGCGAACACTACGACCGCAACACCACCGATTGGTACGCAAGCTATCAGCTTTGGGCGATCCGCAACAGCATCTCCGACGGCTCTGACCCCAACGGAAAGATCACGCGCCAGCAGCTGGCGGCAATGCTCTACCGCTACGCCACACGTATGGGCATTGTGAGTTCGGGACTGTGGGCAGACTTGACGGTGTTCCCGGACTGTGCGAGCGTCAGCGCTTACGCACTCGAGGCGATGCAGTGGGCAGTCGGCAGCGGCCTGATGCAGGGTATGGATGGCAAGCTGAGCCCGCAGGGCACGGCAACGCGCGGGCAGGTCGCGACGATTTTGCAGCGGCTGTGCCAGACATGGGCGCTGCTGCCGCAGAACGATCTGAGCGGTGTACTCACTGCGCTTCAGACGACCCATCAGAGCCATACGCATGACTATACCTATACAGATAACAACGACGGCACGCACACGGCAACCTGCTTCTGCGGCGAAACGAAGACCAGTGCGCATTCGATCGCGTGGGATGGAAAGACCTGTATCTGTGGCTACACGGTCGAGCCGTGGAGCGGGACAAGTGCGCCGGAGACTGAGCTTACGCTGCGCATCGAAAACGACGGCTGGGTCTACGACGAAGAGAGAGACACGAAGGGCGATGTCATCCGAATTTATACTGCCGAAGAGCTGGCTGCGTATGCAAAACACGTCAATGAAGGCCACAGTGCAGTCACGGACAAAGTCCTGTTGATGAACGACATCAACCTCGGCGGCATCGACTGGACACCCATCGGCACGACAGAGCATCCCTTCCGAGCCCGCATCTTTGATGGACAGGGGCACACGATCTACAACCTTTGCTGTAACGGCGGCGCGAAAAACCCAAAAGACCTGACTGCTGTCAATCAGGGTTTGTTTGGCGTTACCTTCACGAACGGCAACGTCATTGAGATCATGAATCTGAATCTTCATAATGCGGATGTCTACGCCAAAAACTCCGCAGGCGCGCTCATTGGCTGTCTCGATACCGAAATGTCGAGCTATTGGAAGGCGGGCTATACCGGTGTGCATCATATTAACCGCACCGGTAAGGTCACCATCGAGGGCGGCAATTCCGGCGGTTTGGCCGGTTCTCCTGTGGGGCACTGGGCTTTGCAGACCGGATTCAAATTCATCACGATCGACGCGGACGAGGGCAGCTACCTCTCCAACATCACGGCGCGCGAAAAGAGCGGCAGCGGTGTAGGCGGTGCGCTCGGCGGCGTGGTTGCTGTTGCTGCGTGGGATCGTGGCAGCAACGATATCACTTCGAACCTTGATGTGGTCGGTGCCGCTGGGAATGTTGGCGGTATTGTAGGCATTGGCAATCAGTATTGGGAAAACATCAGCTGCACGTGCGATGTGACCGTAAAGGGCGTAACGCCCACTGCGAGCGGCAAGTACAATTACGGTCTGGCGATCGGCGGCTTCGTGTCGGTGTGGGATCACAGCGATATGACCGCTGCAAGACGTGCATCCATTTCTGCGACCGGCACACTGCGGCTGGAGATGAAGGATGACGGCGGTGTTCTGTTCACCAACGGCCAGAATACGAACGCCATCGGCGAGTTCATCTGGTAACGTTCCGGACTGCTAACGTTCCGGAAATATACAACAAGCGCCCGGGCCACCACCCGGGCGCTTGTTGTATTGTTTTGACGGAGGATGGGGTGGGGGAGAACGAAACGGCGGGATTTAAGGATTCGGGAAAAAATTTGACCGGCATTTTACGTGTTTCGGGTTTTTCATTTTACATCCGCGCGGTATGCTTTTTCGCGTGAACGGAAATCAACACGAAAAACATACAAAAGGAGTGTATGAACATGAAAAAATCCTGGAGCATTGTACTTGGCATCACGCTGGTGCTTTCCTGCCTGATCGGCTGCGCGAAAAGCAGCGGCGGCACAGTCTCGACCGACGGGTCTACTTCGATGAGTCGGGTCATCGGCGCGCTGGGCGAGGCGTTCGAACAGCAGTCCGGCATCAAACTGACCTATAACGCCACCGGCTCGGGCAGCGGCATTCAGGCCGTGCAGGAAGGACGCTGCGACATTGGCCTGTCTTCGCGCGCGCTCAAAGACACAGAGCTTGCAGCGGGCTTGCAGCAGACCACGCTGGCTTATGACGGCATCGCCGTCATCGTCCATCCGGACAATCCGGTCGAAGATCTCACGCTTGCGCAGATCGCCGACATCTATACCGGTAAGCTCACCAACTGGGCGGAGCTTGGCGGCAGCGAGGGCGAGATCGTGCGGATCGGCCGCGAGGCAAACTCCGGCACACGCGACGGCTTTGAGACGATCACCGGCACGACGCTCAGCTGCCAGTACCGGCAGGAACTTTCGTCCAACGGAGACGTTATCAACACCGTTGCGAACAATCCAAACGCCATCGGGTACGCTTCGCTGGCTGCCGTCAAGGACACGGTCAAGCCGCTGCGCGTAGACGGTGTTGCGCCGAGTGAACAGAGCGTTCAGGACGGCAGCTACGCTGTACAGCGCCCATTTGTCCTCGTGACCAGAGCCGGAACGCAGCTTTCCGACGCAGCGCAGCGGTTTTTTGACTACGCGACTTCCGCACAGGCCAACGAGGTCATCTCGGCTGCCGGTGTTGTGCCGGTTCAGGACTGACCGCAGCACGAGGCGAAAATGCTATGACAAGAATAAAACACACAGCTACGCGGCTGGAAGCCGTCATCCACACAGTGTTCCTGCTTTTGGGACTGGTGAGCGTGGGGTGCGTCCTGCTCATTTCGGTCTATCTCATCGTTTCCGGGCTTCCGGCCATCCGCAGCATCGGCTTGACACGGTTTCTTTTTGGCAAGCAATGGGCGTCCACGGCGGCGCAGCCGCAGTACGGCATCCTGCCGTTTCTGCTGACGAGTTTGTACGGCACGGCGGGCGCGATGGTGCTGGGCGTACCGGTCGGCTTTTTCGCGGCGGTCTATCTGGCCAAGCTCGCGCCTGCGCCGGTACAGCGCGTGATGCAGCACACCGTCAGTTTGCTTGCGGGCATTCCGTCGGTGGTCTATGGGCTGGTGGGTATGATGCTGCTTGTTCCGGCCATCCGCAAGACGTTTCGCCTGTCAGACGGCGCGAGTTTGCTCGCGGCCATCCTCGTGCTGGCTGTGATGATCCTGCCGTCGGTCATCAAGGTGTCCGTGAGCGCGCTGCAAGCCGTGCCGCGCGAGTATGAAGATGCGTCGCTTGCGCTCGGCGCAACACCTGTTGAGACATACTTCCGGGTCAGCGTCCCGGCGGCCAAAAGTGGCATCGCAACGGCCATCATCCTCGGCGCAGGCCGCGCCATCGGCGAGGCCATGGCGGTCATGATGGTCTGCGGCAGCGCGCCGAACCTGCCGACGTCGTTATTTCAGAGCGTCCACTTTCTGACGACCATTGTCGGCAGTGAAATGGCCTATTCCAGTGGGTTGCAGCGGCAGGCGCTGTTTTCCATCGCACTGGTTTTGTTCCTGTTTATCCTGCTGCTCAATGCCGCGCTGCGGCTGCTGCTGAAACGAGGAGGGCAGGCCGTCTCATGCTGAAACAAAAATTGCCGCCGCGCCGTGTGGCGAAAGTGCGGCTGCTTAAAGTTCTGATGGGTCTGTGTACCGTGTTTCTTGCAGCGCTGGTTCTGGTGTTGCTGGGCTACGTCGCGGCAAAAGGACTGCCGCACATCACGTGGGAGTTTCTCACAAGCGGCGTGCGCTATCTGTCCGGCCACATCGGTATCCTGCCGAATCTGTTAAATACGGTTTATGTCATATTTACTACGCTGCTGCTGGTCCTGCCGCTGGGCGTGGGCGCGGCGATCTATCTGAACGAATACGCCGCCAACCGGAGGCTGGTCGAACTGATCGAGTACGCAGCCGAGACGCTTTCCGGCATTCCGTCGATCATTTACGGGCTGGTGGGAATGCTCCTGTTCTCCAATCACATGGGCTCGTGTCTGCTGGCCGGGTCGCTGACGCTGGTTATCATGAACCTGCCTACCATCCTGCGTACCACGCAGGAGAGCCTCAAGACCGTCCCGCAGAGCTACCGCGCGGGCGCGTTCGGGCTTGGCGCGGGCAAATGGCGCGTTATCTGCACGGTTGTTTTGCCCGGCTGCATCGACGGCGTTATCACGGGCAGCATTCTGTGCGTCGGGCGCATATTGGGGGAGTCCGCAGCGCTTTTGTTCACGGCTGGCTTTGCCCACACGATAAACGGTTATTTTGACGCGCTGCGAAGCGCAGGTTCGACGCTGAGCGTGGCACTGTACGTCTATGCCAAGATGGACGGCGAGTTCGAGGTGGCCTTTGCCATTGCAGCGATCCTGATGGTGCTGGCGCTTATCATCGACCTGTGCGCCGGTGCGGTGCGCAGCTATTTTGAACGGAGGAAACGCTTATGAGCATTCTCAGCGCGAAAGACCTGTCGCTGTGGTACAGCAATACACAGGCGCTGAAATCGATCAACATGGACATTCCCGAAAAGAGCATCACCGCGCTCATCGGCCCATCGGGCTGCGGGAAATCGACTTTTTTGAAGACACTCAATCGCATGAACGATCTCAACCCGGAGACGCGCCTTGTCGGCGAGGTAAGGTATCAGGGGCAGAACATCTGCGCGCCCGATGTCAACGTCAGCGAGCTGCGGCGGCAGGTGGGCATGGTCTTTCAAAAGCCCAATCCCTTTCCCATGAGTATCTATGACAACGTGGCTTATGGCCCGCGTACCCACGGTATCCGAGCCAAAGCGGAGCTGGACGAGCTGGTCGAGCGATCTTTGCGCGCGGCGGCCATCTGGGACGAGACGAAAGACCGGTTGAAAAAGAATGCGCTTGGCCTGTCTGGTGGCCAGCAGCAGCGGCTTTGTATCGCGCGGGCACTGGCCGTAGAGCCACAGGTGCTTTTGATGGACGAGCCGACTTCTGCGCTCGACCCCATCTCCACGGCGAAGATTGAGGAACTGGCCGTTACGCTCAAAGCGGCCTACACCATCGTCATGGTCACACACAATATGCAGCAGGCACTGCGAATTTCCGACCAGACGGCGTTTTTCCTGCTCGGCGAACTGATCGAATACGGCCCGACCAGAGCCATGTTTGCACATCCACAGGACAATCGCACCGAAAACTACATCACCGGCCGATTCGGCTGAAAGGTTGAACCTCGGCGCAAACAACCCGGAGTGGGATATCCCACTCCGGGTTGTAAGATTTATTGGCTGCGCGTCAGGCCTTGCGGGCGGGGTGCTGCGCGGTGAGCGCTTGCAGCGCGGCCAGATCGAGCGGCTTACACAGGTGCGCGTCCATGCCTGCGTCCAGACTGCGCTGCACATCTTCGGCCGAGGTATTGGCCGACATGGCGTAGATCGGCACGCGTTCACCCTGCGCCTGCGGCAGTGCGCGGATGGCACGCGCGGCTTTCAGACCGTCCATGTTGGGCATCTGGATGTCCATCAAAATGGCATCGAAGGTATCCGGTGCGGCAGCCTGAAAGGTCTGCACCGCCTGTAGACCGTCCGAGCAGAACGTACACTGCGCGCCGTAGTGCGCGAGTGTCTGCTTTAAGATTTCTGCGTTGAGCGCATTGTCCTCGGCGCACAGAAAGTGCAGCCCACTGAACAAAGACGTCTCGGCAGCCGGAGCTTTGGGTGCGGCAGCAAGCGGAAGCTGCAGCGTAACGTCAAAGCGCGAACCCTGCCCGACGGTACTGCTGACTGCGATCTTGCCGCCCATGACATCCACGATGTTCTTCGTGATGGCCATACCCAGACCCGTGCCGGGGATCTTGTTCGTGACGGAAGCTTCGCCGCGCGCGAACGGTTCAAAGAGCCGGTCGATCAGCTCCTGCGGCATCCCGCAGCCGTTGTCCGTGACCGAGAAACAGTACACGGCGCTTTGTTCATCCGACTGGGCAAGCTCCCGCACAGAAAGCTCGATCGTGCCGCCGTCCGGCGTGTATTTGACTGCGTTGCTCATAAGATTCAGCAGCAGCTGCCGCAGCCGTTTGCCGTCGACGCACACCGCGTCATGTGTGAGCGCCTCACTCGACACGCGCAGCGTCTGCGCGCGCGCGTCTGCGTCGCTTTGCATGATGTCCTGAATTTGTGTAAGCTGCTGACGCAGACTGAGCGCCGTAGGCTTGAGCGTGATCTGCTCGGCTTCAATTGTGCGCATATCCAGCACGTCGTCGATCAGGCCGAGCAGGTGCGCGCTGGCGTTTTGGATTTTTTGCAGATAATCATGCTGCCGGGCGCTCAGATCCGGCTCCTGCTCCATCAGCCGGGCAAGCCCGACGATGGCGTTCATCGGCGTTCGGATATCGTGCGAGACGTTGGCGAGGAAATCACTCTTGGCGTGGTTGGCGCGCTCGGTCTGCTCGGCCATCGCCTGCAGTTGCTGTGCGCGGCGCGCCTCAAGCTGGACGCGGCTTTGATGCGAGACGAGAATGATCGCGAACGTCAGCAGCAGGAACACGACCAGACAGATCAGAATGGTTGGAACGGGGTAGATCTCGATCCACGTCAAAAGATCAACGTCCGTGGCCTTGTAACTGGTGTGATGGGACGCGATCTCCTCAAACAGCCCATCGGGCATGGCATAGACGGCCTTGGTAAAGATACCGGTAAGCTCGTGGCTGACGTTTTCGCTGAACGACAGATGATAGTCGAACGTTGGCTCAAGCAGCATGGTATACGTCAAAAGCCCGCGTTCGTCCTGGTTGACGAACTGCTGCGCGGTATACAGATACACGATCGACGCATCCGCGTCGCCGTCGAGTACGGCGCGCATGGCCTGTTCGCGGCTGGGGCAGGACAGGTGTGCCGCACCCGGCGCTAAACCGTCCTCGATGCCAAACTGTCCCTGTGCTTCCGAGACGGCAAGCGTCTTGATCTGGCCGTCAAAGTCCCTTCGCGTCACCATAGCCAGACGCATGGTGGTATAGGGTGCGGAAATCGACCTTCGCAAAAGCTCTGCCTGCGTATAGTTCTGAAAGCGCCCGTCCAGACAAAGATCGACCAGCCCGGCTTCGCACCATTCGATATACTCGGCGCGGTCGGTGGGCGCGATGACGGTGTAAGGGATATCGACGTATTCGGCAAGCTGGGCAAAATAGTCGAACATAATGCCTTTTGCTACGCCGTTTTCAATGTAGGCATAGGGCTTTTTGTCGGTGCAGGCTGAGACGACCAATGTCTTTTCACCGCTGCGGTATTCATCCAGCAGCGCCTGCTCCTGCAAGGTGAAGCTCAGATTTTTTTCTTCCAGATGGGTATAATACTTGTTGTTCAGATTGTTTTGCCAGTCTCCTTCGACCGCGTAGAGCTGTTCGATGGCATAGTTGAGCTGCGCCAGCAGAGTGGTATCTTCCTTGCGAACCATGACGTAGAAATCGTGCGAGGCGAATTGCTCGATGATGCGTTCACGCTGCGTTCTGCGCAGCGAACTCGTCAGAATCATGTCTACGCTTCCGTCACGCAGCGCCTGTTCCAGCTCTTCTGCGAGCGTGTAATAGACCGGCGTGTAGGTAAAGCCCCGCATAGCCGCAAAGTCGGCCAGATCGTCGTTGCGGCTGTTGCCTTCGAGCAGGCCGATGCGCGCGCCGTCGTAGGTCGCGTAGTTGCGGGTGATGATGCTTGTGTTGCTGCTGGCGGTGGTGAGCATGGCGCTGCTCGTGCCGATGGGCTGGGAAAAGGCGAAGTCCGCCATGCGCTCCGGCGTAGCCTGTGCAGAGGTCACAAGGTCGATCTCGCCGTTTTCGAGCATCGTGAGCATATCGTCCCAGCCGCAGTCGTAGCCGACATATTCGTAGTCCACGTCCATATAGCGCGCAGCCAGGCGCAGAAAATCATAGCCGTAGCCGCTGCGCACCCCGTTTTCAGACATCATGTGATAGCCGTCGAAGGCGAAAAAGCCCGCGCGGACGGTTCGCCGGTCGGCAGCGTGCGCTGTGGCCGGAAACGAACTGAGTGCAAACAGCAGCGCAAACAGCGCAGCAAGCGCGCGCACCGGCGCGCGCAGACGGTCATGCTTCATGGTTTTTCCTTTCTGCGTCAGCCGTCGAGCTGCGCGATCGATGTGATAGCCGTTTCATAGGCGCTTTGCACCGCTGAGACAAGCGTCTGCGGCGGCAGGGCAGTCTGTGGGCGCAGCGCCTCGGTCAGCGCGGACGCCGCCTCCGCGAGTGCGTCCAGCCCAAGCGTGGCCGCCGTTCCTTTGAGCGTGTGCGCCGCACGGAACGCGCCGCACAGCTCCTGTGCGGCAAGCGCCGCCGTCAGCTCGCCAAAGGCCGGGTCAGCCGGGAATTTGCGTAAAAACCGGAGCATAAATGCGTCGTTGACCAACCGGCCAAGCGCTGCGTTATAATCACCGCCGACGGCGGCGTAGAATTGTGAAAGGTTCATACTCCCTGCTCCTTCATGTGGAATTTATCGCGGTACATGGCCTTGTCCGCCTCGTCGATGGCCCGCGTGAGCGGCGTGACGCAGTACGCGCCGCCGATGCTGATGCCGAGCTTCATGTCCGGATAGTCGGCCAACGCGGCTTCGCTGACAGCCTGCTTGATCCGCTGGAGCTTGTCATAAAAGGCGTTTTCGCTGATCCGCTGGAACAGCAGCAAAAACTCGTCACCGCCATAGCGGATGAGGACGTCACTTTGCCGGATGCACGAGCGGATGACTTCCGACGTGTGCCGCAGTGCGGCATCACCGGCCATATGGCCGAAGGAATCGTTGATCTGCTTGAATTGGTTCAGGTCGACGATGGCTACGCCCTGCGCGTTTTCCAGATTGGGCTGGAAATTGTCAAAATACGCGCGCGAATACGCCCGCGTCAGCGTGTCGCGGTAGTAGTTTTGCAGCGTGACACTGTCCGGCAGGAAGCCGACGCCGCTGCGGCTGCGCTCGGCAGCGTCTTCCATGCACAGCGCGACTTCCAGCACACAGGGCGTTTCGCCGCACTGCACATAGCGCGACAAAACCGAGAAAATGCGCCCTTCGTGTACCTCAAGCTTGGTCATCCAGTTTTTGTTGTTGAGCGCCTTGGCCGACGTGCAGTTTTCACACGCCTTGTCGCGATTCCAGATCGCGTAACAGCACGTGCCGCTGCGCTGGACATTACCGTCCGTATCGATATGCAGAACCTGACAGGTGTTCGGGTCGACTAGCCGCACCACGTCAAAAATGCTGCGCATGGCCAGGAAGTTATCGCCCGTGATGTGCATTCCCTTGATGATGAGGTCTTTGCCGCGGCGCACCATCTCGTCGTGGATGTCGGTAAACTGGCCGACGATGCCGACGTAGCTGTCGTGTTCGTCCGTCCAGATACTCTGCGCCACAATGCGGTGCCAGCGCTGCGTGTCGTTAAGCGGCACAAGCGCGGTCATGGTGACGGTGGGCGCTTCGCGCGTGGTTTTGCGCAGCTGCTCTTGCAGCAGCGTCCAGTCTTCCACGCCCAGAAGATGCGTCGCCGTACTCGAAAGGCGAATGCGTTCACCCGTTTCGTCATAGTGCGTGATGGACAGCACCTTGCGCGCCAGCGCATCATATTCAAATTGGATGCCGCCGCACTGGCGGGCAAAGAAGTCTTTTTTGCTGCGCTCATGCTCGGCAATGTCGCTGATGCGGGTGGGCTGGAACAGATTTTCCTGTTCGAGCGCTTCTTCGGCCAGATCCTGCACGTGGAACGTGTAGTCCGGCTTTAACTGATTGAACTTCAGCTCGATGAGCAGCGCGTCGGAGATCTCCATAAAGCACCGCAGCAGCAGGGGATTGAACGCCCCGCACTCGCCGTGCAGAATCATGGCAACGGCATTTTCATGCGAGAATGCTTCTTTGTAGCAGCGGTCACTCGTCAGCGCGTCATATGCGTCTGCGATGGATACAGCCTGCGCGGAAATGGGGATGTCGTCTCCTGCCAGCCCGTCTGGATAGCCCCGGCCGTCATAGCGTTCGTGGTGGTGGCGGCAGATTTCGTGCGCCAGCACCATGAGCTTTTCGTTCTGGTCGACCGAAAGCTCCCAGAGCATTTCGTCACCTTTTACCGTGTGCGACTGCATGATGACCCATTCTTCCTGCGTCAGCGCGCCGGGTTTGTTGAGGATGGCCTTCGGCACGGTAATCTTGCCGATGTCGTGCAGCGCCGCAGCTGCGCAGATGAGCGAGATATCTTCTTCCCTCAATGCGTAGCGGTCGGTCAGCTCTACGAGCCGTTCGAGCAGCAGGTTCGTGATCTTCTGCACACGCAGCGTGTGGTCACCGGACTCATGGTTGCTGACTTCCATCACGCGGCTGAGAATACTGATGAGCAGATTGTTGACCTTTTCACGCTGGCGTACCTGGTTTTCCACCAGCTTGACCAGCTGCTTGTTGCGCGAGTAGATATGCAACACGTTCTCGATCCGGTGCTGCACCCAAAATGCGTCAAAGGGACGGCGGATGTAGTCAATCGCGCCCAGACGGTAGGCGTTTCGGATGAAGCCTGCGTCATCCTCAGCCGAGATGATGACCACGGGCAGATCCTGCGTCCAGTTCTGCGCGTGCATCACCTTCAGCACGTCCATACCATTCATATGCGGCATATGCATATCCAGAAGCAGGATATCTGCCTCGACGTTTTCAAAGAGCATATGCAAAAGCTGCTCGCCGTCGGCGGCGTAGAGATAGTGATACTGCTCGCCCAGCATCTGCGTGAGCAGTTCACGGTTCAGCTCCGAATCATCGGCGATCAGGATGGTCTTCTTTTTCGGGTCACGTGCAGCTGCGCACATACGATGCCTCCTGCTGATTATTGTTTTGCAGCCGGGTCGGCTGCGTCCTGGTTCAGCTTTTGCCGTTCCAGCTTGTCCCAGTTGAGTTTGTTCTTTTTATAGCCGACAAAGGCCAGCGCCCGCACGACGGCCAGATAAAACCGCACGAATGTGATCTCGAACAGGCAAAGCAGCACCGCCTTGCACAGATCACCGAAGCGCAGCTTCATGTCGATGGTGTGGATGCGAGAGAAAAACGCGGTCAGCGACAGCAGCGCGCCATAGAGCGCGTACAGCACAAAATACAGCACCATATACCGGATATTGAGCATATCCATTGCCACAGACAGCAAAATCGTCAGCACCCCGAAGACCTCGATATAGGGCGAAAGCAGCTCATACAAAAGGAAATACAGATACGAGAACAGTCCCACCGCGCCGTAGCGGGGATTTGCGCCGATCTCGCGGTGTCCCCACATGGACTGAAACAGTCCGCGCTGCCAGCGCTTGCGCTGCTTACCCAGATCGCGCAGCCGCTCCGGCGCCTGTGACCAGCACACCGCATCCGGCGCGTATTTGATCTGATATGGCCGGTGATTGGCGCGGCAAAATTCGTGCAGCCGCACAACCAGTTCCATATCCTCACCCATGGTGCTTGCATCATAGCCGCCCGCAGCGATGACCGTCCGCTTTTCAAACAGGCCGAACGCGCCGGAGATGATGAGATTGCCGTTGAACCGGTCAAGCAGGATACGCGCAGCAAGGAACGAGCGGTCATACTCCAGCGCCTGCATACACGCCAGCAGATTCTTCGGCAGCCGATACTGCACCACGCGCCCGTCCTGAATGACCACGCCGTTGGCCGGGCGCACACTGCCGCCCACGGCAACAACATCGCGATGCTCCAAAACGGGACGGACGATGCGCTCGAGCGAATCATATTGCAGCACGGAGTCTGCGTCCATGCAGATAAAGTACGGATACCGGGCGCAGTTGATGCCCATGTTGAGACTGTCAGCCTTGCCGCCGTTGCGCTTGCGCACGAGCGTGATGGGCACTTTTTCCCGGTCTGTCTCATAGACAGCCTCGACCGGCTGGCAGGGGAGCTGGCGGCGGATGGGACGCTCGACGCGCGTCATGCCGAACGCCTCGACCAGTACGCGGGTGGTATCATCCTTTGAGCCGTCATCCATTACGATGATCTCATAGAGTTTATAGTCAAGTGAAAGAAGCGAGCGCACCGTCTCGACCACAGTGACCTCTTCGTTGTAGGCCGGCACGAGGATGGACACGGGAACGTAGTAATTCTGCCACAGCTTGTTTTGCAGCAGCTCATATTCTTTGTCGCGGTACAGCCGCGTCGCGCCGACAACGACCGAAAGGAACAAAAACGTCGAGTAACCCAGCAGATACAGCAGAAAAAAGACGTTGATGCAGTCTAAAAATATGCGAAAAATATCTGTCATACCGGCACCTTCTCTCCGGGCGTGTGCGCCTGTTGGCGCTGTTCGAGTCTGTATTGCAGCATTTCTCTGGCGTAGCGGTCATCACCCGACAGGATATCCTGCACCTGCTCGGGGCTGACGTGCAGCGCGCGCAGACTCAGCGCGGCGTTGTACCGGACGTACCAGTTCCGGCTTCGCAGCCCCTGCTTCAATACTTCGACCGTCTCGTCACCGGGGTAGGCGGCCAGAACGCTCATGCTCACGGCGCAAAGCTCCCATTGCGCGGCATCGGTCTGCCGCCCAAGCGAGTACAGCATCGGCTGCACCCGTGCGTCGGGGTATTTGCCAAAGTAGCGCAGACACGACAGCCGGACTTCCAGCTCCTGTGTGCGCTCGAGAAGTTCCAGCATCTTATCACGCCACGCGCCGGAAGCAAAGCGGATATAGTCCAGCAGCAGCTCCTGCATCGGCGCGCCGAACTGCGAAAACTCTTCCCATAGCGCCGCGATGAGCGCTTCTCGTTCCGAGAACGTCAAAAGCCCCTCAACGAGCAGCTTTTCGTGCAGGAAAATACCGTCTTCGCCGTCGAGCGTGTGCAGCGCCTTGAGTACGAGCGATATCTGCGCGGAGCTGTAGATGGCGCGCAGCGCGTTTTCCAGATTGTAAATACTCTCGGCCTCGCGCACCTGCGTGAGCAGATACGTTGTCAGCTGTTCGCTCGGTGCATAGCGCATGACCTGAAAGCGCGTGATGAGATACGAATAATACGCCTGCATATGCGACGCGCGGCCGGCGCAGCGCGAATACAGCTGCTGCATGATCTGCGCCAGCAGCGGCATACACGCGCAAACCACCTCCGCGTCTACCGCTTCGACTTCGTCCATGGCCGCGTGGAAGGCCAGCAGCCGGTCATTTGTGCGCAGTGTGCGCACCTTTTGCCGCACCAGCAGTTGCTGCTGCTGCGCAGAAAGCGCCGGATAGTGCGCGGCCTTGTCCCAAAACCACAGATGGTCATCCTGTTTCCAGCGCGCCAGCCGCCGCTGCAACAGCTTTCCGGAGAGGATCTTCCAGCAGTTGAACAGCACGACGCTGATGCAGACCAGGAAATAAAACCCCAAAACGACCGGAACGATCACGCGTCTGCACCGTCCTTCCAACAAGCCTGCAAGGCGAAATAGCCGGGCTTGAGCCGTTCGTGCCACGTCACGTCGTTGCCCCAGCCTTTGAGCGAAACGGGGTCAAGCGCGATACTTTCGCCCGCGCAGCCAAGTCCCACATAGAGTTTTTTGAGCGTTTGGAATGCCACGCCGTAGTTGCCGTCGTAATAATCGTCGTGGATCTGTCTGCGCGACGGGTCAGCGAAGTTAAGCAGCGCCCACGGTAGCCGCAGCTCGATGATCTCGCCGTTTGCGGCAAAGTCGGTCAAAGAATCATAGTTTTCCGCAGCCGGGTCTGCCGTACCGCAGCGCAGCGCACCCGTTTCATACGTGTCGAGCGTGGCCGGAACGTTTACAAACTGTCCGGCTGTGTCCTTGACGGCCAGCTGCACGACTTCAAAATTTGTGCTGTCCTTTGCGGGCGGGTTAAGGTAAGCGTCGCGGCCTGTGATCTCGGCTTCAAAGTTGGCATGGATGGCGTGATAGCGATCCTGCACGAGCAGCACCGAATCATCTTTCGTGTGAAACCGCAGGATAAAGTCCACGCCCCGGTCAAAGCACAGATCATATGCCGGGCAGCTGTGCGCGCCGGTCTTCTGCGTGGTGTCGATGGGGACATAGAGCGTCTGCGCGCCAAATTCGTACCCCGACTGCTCGATGAGCAAGTAGAGATACCGCTCGTCATAGCGCAGCGAAACGTGCCCGCCGTCGTCGCGGCGAACGATCACATCCGCATCCGACCACTCCGACGCGTCACCGTCAACGACGCACACGGCTTCTTCGCCGGGGTCAAAGGCCAGCAGACCAAAGTGCTGGTCGCTGCTCTGCGCGTCGCTCCAATAGGGGCTTCGGCTGAGGTCAACGGCAAACATCGTGTTCCAGGTGCGTTTGTGCCACTCGTCCTGCCAGGAAAACACGCAGCCGCCGGCAAAGTCGGCCTGTACGATGGCCTGCCAGTTTTCCAGCAGCGCCTGCGCCTGTTCCTGCTCAGACAGATGCCCCTGCCGCAGACTGGTTGCGGTGTTGCTCTGCGCCAGCGCGCGGCCGGTTGACACGCCAAACTCCGTTGCCACAACGGGCATCGTGTGGTGTGCGCGCAGCAGCTTCAGATATGCGAGATAGGTATCCGTCACGCCCTGTGTCCCGTCACACGCGGCCAGATCGACCGGCGCGTCGACCAGCTCCGGCCACGTGGCCGGAGCCATCAGAGAAAGATAGTCCAGATCGTAAGCGTATACGCTGTAGCTGGCAAACAGACCCGTGTGCAGCGCCTCAGTCGGCAGGATGTGTTCGGCGTCGATCGTGGCGCACTTGCGGAAAAACTCGGTCACGTCCTGCGGGTAGACGAACGGGTCGGTCGTGCGGGTGTTGGCAAAGGAGACAAGCCGCTGCTGCCGGTAACGGTCCGTCTCATAGGCGATGAGCGCGTCGCCGGTCTGGGCGAGCATCGTCTCAAACGCGGTGGCCTGCGGCGCGGTTTGCAGATAGCTTCCCGCAAAGCCGTCCGAATCGGGGTATTTTTCGTCGGTGTAGGCCACGGTCACATCGATCCATTCACCGCCGATGATATAGCCCAGCACCCACTTGGATACGTCGGTGAAAAACAGCCCGGAACCCGAACCGGCATCATTTTGAATGATGAGCCGTTTGCCGTGAATCACGTCCACGGCGGCCTTGCAGTCGTCGATGAGCGCCTGCTGAAAGCTGCGGTCATACGCGTCCACGTGGGAGTTTTGCGCGTAGTCATCGACCCAGATGCCCTGCAACAGATACAGCGGGCTTTGCGCCTGCGTGTTATATTCTTTCAGCGCCCTGTAAAACGCCGGAGACTGCACCGCATAGACGCGCACCGTGTTTGCGCCCATCTGCGCCATTTGTCCGAACCAGCGCAGATACGTTTCTTTGTCGATGGCATAGTCCGTCGACCATGCGCCGGGCTGCGAGCTGCCCAGATCAACGCCGCGCAGCGTCAGCTCCTGCCAGCCGTCGGCGTCGGCGTGTTCAATATGCCCGTCGCGGGTGCGCACGGTATAGGCGGGCGTGTTCTGTGAAGCCGGGGTCAGGTACAGATGTCCCGCGTAATACAGCCCCACAAGCAGCGCCAGCGCGCACAGTACGCACGAAATGATGATGACAAAGCGTTTCATATCAGTCGTTCACCTCGTTGTACTGCTTGACCCTGGAAGCGGCAGAATACTGCCGCAGCGTTTCAATGTGTTCGTCGAGCCAGTCACCCCGGTTGTGCAGATAACCCTTGAGCTGCCCGACTGCCGCCGTGCGGCTGGTCAGATTCCGGTCTTTCGGCATGAGCAGATTGGCCTGCTGCGAAACATCACCCCAGCGCGCGTCATTGCGCGCGAGTGCGGGCGCGAGGAAATCCAGCGTCTGGTCTATGTACGCATCGAGCGATTCTTCGCGCAAAATCCCTTGACGCAGTTCGTGGTAGCGGAAAATCAGCCGCTCGGTGAAGTCTTCATCCTTCATCAGCATCCAGTACCACAGCCGGTTGTGCAAAAAGAAGCCCTCATACGAAATTTCTTCTTCAAAGAAGTTGTCACACGCGTTGTTAAAATCCCACACGCACATCCGCAGCAGCCCGTCCACGTCCTTATAGATATACGTCGAGTAATTGCCCGCGTCGGCGTTGCTGGACAGCTCGTTCAAGATAAAATAGTCCACGAAGCTGTCCGTGTCGAGTCTGGTCTGATAGCCATAGTCCGGCCTGTCATAGTCATACGAATACAGCGCCTTTTCAAAGTCGGAAAAATCCTGCCGGATTTCTTCATACAGCACTTCGTCCAGATTTTTTTCGCCCGGGTATTCGATCTGTAACAAAAGCGGTGTTGTGTATGTGTAGGTGGTAAACGAGCGCAGGGGAGTCTCTTCCGGGCGCTTGTGATCGAGCCGCAGCAGATACCCGGAAAAATCATGATCCTTCGCGCTGACGGTCAAGCCCAGCCGCGCGCCGTTTTTGCCGCCGGTGATGCGCTCGGTCATCACATACAGCCCCTGATAGTCTCCGTCGAGAATGACCTCACAATAGCGCACATTGGGCGCGTAGTCCATGATCTCTCCGGCCAGATTGTAAAACATATAGTTGCGCACCGCTGTTTTGTCCAGCCACGGGCCATAGAGAACCCATTCGTGGTGCGCGTCCATGCCCATGATGGACTGCGGCGCGTTTTGCCCTGCTTCGTCCACGAGCCGGATGGAGTAGCTGGGCTTGTCAAACGAGCGCGAGGAATTGCCGCGCACACGAATGCGCACCGACGTGTCAACGTCCGGCGCGCCGTTGGCGTGGTGATAGACGCTGGTGTCCGTGCCGATGATCTGCATCTTTGCGCCAATAGTCGTTTCACCGTCATCGGCAAGCGTATACGTGACGCTCCCGTCGTCCCAGTAGATGGGGCGGCCCGGAATGGTAACGCCGCCGGTCGAAAGCTCCACGATGGGCAGGTAAGTACACAGACCGCCGTCATCCGGTTCGGCGCAGGCTTCAGATGGCACAGCCTCTCGGTGCTGGTGGACGCGGCCGACCGTCTCATGCCCGGCAAAGCACAAAGGCGCAAACACGGCCAGCAGCAACGCTGCGGCACACGCGGCCAGCCCTATGCGACGATACTTCATATCAGTTGTAGATCTCGTCGCTCTGCGCGACGTAGTTGACGCTCTCCACGTCACCCAGCGCGTAGAACTCGTTGGTCAGGTTGGGATGCTCATTCTGTGCGCGCTCGAGCGTCTTGCGCGAAAGCTCATAGATATACTCCACGCTCTGCGAAGTGGTATTTTTTACGCGCAGCACCGCGCGGCGCGAGAAGCACCGGAAGACGAGCGCTTCGATGCCGTCGCAGCAATTGCGGTTCGCGCGCAGGATCAGCAGCATTCTTGTGTCGCTGCGCACCGCGCCCAGAACCAGCAGCACAAGGAAGATGGCCGTGCTGCCGATGGCCGCGACGAGATAGTCACCCACGCCGCAGCAGATACCCACGATGATCGTCCAGAACACATAGGCCGTGTCGCGCGAGTCTTTTAACGCCGTGCGGAAACGCACGATCGACAACGCACCGACCATACCAAGCGAGAGCGCGATGTTGTTGCCGATGACGGTCATGACCGTGCCGGTCATTGCCGTCAGCACAACCAGCGTTACGCCGAATTTCTTACTGTAGATCGTGCCCTTATGCGAAATGGCATACGATAAAAAGATCAACAGGCCGAGCGCTACACTCACGCTCACGTGCGCCGTGATCTGCTGCCACGTCATATCTCCCTGCTGCGAAAGCAGATCAAAAATTCTCTCTTTCATCTTCAACGACACCCCTTAAAATTGATAGTTGCGGCCTGTCTGCCGCGCCATGCAATACTTGCTGACAGAAAGCTCACTCTGCTGCACCGGCAGCAGCATATCTTTGATATAGCTGAGTAAAAACCCGTTGAATTTGACTTCCAGTACGACCGCGAACGGCAAAAGCACCCGGTTGAGCGGCAGCTGCGCGTCGAAAAGATCAAAGCAGCTCTCGTTCGCACGGACGGCGGAATCAAACGTGATGCGGATGGAGTTTTCCGGCGAGACGAACGCGAACCGGTCGTATTCCACCACCGTCCGGGGCATATACGCCCAGGTCTGCATGAGGCTGTAGCACTCACGGCCAAAGTCGCTGCCGTCGCGCAGCAGAACGTCCCGATCTCCGGCGATGAGCGCCTGTGCGTCCTCGCGCGTCAGCCGCAGCGACCGCTTGCGCTGATACTGCCCTTGCTTCTGCTTCATCTCAAACAGGGCGAAGTCCGCCTGTGGGCTGTACACACGCAGCCGCAGCTTGCGCCGCAGCTCGATGCCGGCCTCTTTTTCCAGAAAGTCGCGGTCGTCGAGCGTGTCAAAGTATAACGAGCGCACCGCATACCCGTCTGCGCCGTTGTGCTTGTCCGCATGAACGACCGGGCTTAACCGCGCGCGCAGCGCCAGCGCTGCCGCCTCGTCGAGCAGAAACTTTTTCTCCTCACGCAAAACATCCCGCATAGCCCCACTCCTTTCCGATACTCATACATCTTATATTATACCATATCCGCACCCATAAAGCAACGGTATTCGCCCCGCTGCGTTTGCGTCATTTTGTCGGGGACACAAACAATTCTTTAACATTTGCGTGCTAACATGGGCGCGGAAATGAGAAAAGCAGGAGCGATCAAAATGTTTAAACTCTTAGTTGTCGAAGACGATAAAGATCTGAACCAGACCGTTTGCGCGTTTTTGAATCAAAACGGCTACGAAGCCATCGGCTGCCTTTCGGCCGATGCCGCCTATGATGCAATGTACGAAAACATCTTCGATCTGATCGTGTCGGACATCATGATGCCCGGGGTGGACGGGTTCGCGTTTGCCGCGACGGTACGGGAACTCAACGAGCAGATCCCCATTTTGTTTATGACCGCGCGCGACGATATCGCCTCGAAGCAGCGGGGCTTTCGCATTGGGGTAGACGACTACATGGTCAAGCCCATCGACCTCGATGAGCTGTTTTTGCGCATTGGCGCGCTTTTGCGCCGGGCGAAGATCGCCGCGAGTCACAAGCTCGAGATCGGTAGCTTTACCATGGACGCGGACGAGCATACGGCCTATCTTGCGGGTGAGGAGATCAAGCTGACCAACCGGGAGTTTTCCATTTTGTATAAGCTCCTGTCCTATCCCAAGAAAACGTTTACGCGCACCCAGCTGATGGACGAGTTCTGGGACGCGGACACCGAGACTGCGCCGCGCGCCGTGGATGTCTACATGACCAAACTGCGCGCGAAGCTGGCCGGGTGCGAGGATTTTGAGATCAAGACCGTCCACGGTCTGGGCTACAAGGCGGTCGTGCGATGAAGCAGGAGCAAAAAACGCGCGCAGCGCTGAAATTCATCTGCAACTTTCTGACCTTTTTCCTTCTGGTGGCGTTCGTGACAACGTGCTGTATGCTGCTGTTTCTCTCCACGCTCATGCGCAGCATTCCGCTTTCACTCAGCGCGGAAAACCTGAACGTCGCGGCCAAACTGACGTTCGGCAATGTGCTGTTGCTGAGCCTTTTGTTCACGCTGCTCGATACACTGCGCCGCCGCATCTGCGTCCGGCAGCCGGTTCGACGCATGACAAACGCGGCAGAGCGGATCATGCGCGGCGATTTTTCCGCGCGTGTGGAAACGCAGCCGCCGTTCGCAGCTGACGAGGCGTTTGGCGAGTTGGGCGAGTGCTTCAACCGCATGGCGCAGGAGCTGCAAAGCGTGCAGACGCTGCGCACGGACTTTCTCGCGAACGTCTCGCACGAGATGAAGACCCCGCTGGCCGTGATGCAGAACTACGGGCAACTGCTGCAAGCGCCGCAGCTGCCGCAGGAAAAGCGGCTGGAATACGCCCGTGGCGTAAGTGACGGCGCGCGGCGTATGGCCGATATGATGACCAATATTCTCAAGCTCAACCGGCTGGAGAACCAGAAGATCTTTCCCGAACAGGCCGAGTACGACCTGAGCGAGCAGCTGTGCGAGTGCCTGCTGCAATACGAGACGGTCTGGGAGCGCGAGAGCATCGAGCTGGAGACTGACATCGAAGACGCAGTGCGCATTCGCGCCGACAGGGAACTGTTGTGGCTGGTGTGGAACAACCTGCTTTCCAACGCGTTTAAGTTCACACCCGCCGGAGGAACGGTCTGTGTCAGCCTGACGGCAGACACGTCCGGCGCGGTGGTGCGGGTACGCGATACCGGCTGCGGCATGAGCGCAGAAGTCGGACAGCATATTTTTGAGAAATTCTATCAGGGCGACACCTCACACAGCGCGCAGGGCAATGGTCTTGGTCTGGCGCTGGTTAAGCGCGTGGTGGACATCCTTCACGGCGAGATCAGCGTAGAGAGTACCCTCGGCGTGGGCAGCACGTTTACGGTTCGTGTGCCGGAGGTGGTGCAATGAAAGCAAAACGCCTGCTTCACGCGCTGCTTTTCCCGCATATCGCGGTGCTGCTCGTGCTGCTGCCGGTCGCAGCGGTGGGGCTTGTTTGGACGATGCAGACGCTGCTGCAGACTGCGCCGCTGCGAATCGCGGCGTATGTCCTTTCGGCCTACACGCTAACTATCTGGTGCGTGCGTGTGCCGTCACTCGTGCGCGGCTGGCGGCAATTTCGGCAGAACAACCGCTACGCCAGCCGCTGGTTGCAGGACGTGCAGCTGCGAATGCGCGTGACGCTGACGGCAAGCCTTGTCTGGAACAGCGCCTACGGCGCGTTGCAGCTGGGACTGGGCATCTACCATCACGCGGCGTGGTTTTACTCGCTGGCCGCGTACTACGCTTCGCTTGCCGTTATGCGCTTTTTTCTGGCGCGGCAGCTGCTGCGCCCGGCAGCGCAGCGCGCTTATGCGCGCGAGCTGTGCGCATATCGCCTGTGCGGCTGGTGCTTGCTGGCAATGAATCTGGCGCTGTCCGGGGTGATGCTCTATCGCATCCACGACAACCGGCTGGTGCAGCACCACGAAATCACGACGATCGCCATGGCGGCGTATACCTTTACGTCGCTGACGATGGCCATCGTGAACGTAAAAAAATACCGGCGCTATCAAAGCCCGGTCATATCCGCGTCAAAGGCGATCTCGCTTGCCGCGGCGTGTGTGTCCATGCTGAGTCTGGAAAGTACGATGCTTGCGACGTTCGGAAGCGGCGAAATGCCCGCACGGACGCAGCTGCTGTTTTTGTCGCTCAGCGGCGCAGGCGTTTCGCTGTGCATCGTGGCCATGGCGGTGTATATGATCGTCCGGGCGAATCAAACCATCAAACAGAACGGAGAAAAACAATGAAAGAACAGGAAACCTTCAAAATGACATATTCTGCGCAGCAGCAGCAGGAGATCGAGGAAATCCGAAAGAAATATATCCCGCAGCAGCCGGACAAGATGGAGCAGCTGCGCCGTCTGGACGCGAGTGTGTCGCAGAAAGCCACGGCAGTTTCCGTTGCGGTCGGCGTGGTGGGGACGCTGCTGCTGGGTCTGGGCATGAGCCTGACGATGACGGAGTTTGGCGCAGCGCTCGAAGCGGCGGCCATGCCGGTGGGCATCGCGCTGGGCGTGTTGGGCATTGCGATTTTGGCGTGTGCATACCCGCTGTATAACAGAACCATCCAAAAAGAGCGCGAGAAGATTGCACCGCAGATCATCCGCCTGAGCGACGAACTGCAAGGCAAGTAAGCTGTTATTGTAGACTATACAGCCCACATCGACCCGCTGCCGCAAATTTACGCTGCACCTTGTAAGGGCCGATGCCCACACTGACCCGCTGTTGCAAATCTGCTCCGCACCCGTAGGCGGGATCTATGTGCCCCGCCACTCGTCGCGGCATTGCCGCAGAATTTCACCGTACCAGGTGCGGCTCAGCCGCCCCCTTGGCTCTCCCTCTGCCAGAGCTGGCGGCGCAGCCGCCTGAGAGGGCTGCCTCTGGGAATTTTCCGTATAGCGTTGTAGGGGCGGATGCCTCTGTCCGCCCGAAATCTTTCCATTCGCACTGCACTTGCTGCTTTGCAACGCACTTTCCGATTTGCTCTGCATTCGTAGGGGTCGATGCCCGCGTCGACCCGTTGTAACAAATCTCCATAGCACCCGTAGGGCGGGACTCATGTGTCCCGCTGTCCTATACCGCACCCCTTTGCTCTGCAAAGCCAGGGGTGCTTATTTTTCTCCCCTCCTCTTGACAAAACTGTTCTTACTGTATATAATGCGCATATACAGTAAGAACAGGAGAAAAAGCGTGCAGATCTTTATCGACAACAAAAGCGGCACACCCATCTACGATCAGATCTATTCCCAGATCAAAGACCAGATCATCAGCGGCGCTTTGCAGCCGGATGAACTGTTGCCATCCATCCGTGGTTTGGCGAAAGACCTTCGCATCAGCTTCATCACGACCAAGCGCGCCTATGAGGAGCTGGAAAAAGACGGCTTTGTCTATACCGTCCCCGCCAAGGGCTGCTACGTCGCGCCGAAGAATGTCGAGCTGCTGCGCGAAGAAAACCTGAAACAGATCGAAGCACACATCGACGAGATCGTCCGCTTGGCCGCTTCCTGTAAGTTAAGCCCACAGGACATTCTTGAAATGGTTCAGTTTGGTTTGGAGGAAAAAGCATGAACGCATTGGAACTACACGATTTGAAAAAAACTTATCCCGGCTTCAGGCTCGGACCGCTCGACCTGACCCTGCCCAGCGGCTGTATTCTCGGCCTGATCGGCGAAAACGGGGCAGGGAAGAGTACCACCATTCGCCTGATACTCGACATGGTGCAGCGCGACGGCGGCAGCATCACCCTGCTCGGACAGGACACGCAGACCCACCTGACACAGCTCAAAGAAGAAGTCGGCGTTGTCCTCGATGAGATCGGCCTGCCATCCTGCCTGAATCTGTGGCAGGTCGAGCGGATCATGCAGCACACCTACCGCAACTGGGATCGTGGCGCATTTGTCAGCCTGACACAAAAGCTCAGTCTGCCGGAGAATAAGCCGTTCAAGAGCTTTTCGCGCGGCATGAAGATGAAGCTCGGCATTGCCATCGCCCTTTCACACCACCCGAAGCTCCTCATCCTCGACGAAGCGACCTCCGGCCTCGACCCTGTTGTGCGCGACGAGATCGTCGGGATGTTCGCCGACTTTACCCGCGACGAGACGCACTCCATCCTCATCTCCTCGCACATCGTCAGCGATCTGGAAAAGCTCTGTGATTATATCGCGTTTGTGCATAAGGGGCAGCTGCTTCTGTGCGAGGAAAAAGACCGTCTGCTGGAAGAATACGCCCTGCTGCACGCTGCGACGCAGCAGCTGCAGACCCTTGCACCCGACGCGGTCAAATATCAGAAGCACACGCCCTATGGCATCGAAGCACTCGTGCGCCGCGCGGCTGTCCCACCCGATCTGCCCCTCAGCCCCGTCAGCATCGAAGAACTGTTCGTTTTCATGGTAAAGGAGGTGTGGTAATGAAAGGCCTGCTTTTAAAAGACTGGTACGTCCTGAAAAAAGACTGCCGCGCTCTGCTTCTGGTTTCTGCCGTTTTTTTGGCGGTGTCTTTGGTGGAATCCACTGCGTTTCTCTTTTCGCTCTATCCGTGTCTGCTTGCTTCGCTGCTGCCGGTCACACTTCTGGGCTACGATGAAAAAAGCGGCTGGGAACGCTACAGCTGCACCATGCCCTGTAGCCGCGCGCAGCTCGTCTCAGCCAAATACCTCATCAGCCTGTTTGCCCTGTGCGCCATGCTGCTGCTCGGCGGCCTGCTGCAAGCGATCCGGCAGCTGATAAGCGGCAGCTTCGTTGCGGCAGACTTTGCCGTTATGCTTATTTTGTTGTTTGCGATCTCGTTGCTTTCGGCTGCGATCTGCCTGCCCGCCCTTTTCCGCTTCGGCGTCGAAAAAGGCCGCATCGCCTACTATTTCATGATCGGCGCGGTCTGCGCCGTGAGCGTACTTTCCTCCAACCGCTTAGACGGAGTAACCGTAGCAGGGGAGCAGACGTTGTGGCCGTTTCTGGTGCTGGCCGCCGTCGGTGTCGGCCTGTTTGCCTTCTCATGGCGGCTGTCCATCACCTACTACCAACGCAGAACATTCTGAAAAATGCAAAAAAGCAGGAGTCATTGGGCGTTTGCCCAATGACTCCTGTTGCAATTCAGCCGTTTTTAAGACAAGGTTTTTTTCTCAAAGAAGTATTCTTTTGTCAATTTTGCGACCACACCGGACAGGGCGAACAGCGCAATAAAGTTCGGAATGGCCATCAGTCCGTTGAACGTATCGGCGATGTCCCAAACCACGTCGAGCGACGCGACCGCACCGACCACGATGACCAGAATGAACAGCACCTGATAGATTTTCGAAACCTTGATGCCAAACAGGTATTGTACGCACCGGCTGCCATACAACGACCAGCCCAGCACCGTTGTGAACGCAAAGAGCATCAGAGCCAACGCAACAAACACAGACGCGAATTTCTGGCCAAAAATCGTTGCGAAAGCGCCCGTAATCAGCTCAGAGCCAACTTTTTGACCGAACGTGATATCAACGCCGCTGCAAATGATGGTCATGGCCGTGAGGGTGCAGATGACGATGGTATCAGCAAATACCTCGAAAATACCGTAAAGACCTTGCTGCACAGGGCCTTTGGTGTCGGCGGCAGCGTGTGCGATGGCCGCCGAGCCAAGACCGGCTTCGTTCGAGAAAGCACTTCTGCGCAGACCCCAGACGATCGTCTCTTTGAGCGCAATGCCGCTGGCCGCGCCGCCAAGTGCCTTAGGCGTAAAGGCGGTACGGAAGATCTTGACGAAGGCCGGGCCGATGTTTTCAATATGACCGAAAATGACGATGAGTGCGAAGACGATATAGAGGATGCTCATGACGGGCACGAGCTTTTCCGCGACTGCGCCAATGCGCTTGATGCCGCCAAAGAGGATGACCGCGACGAGTGCTGCCAGGGCAATGCCGAAGATCAGATTCAGCGTGCTGCGCTCTCCGGCAGCGGACGGGATGAACGCATCGATGGCGTCGTTGAGCGAGCCGACGATGGAGTTGACCTGCGACATATTGCCAATGCCGAACGAGGCGATGGCGGCAAAGACGCAGAACAGAACGCCGATCCACTGCCAGCGCTTGCCCAGACCGTTTTTGACGTAATACATCGGGCCGCCGACCCAGTCGCCCTTGGCATCGCGCTCACGGAAGCGGATGGAGAGCGTGACTTCGGAGTATTTGATAATCATGCCGAGCAGCGCCGCCAGCCACAGCCAGAACACTGCACCGTAGCCGCCAAGCGCGATGGCCTGCGACGTGCCGACGATGTTGCCCGTGCCGACCGTAGCGGCCAGCGCGGTGGTGACGGCCTGCAGCGGGGTGACAGCACCCGCACCGGCCTGCTGCTTCTGGAACATCTTACCGACCGTGTTTTTCATCGTATAGCCGAAGCGCGAGAACTGAATGCCACGGTTGCGGATGGTCAGATACAGGCCGCCAACGATGGTGCAGGGCAGGAAAATATACAGCCAAGCGACCGTGTTGAGCGTACCGGTGAAGAAATTAACAATAGCTTCCATAGGTTTCTCCTTTCCCGACATCCGCAGGACGCCGGTTCTTTTCTCTTCTTTGAAGGAAAACTTCCCCATCAGTATACTATAAAAGACTGGTAAAAATCAATCAAAAATTCAGCGGAGTAAAGTAGAAAATTGCCGGAGACATTTGTGCATATTGTAAAGACCCACGTGAAAAATTGCCCGAATCGAGAAAAAAGGATTGACGCGGCGCGCAAAGTGTGCTATAGTATTTCAGCAATCAAGTGCTAGTGTGGCTCAGTCGGTAGAGCAGCTGATTCGTAATTGGAAAGTCAAATAG
>CAYSTN010000019.1:0-15541 GCA_964434135.1 uncultured Oscillospiraceae bacterium
CGGCATTGAGTACGGCGATATGCAGCTCATCTGCGAGGCCTATCAGCTGATGCGCGTCCTCCTTGGTATGTCGGATGATGAGATGCACGAGGTCTTTGCCGCGTGGAACAAGACCGAGCTCGACAGCTACTTAATTGAAATCACGCGCGATATTCTGGCCTACAAGGATACCGACGGCGAACCGATTGTAGAAAAGATTCTCGACACTGCCGGTCAGAAGGGTACGGGAAAATGGACAGGTATCGCGGCGCTGGACGAAGGCGTGCCGCTGACGCTGATCGGCGAAGCAGTCTTCGCCCGCTGCCTGTCCGCGATGAAGTCGGAGCGCGTCGAAGCTGCAAAGGAATACGCCCGCACGATTCCGACCTTCACCAGCCACAAGCAAGAGATGGTCGAAGCCATCCGGCAGGTGCTCTATGCCTCCAAGATCATCTCCTACGCGCAGGGCTACACCCTTATGCGCACGGCGGCCAAGACCTACGACTGGAACCTCAACTACGGCGGCATTGCCCTCATGTGGCGCGGCGGCTGCATCATCCGCTCGGTCTTCCTCGGCAAAATCAAGGAAGCGTATGATAAAAATCCGGAGCTGTCGAATCTCCTGCTCGACCCGTATTTCAAGGAGACGATGGAAAAACTCATTCCCGCATGGCGCAAGGTCGCAGCGGCAGCTGTGCAGTACGGCGTTCCCGCGCCCGCAATGACGGCGGCGCTCAGCTACTTCGACGGCTACACCACTGAGCGTCTGCCCGCAAACCTTTTGCAGGCGCAGCGCGATTACTTCGGCGCGCACACCTACGAGCGGCTGGACGCGCCGCGCGGTCAGTTCTTCCACACCAACTGGACGGGTCACGGCGGCAACACCGCCGCGAGCACCTATAATGCTTAAAGAAAGTTGCAATGCAAGACGCAACTGATTGCAAATTGCTTTCCAGAATATGCAATAATCCGAGAAAAACATTAGAACACGGCATGCAAACTATGTGGAGTTTAGTGTTTAGCCTTATTTTTAGCCTTACGGCAAAAGTACGGCTAAAACTTACAAGGTCTTAGACGGCGCGAAGCGCCGCGATTCCGGCACAAAAAAGAACCGCGAAACATGCGAAAACAGGACTCGAAACCCGTAAGACGGGTTCGAGTCCTGTACTGTCCACCATATAGTAGAACCAAAAAAGATATCTACGCGAAAAACCCAGAAGCTCAGGCGGCTTCCGGGTTTTTTTGCGCCCATTTTTTGAAGTCGGAAAAAAGATATCAAAAAGCGTTTTGGCAAAATCAGTGGACTTGAACCTTTACCCACGCGATTTCTGGCCGCTTTTTCGGGAATTTTTCGAGAAAGCGGCCCTTTTTCGCTCTCGGCAAAACGTAGAATTTAAGCAGGTTGTTTTGTTGGTATTGCTGAATAGACATTCCGAGTGTATGCGCCATGATGTTGGCACGGGCAAGCCCCGAAACATACAGGAGGATTCAATATGACCATTGAAAACGCAAAAGTGCTGCAGGAACGGTTAGCAGATGAGGACATCGCACAAGTTCAGGTGCAAGGCGGCAAAGAACTTGCCGATGCCTGCATTCACAGCATCGGCATCGTTGGCAAAGCGTGGGGCATCCCGGCCGACGAAACGGCAAACAGGCAGGCACGCGCGCAGGAAGAACAAACGCGGCGTGTTGGCGACGTGGGAGCGCGAGAGGACGCAGCAGATTCTGGCACGCGACATTCTGCTCCTGACGGGGCGAAGAAGGCCATGCAGATCGTATGGGAACTGTTTGAGACAGTCCTTGATCTTGCGATGACGCAGACCGCTACAAGCTGTTTGATACTGCGCACGCACTGGCAGAAGTATATTTGCCGCCTGACTGGCTTGGTTCAAAGCCTATCGTAAGCTAAACATAGCAAACCTCCCACTGCGGTGCAGTGGGAGGTCATTTATCTGCTGGCTCTCAGCAGAGCATCTGTTTTTAATGTTGCGCCCATCATATCCTTGTGTGCTTCCCGTCCTTCCAGACAGAGGGGTGAAAGGAATGTCAGTGCGTTCTGGATTCGACTCAAATCAGACGCGGAGAGCGTATTCTCATGCAGATGGTGCAGCACCCGGCGATAGGATTCGCGGAGCGTTTCATCCACAGACGGCTGAAAGAAATAGTTCGAGATCAGGCCGCCGATCAGGGCGGCTTCGTTATCGGTGTACTGCATGGTGATTGCCCTCCTCTGCAAAGTTCAAACAACAAACGCTGGCATCATACCACAAGATACAGTATCGGTCTATTCGCAATCTGACGAAATATCGAATTTCAAACCCATATATAAAACAAAGCGGTGTTTCACTCTCTTTTGAAAAGAGGGTTGAAACGCCGCTTTTTCGTTTATCAATTTGAAAATCAGGAAATAGGAGGTTACAAAAATGTCTGTATTCCGTGTTGAGAAACATAAGGGTTACACGGTCATGTCCAACCATCATTTAAGAAACCGTGCGTTGTCGCTCAAAGCCAAGGGTCTGCTCTCGCAGATGTTGTCGCTGCCGGAGGATTGGGACTACACGCTGAAAGGACTCGCGCAGATCAATCGGGAAAGCATCGATGCCATCCGCGAGGCCGTGCGCGAGCTGGAGCAGGCCGGATACGTCACCCGCAGCAGGGAACGCGATGCACGCGGCTGCCTGCGTGGAACAATATACACGATCTATGAGCAGCCGCAGACACAGCCAGATCCGGAGAAGCCTGCGCAGGCTGCGCCTGCATTGGCTCAGCCTACGTTGGAAAAGCCTATGTTGGAAAAACCTACGTTGGAAAATCCAACGCAATTAAATACTAAGAAAACTAAGAAAAGAAAAAGACAAAATACAGATCGATCAATTACCGATTCGATTCCTTTCCCTTCCGGTTTTCCGGACGCCCCAGCGCAGAAGCGAACGGAAGCGAAGGAAGCGTTTGAAAGCTATCGGGAATTGATTCTGGAAAATATCGACTATGACATTCTGGCAAGCGATCCGCACGTTGACCGGGAGCAGCTTGACGAGATCACCCAACTGGTGCAGGAGACAGTTTGCAGCACCCGCAGCCGTATCCGTGTCGGCGGAAATGATTATCCTGCTGAGATCGTTCGGGCGAAGCTGCTGAAGCTGACCGGAGAACATATCCGCTTTGTCATGGACTGCCTGCGGAAGAACACCACGCAGATTCGAAATATCCGGCAATACCTTCTTACTGCGCTCTTTAATGCGCCAAGCACGATGAACAGCTATTATACGGCATGGGTGGCACATGATATGGCAGCATAAAGCCCGCAGAAGCACGCTGCGGGTCGTTGAGCTTATTCCATTGAGTCCAGCGCACTGCGAACCATGGCGGTGATCATGTTAAGCTGCTTTGGCGTTGCTGACTTGCATAACTCCATGAGATCATCCAGATCCGATTTCCCACAGCTTACAAGCTGATCCGACAACAAGTATGTGGGCGAAACTTGCAAGGCATTGCAGAGATCCACAAAGACAGAAAGACTTGGTGTCTTTGCACCGGATTCAATCTGTCGAAGGTAGGTTGCATTGATATTACAGCTTTCGGACAGACGCTCACTTGTCCACCCGCGGTCCTTACGCGCTGCATTGATTTTTCTGCCCAGCAATCTTTTATCCATTCGACCATCTCCATCCGTGCGCTTTTAGAAGTGATTTTGTTCTCTATTAGCTTACATTTTCCTTGACTCGAAAGATAGCAACTGCTAGAATACAAGAAATAAGCCAATAGACTACATTTTGAATGGAGTTCTTTGAAAATGGGAGAACCAAGAAGCTGTGCAATTTTGGGGCAAAACCCAATGCGGTTTGCGTGGGGCTTTGATGAAGAAGCGGACGAGTGTCGCGCGATGAAACTGGAACTGGCACAACAGATTATGGTGTTACTCCAGCATGGCGTAACGCAGTTCTATGTCGGCTGCGACTACGGCGTAGGTTTGTACGCGGCAGAAATCATCAATGCTCTGCGTGACAACAATCCGGAGCTGTTGTTGTTCTGCGTCACGCCGTATGAAGAACAGGCAACCAAATGGACACCCCAGCTTCGGGAGCGGTATTTCGAGATGCTGGGCAAATGCACGCACCTGAGCGCAGTCAGTCTACACCCGCAGCCGGACGCGCAGCTTGAAGCCTATCGCGCGATCATCCGGCAGGCCGATATGGTGCTGGCGGTTTATGATCCGCTGTCTGCCAGAGGCAATACCGCAGACCGGGCAATCCAGTACGCGCAGGAATGGAAGCGGCCAATGCTGCTGATTCATCCGGATACGCTGAAAACGGAATACGCCAACATAGAAGTTTGATACGCCGATCCGCAGGTTTTCACTATAATAGAGATAGAAAAAACTTCGTAAATCTCTGTAAATTTACGAAGCCACAAAAATGAAAAATATCTTTATTTCTGACTTTATTATACAACAGAGCAGCGAAAAGTCAATACACTTTGATATCAAATGTTGCAGATTTGCACTGTTTTTGCGGAAATTGAACAGCAGCAAATGCAACGATTCCTTTCCATTCAAGTGTCAGCGCCTTTTCCGCGCCTATTCGCAGTCAGAAATACCGTCAGGTGGAAGGAGGAAGTTCTTTGGCAAAAACCGGTGAGAACATTTATAAACGAAAAGACGGACGTTGGGAAGGCCGATTCATCAGCACAAGGAAAACGGACGGAAAAGCAAAATATACTTCTGTCTATGCCAGAACCTATGCCGAGGTAAAAGCCAAGCTGGAAGAGCGCAAACGCCTGATTGTTACACGGCCTGTCGGAAACTGCCGCTTGACCGTGAAAGAACTGTTTACGTGGTATATGTCACAGATTACAGTCAAACTCTCTACCCGCGCAAGATACACTTTCCTGATCGAGAAGCACATTCTTCCGTTTATGGGGATGCTTCCGGTTACGGCACTGACGGCAAAATGCTTGACGGATTTTCTGGATCAAAAGCTAAGAACCGGCCGCTTATCCGGCGGCGGCTTATCGGCAAAAACCGTCCGGGATATTGGCATTCTGATCAAGGGCGCGCTTCGGCTTGGTGCCAGAGAGTTTCAATTCTATTGTGACGCTTTAAGTGTCAGGCTACCAACGGCAAAGCAGCCGCGCATTGAACCGTTCTCTGCGTGGGAGCTTGCACAGATCGGAAAAGCTCTTTTACCGTCAGCGAATCACAAGAATGCAGGGATTCTTCTTTCGGCAAACGAAGGACTCCGGCTTGGTGAGGTCTGCGCGCTCCGTGTCTCGGACATTGACTTCCAGAACGGCACGGTTCGGATCGAACGTGCGGCACAGCGTATCCGGCAAAATGGGAAAACGCGCCTGATCGTGCAGACACCGAAGAGCGAATCTTCTGTACGCATTGTTCCGCTGCCGGAAGATATGATGATCTTCCTGAGAAAAGCCGTTTCCGGTCTGCCGGAGAACGCCTATCTGCTGACCGACCGCTCGGACAAACCAATGGAACCTCGGAACTATCAGTATTACTTTGAATCCGTTCTGCGCCGCTGCGGTTTGAAAAAGCGCTGCTATCACACGCTTCGGCACAGCTACGCAACGCGGTGTATTGAAAGTGGCATTGATATAAAAAGCGTCAGCGAAATGCTTGGCCATGCAGATATCACAACAACCTTGCGCCTGTATGTCCATCCATCGATGGACAGCAAAAAACAGGCTGTTCAGAAGATCAGCTTTTTGGGTGTGGCTTAAAAGCTATCCGCCGTCAAAATTTTGGTCTGACAGAACGTGAAAATCCGTTGATTGCGGATAAATTCTAATGCTTCATCGTAAATTTACAGAGATTTACGAAAGACATCTTTGCTGTGCATACGGTTTAGGATACCACAAAGCAAAATCTTTCATTCTGTAATTTGACAATTTCATAGAATGTTTTTGCCAGCTGAAGATTTGTAATCACAGGTCGCGGCCAGATGGACTGAGCCTGTGGTGAAAGAGGAAGACCGTGTGTATTGGGCGTACACGCGGTTACTCGCCCGGAGCTGTAACGGATGAGTCTGTTTCCAAAGCAGCCGTGTGATCTCGCGTAAGACAGCGCGTTTTTACAGACTGTGTGGCCGAAAGGCAGCCATTGCAGGGTAACCAACCCCTGTGAGAAGGTAGGAGACAGGCGCGGATGGATGCCATCCATAGTCCCAGTCAGAAGAATCGCTTATCTTCACCTGTACGGAAGCTGTCTGGATATGTTCCATATAGTACAGAAGGCGGTAAAAATATGTGGATGATAGCACGATGAACCTATCGTACCCACAAGGCACGGGCGCCAGTTTGTTTTGAGACAAATTGGTGCTTTTTTATTTGCTGATTATCCAGATTATCCCATTATAGGGGTAGTTTGCGAAAAAGTACGACAGGAGGAACATCATGCACAACGAAGAACGGCGGCAGACCGAGCAGCGGCAGCAGACCGAAACCGTGCAGCCGTCAGATGCACGCAGGCAACTGCTCCTGCGCCGCGTGGAGCGAATGCTCGCACGGCAAAATACGCAGTTTATCATCGACCATCAGAATGACACACTCGAACAGCTCAGCGAATATCTGAAGGGCTGTATGGAGCAGCTTGGCCGCGTCCCTGCGCGCGTGGAGGTCGTCGGCGGCGACTACATCGAGTATCGCTTTGGTAGCTGGTACAAAGCGGTGCGTAGCTTTTACACAGGCAAAATGAGTGAAGCGAAAGACCCACCCGCATTTGAAGACCGGCAAATCGTGCGCGCCCTCTATGAAGCGGAGGATGCGCGGCTGCGCGAGCAGGAAGCATCCCATTGTGAGGGGGTGCGGGAATGAGGCCGGATCGTACCTATGAGGAGAACATGGCGGCGCTCAAAAAGATTCTGAATGAGCGTGTGCGAATGGTGATCTCTCAGAAAAACATCGAATTCACCCTAGCCCATCAGACAGACACACTGGATGAGCTTGCCCGGTATCTGCGGCAGTGCAAGGAAGATCTCGGCCATGTTCCGGCGCGGACGGAGATCATTGGCGGCAAATATCTGGAGCTGCGGTTCGGCTCCTGGGCGGGCGCGCTGCATGAGTGCGGCTTTCGTAACTGCACGCGCGCAGTTGTGAATACACCCGCACCGGAGCATACCGCACTGTTTCAGGAGGAATACGCGCGGCAACGGGAGCTTCACAAGCAGGCCAAGCAGGAACGAAAGAAAAACGCTGCGGCCGAGCGGCGGGAGCGGAAGGCCGCAAAGCGACAAGCAAGAAAAGCGTCAAATGCCGGAGACGTAAAATGAGCGACAGCTTACGAGGCAAATTTTTGGTATTCACAATGCAACGGAAAAAATCTGCTGCATTTCTGAATAAATTCAAACTGAAAGGATTGATATTACTCAGAACTCCGGAAAGTTTGCGATGCGCATGAGAATTATCTGCCTTTTCTTATGCGCTGGAAGAATTGAAAGCAGAGACTAAATTTTATGGAGGTTTTATGATGAAAAACATGAAAAAATTGTTTGCGCTGGTTCTTGCGGTCGTTATGGTGTTTTCCCTGTCGATCAGTGCCTTCGCTGCCACCTCGGTAAGCACTACGCAGGATAGCAGTGTCCTTACCCTTGCTTCGGAAGGCAACACGGTGTCCTACATGGCAACCACGGTAGATGGCGGCGTAAAGGATGGCGAAACTTATCCCACAACTACGACTTACACTTATTCGATTAAGACGAGTGCTAATACGGTAAATGTAACTGCCACTCTTGGTGATGCCGATTACTACTGCACTGTCAATAATCAGCGGTTGAGCGGAAATAGCTTCACACTCAACAAGAACACACACAATACTCTTGCTGTTTATGACAGTGATGACGAACCCATCCGTTCTTTTGATGTTGCAGTTGTCGATGCTACTTCTGTCAATGTTACCATTGAGATCAATTGCTACAACGCAAAAGCGTTTATTAACGATAACGCAACCGCTACGGCTGCCGCAGCAGCTTACGAAGAATTGGACTCCGATGTGGGCTTCAACGACAGCGGCAAGATGACCTCTGTCGTGTCGCTGAACCTTCCGGCCGGTTCTACCGCGATGGATGCGCTGTATGCGCTGCAGGCACAGAAAGGATTCTCAATCAGCGGCACGGGCAGTGCAACAGGCACAGCCGGAACAGTTTACACCTATATCTCTGGCATTGATGGTCTCAACGAAAAGATGTGCGGCTCCTGGTCCGGTTGGTGCTATCTTACGACACAGCCCGGTAGTTCATACACCATGCCGATGGTCGGTGCAGCAAGCTACTCCCTGACAGAAGGCGAACATATCACATGGATCTATACCTGCAACTATAATGATTTTAACGTCGCAATGGGAATATGAAACTAAGGGTCTGAAAACTAATTCGCTATTCTAAACACGTCTCCCTTGCCAGCTTCGATTTTCGGAGTCGGAAAGGGAGTGTAAAAATCGATAATACACGCACCTGCTTTTGGCATGGGCGTTATATGTTCGGAGGTTCGTTGAAGTTATGCAGGAGAAAGAGTCCAGAAGGAAACTCGAGCAAAAGCAACTCGGCAGATTTGTTTCCATTTTTCTTGTCATGGCAATGCTCCTTGGAGTATTGCCGATTTCGGCATTTGCGGCTAATGATGCAGATGCCCTAACTAATATATCTGAATTAAATGAAATAGAACGTACTCAGTCTGGTGGACTGTCAGATTTTTATAATGTACCAAACACAGACACTTATGCTGTCACATTGTCTGCGACCGCTTCTTCTGGTACACCGCAGATCAGCGATGGTGCCTATCAGATCGGCACAGCGGCGGAGTTGACGTGGTTTGCCACGGCAATCAATGACGGAACGGCTGAAACACAGAACGCTGTTTTAACGGCAGACATTGACCTTAACAATGCAGAGTGGACACCAATTGGTAACAAGAGCAACAAATACTCTGGCACGTTTGATGGTCAGAATCATAGTATTCGTAATCTCTCTATTACAGTCGGAACACAGTATCTCGGTTTGTTCGGGAATGTAAACGGTGGAACGATTCAAAACCTGAGTGTTGACGGAATAATCACCATCAGTACATACAGCACGGGAACAGCCATCTACGTCGGCAGTATTGGTGGATTTGTAAAGGGCAATATCATAAATTGCAGCAGCAACGTCAATATTTCCTTAAGTGGAATTAACGTTAAGAACTCTCGTGCAGGCGGCATTTGTGGAAAGTTTGGCGACACAACGACCGAATATATTCTTGTTGGCTGCTCAAACAGAGGGAACATTTCTCTTAGCGCGAACCCGAACGATGCTCAGTATGGCTACGCAAAAGCCGGTGGCATAGCAGGTGAGTTGAGCAATGCCGCGAAAATCGATTCCTGCTATAATAGTGGAACGGTGAACGTATACCTTGATGGTTTCGGTCAAGCGCAATCTGGCGGCATTACAAACGTTGCCGGAACAAAAGACACCGTCAATGTAAACAACTGCGTGAATACCGGAGCAGTCAGCAGAAGTGTCAAGACTGGCATCGGTGGTTGCACATTAAGTGGCGGTGGACTGGTTGGCGGCTTTGGTGGAAATGCGGCTTACTATCCGACAAACTGCGCCTATTTGAATACCGCATATACTGTCGGCATGAGCAACACAAGCGGTCAGGCGATTGCAGACGCAACGAGCGGCATCTCCGCAAAGACGGCGGATGAACTGAAGTCGGCAGCGTTCCTTGCTTCGCTGAACGCAGCAGCCCCGATCACAGATTACACCGTTACGTGGATTGCTGATGCAGATGGATATCCGACAATTCGGGGCATTCAGGCTGCTGTTGGCATCAAGAGTTTTACTGTAGCTGGCGTCGCTGCGACCATTGACCAGAAGGCGCACACAATTACAGCAGAACTTCCGGCAGAGACTGATTTAACAAACCTTACTCCGACAATTGTATGCTTCGCTGGCGCGACTTCTACACCGGCAAGCGGCACGGCGCAGAACTTTACAAATCCTGTGACGTATAGCGCAGGCGGCGTTTCCTATACGGTTACACTTACTGCTGCAAAGCCGGACTTCCTGGGCGAAGGTACGCAGGAGAACCCCTATCAGATCAGCAGTGCAGAACTGCTTCTGAAACTCAGCACGGAGTACAATAAAGACCCTGCAAAATTCTCCGGGAAGTACTGGAAACAAACAAATGACATCGACATGAGCGGTGTGAAGTTTACGCCAATCGGCGCAACCACTGCGTTCAGCGGAACGTATGATGGCGGAAACTTTGCAATTAAAAACCTGAGCATTTCCTCGGCTGGCATCAATGTTGGCTTATTTGGCATCATTGGCAATGGTGCCACGATCAAAAATGTTGTTCTGGACAGCAGTTGCGCAATCAGTGCTTCTGCAGACCAGTGTAAAGTCGGTGGTATTGCCGGTCGCATGAACAGCTCCGGAAAAAACACAATTGAGAACTGCATAAATCGTGCGGCTGTTACCTGTTCCACGCCAGGCGGCTTCAACACAGTATTCCCGGCTTGTGCCGGCGGCATTGTGGGCGAAATTGCGTCCAGCAAAAACAACCTTGTTTTTGGTTGCAAAAACTATGGTACAGTAAAGCAGACAACGGCGGCGACGTATTATGCTGGCGGTATTGCAGGCAATCAGGGTGAAAACTCCGTGATCGCCGGTTGCGAAAACCACGGCACAATAACGGCGCTCAGTGCAGAAACATGGTCTGGACTTGGAAATGGCAGCACAGCAGGCGGCATCGCAGCCGCTTCTTCCGGCTATGTTTCCGGCTGCTATAATGATGGCGCTGTGTCGGCGGGTTCGTATGCTGGTGGTATTGTCGGTAGAAATCAGAACGGCGCTGTTGTGGAAAGCTGCTATAATGCCGGCACGGTAACCGGAAATGCTGCGGAAGCAAACTGTGCGCTTGGCGGCATTGTTGGCAGTTCGCAGTCAAGTGTCCTGAACAAGTGCTATAACGTTGGCACTTGCACAGCGCATACCGAGTCCAACAGCACAAAGATTGGAAGCATCGCCGGTAGTTGTAAAATACCGACAGATCTGAGCGGAAACTACTTCCTTGGCACAGAGCTGTCGCAGGGGTATGGTGAGTATACAACCGGAAAAACACCGACCACCGTTATGATGATGCCAGTTACGGACGATTGGCTGAAATCGAGCAATGCTGTTACGCTGCTTAATGATTATGCAGAACCCTATTCGCTTTACAAGGCGACGTGGGCAAAGGGTGATTCCTATCCGGTTCTCAGTAAGGTCGAGAAAATTCAGAGTCATTATGCAGAACTCAAGACCTTTACCGTTGCAATTAGCGGTGTAACCTATACCGGAACGATCAGCGGCACGGACATTTCCATTGTTCTTCCTGCTGGCACAACGAGCATTACCCCGACCATTACGATCAGCGATCTTGCAACAGTTAATCCTGCAAGTGGAACAGCAGTTTCACTTACTCCGGAACCTGTGACATTTACCGTAACAGCAGAGAATGGGAAACAGGTTATCTATACGCTTCATGCGAATGTTCCCACTGAAGCAAGTGGTTTGGCTGCTCTGGAGGTATATACACCGTGGGATGTATTCTTCCCCGCATCCGGCTTTGTGCAGAATACAAAAACATATACCGCAAATGTTAATGATACCAAGATAATCCAGACGCTTATTCATGCAAACACAGATCTTTGCTTTAAGGTCATTCCGGCAACGGCTGGCGCTACCATGACAGCCAAGTTGAATAATGGTGATCCAATCACACTTACGGCAGTCAGCAGTATGTCTGCAAACGGCAATAGCGGTCGACTCAGACTGTGGGATGTCGATAACGCCGACAACCGCCCGATCAGGATCGGTGAAAACACAATCACGATCACCGTCACGCCTGCTGGCGGTTCGGAATCTGATGCAACCGTTTACACTCTGACACTCAACGTTACACCAACACTAAAGTCTCTCAGCTTTAACGGCAATGGACAGGAACTTCCGCTGGATAAGACCTTCAGCGCCGATGCGTTTGCTTATACTCTGGATGTTCCGGATGATGTAACGGAGTTAACGATTTCTGCTGTGGCTCATTCGTTCCGCTCCATGCTGGAAGCCGATCTGCTGGATGCCATTGCGGACGCCAATGATCTCGGTCACTTCTTCCTCCTCATGGAGCATAAGGGCTACGAGATTCATCACGGAAACCGCCTCGGCTTCCGCCTGCGCGGGCAGGAACGCTATATGTATCCCGAACGCAAAAATACGGCGTTCACGGAAGAAAATATTGAGCGCGCCATTTATGGCAACCTCGCGCAGATCGAAGCCGGAACCAAACCGGCAGTCAACCCGCGCCCGAAGCCGCAGCCATACCGCCCGCATCCCAAATACAAGGGATTTCTTGCGCTGTATTATCACTACTGCCATCTCCTAGGCCGCATCGAAAAGCGCCAATACCCGCCGCGCATGACACCGCATCTGCGGCAGGAGGTCATGAAAGCGGAAAGCTATCGGGCGCGGCTGAAGTTTTTACAGGAAAACAGCATCGAAACGGTGGATGACTTGGCCGACTGTATGCAGCAGGCAGAAAGCGAAATCGTTCAGCTTACCAAGCAGCGCACGATCCTGAACGTTCGTAAGAAAAAACGCAAAAAGCTCTTTGATGCGCTGGCGGCGGAAGAATCGCTTGCCGCAAGCAAAGCGCTCTACGAGGAAGGCATCTCCGGTATGGAGTCCGAGTACGCGCAGTATGCGGACGCGAAAGCCACGCTGGACGCCTGCGGCATTTCACGGCAGACGCTCATAGAGAAAAAAGCGAAAATTTACGAGCAGCTTGCCCAGCTCAATCAGCAGATCCGCGCGGAACGGAAGAAACTCAAGCTGTGCAAAGAGATTTCCGAATCGGCAGCTTCCATGCAGCGGGATGTTTCCGCGCAGGAAAAAACCGCACACATAAAGAGAACCAGAGCAAATACCGATACACTAACAGGAGGTGAGTTTCATCAACGTAGGAAACAGCGAAGCCGCCGAGCAGGTCGTTCACATGATGCTCTCAGGCGGCGAGGTTGCGGTCAAGCTGGCAGGTTCGGCGGCAAAAAATGCTGCGGCAATGCTGTTGGCGTTGGCGCGGAATCATAAAAAGGTCTACGGCAAAACCAGTCTCAAAAAAATTCTCCAGCAGACCCGCGATATCCGCACCTTTTCCCTGACGCCGGAGCAGTACCATGCGTTCAGCCGGCAGGCAAAGGACAAGGTGCTGTTTGCTGGTATTCAGAATAAAGATCAGCCGGACGCACCGGTTGACCTTGTGATTCCAACGACTGATTTGGAACTGGCAAACGTCATTTTTGAGCGCCTGTTCGGTTCTTTGGAGAAGCCGCAGGAGGAACTCTCACCAAAAAAAGAATCTCGGTCGGAACGATGCTCAGCCGATACCGGCAGCAGCTCGCCTACGAGCAGGACGACATCGAAGCATGAGCGTCCCTCCATTGCGGAGCAGCTTCAATCATTCCGCGAGAAGCTGTCCGGCGCAGAATCGCACGTTCCGACCAGAGAAAAAACATACGGAGAAATCGCAAAATGAGCGCGGTTCGGATGGATTTCCTTTCTAAACTGTGATATACTCAAGAAAACAGCAGTCAGGAGGTGACAGCAATGGCAGAACGGTACTATGATCTGATGCACAAGGACGATCTTGTCGCATCTCTCACGCTGGATGACCTATCCGGCGCAATTCTCAAGGTCACGCCCGGCACAAATCCGGAGCTTTTGCCGCTTGGCGGAAGGCTCAGTGCAGATAGCCTGCGAAAGTGGTGGCTGCGCCGCGCCGTTCCCATCAGTCAGGGCGGTATTGCGGCTCTCCTGCAACGAGAGCGGATTCCCTCCACGCAGAGTCTCCTCGTGCAAAACCTTGGGCTCAGCCTGTCTGACCATTACTGGATTCGTCCGCAGGGCAGTGAATTGGCATGGAGCGAGGTCAGCCTGTTCTCCAACGGTTTCCGCGATCCGCTGGAATCTATGCAGATGCGAGCTCCGCACAACACGGTTTCCACCGGCACCCAGACCCCGGCTTATTCGCCCAGCGCCTCGCTGCAGGGTGACCTCATCAAAAAGTGGTTGATCGTGGGCAATACCCGCTGCCTGCTCAAAGGCAATCGCGGCGCGAACTCCCAGCAAAGTCTCAACGAAGTGCTGGCGTCCACACTGCATGAAAAGCAGGGCTTTGCAAACCATGTGCAGTATCGGCCGGTCAAACTCACCGGCAGCGTTGGCGAGCAATACGGCTGTCTTTGTGCGGACTTTGCATCGGAAACGCTGGAGTTTATTCCGGCGATTGATGTGGTGGACTCTGAAAAGAAAGACAATGCTGTTTCCACTTATGAACATTTCATTCACGTTTGCATCGAACACGGTTTGCCGGAGCAGGAAGTGCGCGGATTTCTGGAATATCAGATTCTCACGGACTTTGTGCTGACAAATACAGACCGGCATCTCAACAATTTCGGTGTCCTGCGGGACAGCCGGACGCTTCGGTTCATGCAGATGGCCCCGATCTTTGATTCCGGCAATTCGATGTTCTGGGACGCGCCGCGGCTGCCGGAACGCAGCGATTGCACAGAAATTTCAGTAAACAGCTTCCGAAAAACAGAAACCGAGCTGCTGAAGCTCGTTACTGACCGCAGTTGCATCCGGATGGAACGGCTTCCCAGTCGAGAGGAGATTGCGGAGCTGTATGCCAGAGATGACAGCATTGCATTCGTGAATGCAATCCTCATCGGCTACGAAAAGAAGAAAATGTTACTGGAACAGTTCATAGAAAAGGGTCTTGTGCCGCAAAAGCGGTACAAGCAAAACACCGAACCTGAACGATAAATCAGGCTGCCTTGCAAGATTTTCCGCTTGCAGGGCAGTTTTTGAGGTGATGTCTATTCGAAAATCAAATGACACCCTGTTTTATCTCCTCGGCACGATTCCTGTTGCATGGCTGGCTTTGCTGCTGGCGCAGTCGCTTGGAAGCGGTCTTCCGGAGCTACTGCAAAACCTGACAAGTGCATTAGAACGACCAGCAAATATCGTGTGGACAGACAAAAGCCTGCCTGCAATTCTCATCTGCCTTGCCGCCTACGGCATGGCAGTTTTGCTTTATCAGACAAATCAGGGCAGGACGCGCGATGGCGAGGAACACGGTTCTGCCGCGTGGGCAACGCCGGCCTCCGTCAACGCGCAGTTTGCGCAAAAAGACAGTATCCCCCTGACCCAGCACGTTCGTCTCGGCTTGGATACCCACAAGCACCGCCGTTCGCTCAACGTGCTGGTTATCGGTGGCAGCGGCGCGGCCAAAACGCGCAGCTTTGTGCTGCCCAATATCCTGACCGCCAACACCAACTATGTCATCACGGACCCCAAATCCGAAGTCCTGCTTGCGACCGGCGGGTATCTCAGAGAACAGGGATATGACGTGCGTGTACTGAGCCTCGTCAATCTGGAACAGTCGGACGGATATACGCACAGGCGTTTCAGGCGCTTTATTACAGTGCGGATCAGATCCACCATGGGCCGCTGCCGCGCCACGTCCGGTTTGTGCTGGA
>CAYSTN010000019.1:15641-29858 GCA_964434135.1 uncultured Oscillospiraceae bacterium
GAGGTGATACCATTTCAAGCGGAAACTGGATCATAGACAACCTCAACTCGTCTCTTGAAACGTGGAACGGAAAGCTGACGGAGATCTGGACGCTGCTGACCACCAGTCCGGAGAGCTTCAAGGGCGGCGGAATCTGGAACGTGATCGTCAGCATCAACGATGCGCTGAAGGCAATCGCGTATGCGCTTCTGGTGCTGTTCTTTGTAATTGGCGTCATGAAAACCTGCGGCAGCTTTACGGAGCTGAAACGGCCAGAGGTTGCGTTTAAGTGCTTTCTCCGGTTTATATTAGCGCAGGCCGCCGTCACCTATGGCATGGAGCTGATGAGCGCGCTTTTTTCTATTGCACAGGGCGCGATCCAGACAATCATGGGGGCATCCGGCCTCACGGCCATGGAAGCGTCCACGCTGCCAGCCGAGATCGCATCAACCATTGAAGATGTCGGCCTGCTGGAGAGTATTCCGCTCTGGGCGGTGACGCTGCTCGGTTCGCTTTTTATCTGGGTGCTGTCCCTCGTCATGATTCTGACCGTCTACGGACGCTTTTTCAAACTCTATATGGCGACGGCGATTGCGCCGCTCCCGCTGTCGAGCTTTGCAGGACAGCCCTCCAGCAGCATCGGCATGGCGTTCATCAAGAGCTATGCCGCAATCTGTCTGGAGGGCTGTGTCATTTTGCTTGCGTGTGTGATTTTCTCACAGTTCGCGTCCAGTCCGCCGGTTGTAACGGAAGGACTTGCCCCGGCGACGGTTGTCTGGAATTACGTTGGAGAGCTGGTGTTCAATATGCTGGTGCTGGTTGGCTCTATTAAGATGTCCGACCGGATCATCCGCGAGCTGATGGGACTTTGGTAAAGGAAAACCTCCATCCGGACTTGGATGGAGGCCAAATATTATTCTGCCAGAATTTTAGCAATTTGCTGCTGCAACGACGGAAAGTCGCTGATTGTCGTTTCGTAAACGTCTTCCATTCGCAGCGTCTGATACTTATGTGCTGCAACATCCCGAAAACCTGCAATCTCCTTCCAAGGCACTTCCGGATGTGTCAGTCTGCAATCCTCGGTCAGATTTTTAACCAATTCTCCAACATTAATGACGGTCATGCAGACAGCGCGTTTGAGCATCTCGTTTGTGAGGAAAGCATCCAGCGTGCAGCCTCGCATCATTTCATCGGCAATGCGCACTTCGGACAAAACCTTTTGCAGAATGATGATATCTCTATGATTCATACAGCGACACCTTTCTGTCGATCACGATCATACTGTCCGGCGCAAGCGGGCCATGGATCACATCAACATCTGTTTTAAGAATGTCCTCCAGCCGATACTTGATCGCGCTCAGCATCAGCAGCGAAACGCGCGGCGACTGGAATTCCAGCAGCAGATCCACATCGCTGTTCGGACGGTTTGTGCCGTTGGCATACGAACCGAACAGCTCGGCTTTTTTAATTGGGTACTCCTGCGCAGCAAGCCGCACGCCGTCTTTGATGCTTTGAATATCGAGCATGGCACAACCCCCTTTCCTGATTCTGATTTTATTATACCCAAATCACGATGGATTTCAAGCATAAATCATCACCAGACAAGGTCATGGATTTTTCGTACCAGCGACACGCACCGTGCAACCAACCCCAGAACGAGCAGCACATACCAGATGACATTTGCAAGCGTGTAATGACTGTAATACCAGCCGGAAAACAGCGTCGGCACAAGCAGCGCATACAAAAGCGGCAGCGTGAGATGCAGTAAAGACGCAGCATGAAAGAGTGCGAACAGGAGTAAACAGCCTGCTTCTAAGACGATCATCAACATGGCACAGCCTCCTTTGAGAGTTTGTGCCATGTTAGCTTGGGACACGGAAAAAAGCAAGGGCCGTTTCACAAAAAAGAAAAATTGGAGGGATCAATTATCGAAGTAAAAATCAACAAAGAAATTCAGCACTATCAGGAGAGCATTCTGTTTGGCTTATCGCTGCGGCAGATGATCTTTGCGCTATTGGCGATTGGTGTAGCGGTCGGCGCATATTTTGGCCTGCGGCCGCTCATTGGCACAGCGGAGGTCGGCTGGGTGTGTATGCTGGTTGCGTTTCCGTTTGCCATGTGCGGCTTTTTCACCTACAACGGAATGCCGGCAGAGCGTTTTCTGATGGCGGTCATTCGCTCGGAAATCCTCTGCCCGCGCACGCTTTCGTATCATCCGCAGAATCTGTATGCGGAAGCGCTGCTGGATAATGCTTCTATGTGGGAGGTGTTGACACTTGATTAAAACGCTCAAAAACAGCATCAAACAGGATCGCGCGGCATATAAGCTCCCGCGCAGTGTACAGGACGTCATTCCCATCCAGCGAGTCTTTGCGGATGGGATTTTTCAGTTCGGCACGAAATATTCCAAAACACTGTGCTTTTCAGACATCAACTACGCCATCGCCTCGAAAGAGGATAAGACCGCCATGTTCCTCGGTTACAGCGAGCTGCTAAATGCGCTGGACAGCGGTTCGACCACCAAGCTCACGATCTGCAACAAACAGGTCAACCGGCAGGCATTTGAGAATACCGTGCTGCTTCCGCAGAGGGGAGACTGTCTGGATGGCTTTGTAGACGAGTTCAATGGGATGCTGACCGATAAAATCTCCGGCAGCGCCGCAAGCGTGGAGCAGGAGCGCTACCTGACTGTGTCCGTCCACAAGAAAACCGTGGACGAAGCCCGCACGTTTTTCTCCCGTGTGACCGGCGAGGTGTCCTCTAAGCTCTCGCGGCTCAATTCCGCTTCCAATGAGCTGGACGCCGGTGCGCAGCTGGAGGTGCTGCGCGGATTCTTCCGCCCGGAGGAAGCGGCGCTTCCGTTCGATCTGCAAACCGCCATGAAACGCGGACACAATCTCAAGGATACGATCTGCCCGGACAGTCTGGAATTTCATCGGGACTACTTCAAAATGGGAAGCCAATATGGCCGTGTGCTGTTCCTCAAGGACTACGCCAGCTACATCAAAGACAGCATGATTCTGGAGCTGACCGACCTCAACCGCCGCATGATGCTTTCCATCGACATGATTCCTGTGCCGACAGACGAGGCGGTGCGCGAGGTGGAAAATAAGCTCCTCGGCGTGGAAACGAACGTCACCAACTGGCAGCGCCGGCAGAACAGCAATCAGAACTTCTCCGCTGTCGTGCCGTATGACTTAGAGCAGCAGAGAAAAGAAACCCGCGAAATGCTGGACGATCTTACTACACGTGACCAGCGGATGCTCTTTGCTGTGGTGACGCTTGTCCATCTCGCCGGAAGCAAAGAAGAACTGGACAGCGACACCGAAACGCTTCAGTCCATCGCAAGAAAGCATCTGTGCCAGCTCGCCAAACTGAGCTTCCAGCAGCAGGATGGCCTGATTACCGCGCTGCCGCTCGGCCTACGGCGCATCGATGCGCTGCGGACACTGACCACAGAAGCGCTTGCAGTTCTCATGCCGTTTAAGGCGCAGGAGATTCGCCACCGGCACGGCATTTACTATGGGCAGAACGCCATCTCCAAGAACCTCATTCTGGCCGACCGCAAGGAGCTGCTCAACGGCAATGGCTTCATTCTTGGTGTCTCCGGTTCTGGCAAATCCTTTGCCGCGAAGCGGGAGATCACGGAGCTTGCGCTGTCTACGAATGATGACATTATCATCATTGATCCGGAAGCGGAGTACCGTCCGCTGGTAGAGGGATTGGGCGGCGAAACCATTGAGATCTCGGCAACCTCGCCCAATCACATCAATGCCCTCGATATGGAGTCCGGCTACAACGATGGTGACAATCCTGTCGTACTGAAATCTGAGTTTTTGTTGTCGCTTTGCGAGCAACTTGTCGGTGCAGGGAAACTGTCCGCCAAGGAAAAATCAATTCTTGACCGCTGCACCGCGCAGGTCTATCGGGAATTTATCCGCAGCGGCTATCACGGCGCAGCGCCGACTTTGCAGGATTTCCATGCAGCGCTGCTGAAACAGCTGGAACCGGAAGCGCGCGATGTGGCGCTGGCATTGGAGCTGTTCACGGAGGGCAGTCTCAACACGTTTGCCAAGGAAACCAATGTAGATACCAACTCCCGCATCCTCTGCTATGACATCCGTGACCTTGGAAAACAGCTTCTTCCCGTGGGAATGCTTGTTGTGCTGGACAGTGTGTTCAACCGCATCATCCGTAACCGCAAACTCGGCAAAAACACATGGCTTTATATTGATGAAATTTATCTGCTGTTCCAGCACGAATACAGTGCAAACTTCCTGTTCACGCTCTGGAAGCGGATGCGAAAATACGGGGCCTGCGGAACGGGACTGACGCAGAACGTGGACGATCTGCTACAATCTCACACAGCAAGAACCATGCTTGCCAACAGTGAGTTCCTGCTCATGCTCAATCAGGCGGCAACCGACCGCGCAGAGTTGGCGCGGTTGCTCAATATTTCGGACAACCAGCTCTCCTACATTTCCGGCGTGGACTTCGGGCATGGGCTTTTGAAATGCGGCAGCACCATCGTGCCGTTCGCAGATCACTTCCCACGCAGCGGCAGACTGTATCAGCTTATGACGACAAAACTGTCTGAGCGTGCGGAGCAGGCTTCATAATGCGGGAGGTCAAAGAAAAGTCACCGCTGAAAGCGTGCGCTGCCGATACGCTTAAATCCGCGCTGCAGGCAGTGTTCCGGCGCGGTACGGATGCTGCCGTTCAGCAGCTTCTGCAGGAGCTGCGCGAGGCTGCGCAGGATGGTCAGCCGGAAGATCGTTACGAAAGCAGCAAGATCACAGAAACCGCAGATCATGCCGTCCGACAGGCAGAAAGACTTGCGGAAAAGGCCCTTCACAAGCGGCCAAAAGCGAGATCCGCTCCGCAGCAGGAAGGACGGAGAGAATCCAATCCACAACACGAATGTCCACACCCCCAGCAGCCGGCTGCGGCACCGAGAGAATATCCGCCTGTTTCTGCGCAACCGAGTTATCCGCCACAGAGCCAGCCACAGGTGAATCGGTCTATACGCAAATCGGCTTCTCCAATCAAGGAAAAGCGGGTTCTCGGCGCGGATACCCCGCAGCCGAAAGTGCGCGAGCCTGCGCAACCGATTCAGGAAACGGTTGCACCCATAGAAGAGAAGCCAGTTCAGGAATGGAAAGCTCTGCTTCGGCAGAAATCACAGGGGGAACTTTCTGCATGGAATGAAAGGCAAAATGTTCCCCATAGGACAGAGAATCCGAAGAATCATCCGCAGCGTGTTCCTGTGCGGGAGCAGGCGGTTCCGCAAAGGGCGGATGCCACCTGTTCTGCGCTTCCTGAAATCAAGACGAAAGAGTATGTCCGTAAACAGCGAAAAAAGCAGGACATTTCAAAGAGAAACGCGACCGATATTGGCAATGCTGCCAGAGATTCTGAAACAGTTTTGCCAGCCATCCGAACACGCGAAGCTGTTCGTGAACCGGAAACCCTCCGCGTTTCCCATACACCGAAACCGGAGCGGACAGCTAAGCCGCAGATACCGGACATCAAAGAAAAGCAGACATACATAGCAAGGCGGATGTCAACGCAGATAACACCGGTACAGATTGACCCACAGATGGCCGCGAGGCAGTCAATCCACAGCAGCACAGAATTATGTCAACCATCGTGGGCGAGTGAAATTGTTTCTGCACCAGCAGACAAAACTGCCCTGCCAGCAAAGCCTGTGCGTGTCCAGAAGCAGGCACGGCCGACTTTTGCGAAAAAACAGAAAGTTAAAACAGTTCCAAACGCAAAAACAAAACCCGCAGTACCTGCCGTAAAAGCGCTGCCCATCAAGATGCCTGCGGCTGCTCCAAATCAGGCTACGATTGCCGTCCGCAAAGGGCAACTGATCCGGAATACAGCAGTTAAAACGGCAAAGATCACAAAAGAAGCTGCGAAGAAAGTCCTGCGGGCAATCGTGGCAGCGGCAGAAAAGCTGGTCGCAGCCATTGGCGCGGGCGGTGCGGCTGCGGTCGCGGTTGTGGTTGTGATTTTGCTGGTGGGGATGCTGCTCGCTTCGCCCTTGGGCATTCTGTTTGCCGGAGAGGATACCGGAACAGAAATCAAAATTCCCGATGCCGTTGCCAGACTGAATGGCGCGTTCACCGATGCGATCTACTGCATCATGGAGGAGAATCCCTACGATGAGCTGGATGTACAGGCTGGGATGGAAGCTGCCATGCTGCACAACTGGCGGAATGTGCTGGCGGTGTATGCAGTCAAGGTTTCGACCGATGAAGAACACGGGACGGATGTCGTAACGATGGATGAAGAAAAGCTTCAGCTCCTGCGGGAAATCTTTTTCGATGCCAACAAGCTGGGCTATGAACTGACCGTCAGAACCGTAGACGGCGAGCGAATTACAACGCTGCACATCTCGGCGCAGATCAAAGATGCCATGCAGATGGCAGATGAGTACGGATTTACTCCCCAACAGCGCGAAATGCTCGAAGAATTGCTGAAGCCGGACTATGACGATATTTTCATCTTCCTGATCGGCAATTATCAACCGGGCGGTACGCCCAACGGTTCCATTGACATATCCGACATTCAAGGCACGCTGCCGGATGACCTTGATCCCATGCGGGAAGCCATCGTTTTGACGGCGTATCAGCTTCTTGGAAAGGTGACGTATTTCTGGGGCGGGAAAAGCCTTGTACTCGGCTGGGACAGCCGTTGGGGAAGACCAACGACCGTTACCGCACCGGGCAGCGGCTCGACCGGTAAAACGTTGCCGTTTGGATTGGACTGCTCCGGCTTTGTGGACTGGACATTTTATAACGCGACAGACGGAAGCTATCTCCCCGGCAGAGGCGGCGGCGCGGCCTCGCAGCATGGCTACTGCACGAACATTGCATGGGCAGACGCGCTGCCTGGTGATCTCGTCTTTTACGCGGATGACAGCCATGTTGGCATCATCTGCGGCTATGACAGTGTTGGCAATCTCCTTGTCATTCACTGCTCTGGCGGGCGGAACGGCGTGGTTGTGACCGGTCGAGAAGGCTTTGCCGTTGCAGCCAGACCGGATTTGTTTGCAGATTAGTCTATCTTGCTTCGTTTGTGCGGCATTCTTTGGTGGCTTTGGTGAATAGCTTTCCGTCCGGTTTCCTGCGATACTTGGCGTACCGCAACGAAAGGAGACTGCAATGGAAACAAGAAAGAACCTATGCGCCATGCTGCCGGCTGACTTACACGCCAGAGTCCGGCAGGAACAGGAAAAGGCCGGAGTTACCCTTGGCGAGTATGTGGAAGCCATGATCACAGAATATTATGATTGGAAGGATGGGAAAATCATGACAGGAGAAATGAGAACCTTGGCGGCACAGATTCCCGCCGAACTGTTTGACCGGCTCGACCGCTACCTCAAGGAGCGCGGCATCAAGAAAAGAGACTTTCTGATAGACCTCATCACCCGCGCGTTGGAGGCAGCCGAAGCGGTTGATTCGATTGAACCGGTCACGCAAACGCTGCCCACTGACGGCGAAGAAGCAGCGCTGCACAAGGAAGCGGATGAAGATCCGGAAGCAACCGAAACCTGACTCTGAACCAAGCCCCCGCAGCCTCAAGCTGTGGGGGCAAACCATTGACACGAACCGTCAGCCGCCACGCGCCCGCGTGTGGGCTTTCCGGCACCCCGCTGGGAGCAGGACACCGGAAACTCTAAAAACCGCGCGTTGGAGCGCGTGGGACGAAGTACAAAAAGCACAAGGAGGCACAGCATACCCATGTTATCTGAAACGCAAAGCAAAAGCGCAAATTTTCTCCGGATTCTTTTGACGCTGCGCAGCTTGCGGCAGCGCGGAGCAATTACAGAAACAGAGTATCGCAGGGCAAAGAAATATTATCAGAACCTGACCGGTGCGGACATTATCCTTGTAGACTGAGCAGGCTGCTGTGTCATTTGCACGGGTTTCACAAAAAAGACCGCTGGTGATTCAGCGTTTGGTAGAATTCGAAGCCGCTCAAAAGATATCAGTAGACTTGAACCTTTTTCCGAGTATACTTGTCGTTGACAAAGGGCCTGGGAGGTGAAAAAATGCCAGTTGCAAAACTGATTGCGCCAATGACAAAGCAGGAAATTCCAAAACTGCGCGTAGCCGCATATTGCCGCGTGTCCTCCAATTCCGCAGACCAGCGAAATTCCTTTGCCACGCAGGAACGCGTTTACAGGAAGCGTATCACAGAAAAACCGGATTGGGAACTGGTCGATCTTTTTGCGGACGAGGGACTGAGCGGCATGAAAGCAGATACCCGACCGGAGTTCCAGCGGATGATCCGGATGTGTGAGCTGCACCAGATCGACCTCATTCTCACAAAATCCGTATCCCGCTTTGCCCGCAACGTCAAAGAGGCGCTGAACTACACACGGAAATTAAAACTGCTCGGCGTCGGCGTGCAATTTGAAGAAGAAGGCATCAACACACTGGCGATGGCTGATGAGATGCTGCTCAATACGTTTGCGGCCATTGCGCAGGAGGAATCCAAATCCATCTCGCAAAATGAACGCCTGTCTATTAAGAAGCGAATGGAGTGCGGAGAGTATGTTGCGACCAATGTGCCATACGGATATCGTCTGGTTGATAAGAAACTTGTTATTTATGAACCGGAAGCGGATGTTGTACGTTGGATTTTTAATGCATACTTAAACGGTATGTCTGCGACAGAAATAGCCAGAGAACTCACATTGCAAGGTGTTCCGACTAAAGATAGAAAGCAAAATTGGAAATCGAATAGAATCACATATATGTTGTCCAATGAACGATATGCCGGTCATACGCTTCATCAGAAGTCATATGGAGAAGAAATCGTTCCGTTTAAACGACATCGCAACTTCGGTGAATTAGACCAATTCTATGTAAAAAATACGCATGAATCTCTGCTGAAATCGGGTGTTTACGAGAGAGTGCAACACTTGTTGTCTGAACGAAGAAAGCAAATGGAGAATGTCAAAACCACAAATAAATACCCACTTACAAGCCGCATTCAGTGTTCTGAGTGTGGCTCTCTTTATCACCGGAAAGTTTCCAATGGTGTTGTGAAATGGGTATGCTCCAGACACGCAGCCGACACAACTGCCTGCGACTCTCACTATTACAGTGAGGCGCGCATTTATGACGGCATCATCACCATGATCAACAAGCTGCGCTTCTGCGAGGAAGATATCCTCGGCCAGACAATTCAGAAGCTGGAATTTGCCGCCGCAGCCTATAAGCGAAACAACAGAGCAGCCAGTCAGCTCAGTCAGAGCATCGCTGAGCTGAACGCAAAGCTGCTTGCACTGGAGCGACTTCGTACAAAGGGATACCTCGCCGCAGATATTTACCACACGCAGGCGCGTCAGCTCCGTCAGCAGCTCGATAAGCTGAAAACCGAGCGATACAGCAGCTTTGAGTCCAAGATCCTCACCATGCTGGAAGATGTCCGAAAGCTGAAATCACTGATTGACGAACTGGAGCAGCCGCTGGAAGCCTTTGAGGAAAAGCTGTTCCATGAGATCGTCACCGACATTTGCATCAATAACCATGACGAGATGACGGTAACGCTGCTTGGTGGACTTAAATTTACGGAATTGATTTAGGAGAGGCAGCATGAAAAAGATTCGCTATTTACCGTTTGGCTATGCAGTCCGAAACGGACACACCGTGATTGACCAGCAGGAGGCCGAAACTGTGCGCGGCATTTTTACGGCATATATTCACGGCGCATCGCTCAAGGAGATTGCGGAAGATCTCACAGCGAAGAACATTCCATACACAGAGCGGAGCTGCGTATGGGACAAGGCGAGAATCTCTCGGATACTGGAAAACGCCAAATACACCGGCGATGCTGAATTTGATGCGATCATTGAGGAAGCTATTTACGAGGAAGCGGTGGCGGCCAAAAGCGCACGGCGCTGGAATCAGGCCGTTACAGAATGTGACGGAATTCGCACGCTCCGCGACCATGTCCGCTGTGGAAATTGCGGCGCACCTATGCTTCGGCATATCAACTCCAAGCGCACTGTACGGGAAAGCTGGACGTGCAGCAACGCTGCCTGCGGCCTGCGGGTGCGAATCAGCGATGGTGAACTGCTCCAAAAGGTCACGCTGCTCATGAACCGTATCATTGAAAACGCCGATCTCCTGCTGCCGCATGAAACGGCACGGCACACAGATTCTCCTGCGGTGCAGGCGTTGCAGCAGCAGATCACAAACGAGATGTCTCGTGAGCAGCCGGACGAGCAGAAGATCGTAGACCTGCTGTGCGAAATTGCAGGCCAGCTTTATCGGCAAACCAATGCCAAAACACAGATCGCCGCACAGATTGCCAGAAAACGTGCCGCCCTAATGAACCCACAGGATGCTTTCAACGGCACGTACTTTTCTAGCCTGATTGACGCCGTCTCCCTTTCCACAGGAGGCGGCGTCATTCTGCATACAAAGACACAGACCGAGATTTATGAAAGCGAGGACAAAACAGATGGAAGTGCAGAAAATCCCGAAGCGGACAGTTACCCTGATTGAACCGAAGAAATCTATCCTTGTAGACAAGGAGAAGTACCATCAAAAGCGGGTAGCGGCTTACTGCCGCGTTTCCACAGACTCCGAAGAACAGCTCACATCCTATCAAAACCAGATGCGCGTTTATACGGAAATGATCGCCGCCAGGAAAGAGTGGGAGTTTGCCGGCCTTTATGCCGATGAGGGCATCTCCGGCACAAGGGCGGACAAACGGCCGGAATTTCAGCGCATGATCCGCGATTGTCAGAACGGAAAGATCGACTATATCATCACAAAATCCGTCTCCCGCTTTGCCAGAAACACCGTGGAGTGTCTGGAATATGTACGTTCCCTGAAAGCGCAGGGCATTGGGATTTACTTTGAGGAACAGAACATTGACACGCTGAAAAATGACAGCGAGCTGTACCTCGTCATTTACGCGGGCTTTGCACAATCCGAGTCCGAGAGCATCAGTAAGCACATCACGTGGACGTATCGCAAAAACTTTGAGGATGGGAAAGTGAGCTTTCAGTACAAACGGCTGCTGGGCTACCGGAAAGGCGCAGACAACACGCCAGAGATCGTGCCAGAGGAAGCGTCCATCGTAGAACGGATTTTTGAGATGTTTCTCGCAGGGCAGCCGGTAGGGGTTATTGCGCAGACGCTGCAAGATGAGAAAATCGAGATTCCCGGGAAGAACTTCAGCTTCAGCAAGAACATGATTATGAACATCCTGCGGAACGAAAAATACTGCGGCGACAGCATCCTTCAGAAAACAGTCACGGTTGACTGCATCTCCAAAACGCGAAAAGCAAATCAGGGCGAAGCGCCAATGTACCTTGTTGAGAACAGCCATCCGGCCATTATCAGTCGCGAACGCTTTCACCGCGCGCAGGAAGAACTGGCACGGCGAAAGACGCTCCGGCCGAAATCGGATAAGACGTCTATCACGGAAACCGGAAAATACTCTAAATATGCGCTGACAGAGGTGCTGCACTGTGCCGAGTGCGGCAGCCGCTACAAGCGCGTGACGTGGAATATCCGCGGAAAGAAGAAAATCGTCTGGCGCTGCATCAGTCGGCTGGATTACGGAAAGAAATACTGCAAGGATTCCATCACCGCAGAGGAAACCGCCCTGCATGAAGCCATTGTACGAGCGCTGAGCCGTTTCCACGCCGAGGACGAGTTCACCTACCTCGCGCTCATGAAAGCCACCATTGGCGAAGCCATCGGCATCAGCGGCGGAACAGAGGAAATTGACCTGCTGACCCGCCGCATCGATGCGCTGAACAAACGGATGCTGGAGCTGGTCAACGAAACCGTTGCGGCAGGAAAAGATGTAGAGAGCAGCGAGGATGAATTCAAGGGAATCTCCGGCCAGATCGAGCAGCTTAATCGCCGCATCGCTGCAATTCAGGAGAGTGTACGCGGCGATGCCACGCGGCAGGCACGGCTGGAGGAAATTCAGAATATCATTGCCAAGCGAACCGCCAACGAAACGCAGTACGATGACAGCATCGTGCGGCAGATGATCGAGTGCATCAAGGTGCATGGCGACGGAAGACTGACAATCATCTTCGGCGGCGGGTACGAGGTGGAAGAAACATTGTAAGCAGCGTAATATGTGAAAATCGTTGAAGAATCCATAAAACACACAGGAGGTCGTCCCAGCATTTTAGGGACGACCTTAAAAATGGAATATTGTTACTGCTGAATTCAGACATCTGTACGCTTCAGGGCAATCTACCGACGCGTTCAAGTTGAAAAAAGATATCAAATCAACCATATTGGCGTGTGACAGGATTTGAACCGATGTGCGCCTCGTTTTGGACGGATTTTTCGAAGCTTATTCGAAAGGCCTGCCCCTTTTTCTTACGCTAAAATATGAATTTTTTGTTAACAATGAGGTCGTGCCTATAATTTATCACAAACCTCAATCATTAACGGTGACCCACCCCTTTTCCAGCGTATCCAGCAGGGAGTCATCGGGCAGAGACGAAAACGCATCGTTTTCCCCTGTGCAGCGAATCGAATCTGTGTTGCGTTTGAGAATGTCAGAAGCATACTTGGCTGTAACCGTGCAAGCATCGCCAGCACAGTCATGCTTTGGCAGCTTGCCGACAGAAGGGCTATACAAAGCTCTTGGGCTGAAGCGGGCTCATATATATTAATTGCATGGCTTGTGTGGCTCAATTGTGTATATAATTATTGTAGTTGCATTTAGAAGTGCAACTACTCTGTGTTTTCGGTCTATATATAGGAACGATTTGCGGCTATTAAATGCAAGATACTCTCATTCTATGATGAGAAACATTGAAAAAAGAAAGGAGATATGATAAAATGAAACAAGACATTCCTCGGGGGTATGTGACAATGAAGGATAACCGTTTACAGGCGGTCCACGACGATGACTTGACTGCACTATTATCTTCTTTGGGTATTTACGAAAAAGTTTGTACAGGTCAATGTTTGTGCTCATTTTGCAAGAAGGTAATAACACATGAAAACCTAGGAGCAATCATCCCTGTAAATGGCGAAATAGCTTTGTCATGCGATTCGCAAATTTGCTTAAATTCTATGGCGGAGGCGGGCGATGCAGATGACAGCAAGTGAAATCAAAGATCTGGCTTCGTCGCTTAACATAGGCATACCTGTACTTGTAGGCATTATCGTTTTTGTTGTATGTATTATCTATGTTGATAAGATTGTTCTGCTCTTATCGCACATTCAGAAACTTTTTTCATCGGTTTCAAAAACAGCAAGGAAGGGAACTATATCCAACTCGATTCGAGGGCGTGTGTTAAAATCCGCTAAAGCATTTCGTTCTATGGGTCAGCATATTATGGTGTCTGATCTCAAAATTGATTGGGTAAAAGAGGAAAGCGCTGAAACATTTATCAAGAATAATCAGGTAATTATTCGTATGTCGCAAAATCCAAATCCGCACAAGAATTATGTTACAGCGGTCAATGCATATGTTGGACAGGCACTGTTGCCTTGTGCAAAGCGATATGTGGATCCCAAAATAATGGATATGTCCAAACTGTCTGTGAGCAGATTGTTGGTACTAAATGGTGACGCAGATGCGTTGGACTATTTCGATGATAATATCTTGGTTCCCGCAGTAGAGAATGATCCAGATGCTAAAGAAATATTTGAGCGATTAAAGGTTATAGACAAAAATGGTATGTTTCTAAACATCTTACTTAATGAGTATGCAAAAGCAGCTCGTAAGATATACCCTGATATGCCAGATCCCCTTTTAATTGCCGAATCCAAGGAGCTGTTGACGTACCTTCATCGTATAGCGGTGGGATGTGTTGCCGCTTTAGATGAGTTCCAATTTAACCGTGAATACTTCAAAATACACATTTTCTTGACAGCCAATTCGAGAACATTTGCACAGAGCGGACTGCGCCCTTATCTCAAGCACATGAGCACATCTCTATCTCAAGGCACTGAAACTCTATACATTTTTGGCCTTGGTCGAAAAATGGACATAGCCAAGCAAATAACTGACGCATTGAAGGAAACTGATTTTCGTATCACGCAGGTTATTCCTCATTTTTATCGCCACCGTTCAATTCAGGATGGTCATAGCGTACACGGGGTGTGTTATGAGGTATGCGTATATGAGGAAGATAGCATGCAGATGTGAGTAAATACTTTTCCTTAAAAAGCACCTACATAGCAAGTAAAATTTCCGGTATCTATTTTGGACACACTTGCCACG
>CAYSTN010000020.1:0-29731 GCA_964434135.1 uncultured Oscillospiraceae bacterium
CTGCCGTGCGCGGCCTGTATCCGTGCGGCGAAGGCGCCGGCTACGCCGGCGGCATCACCTCGGCCGCACTCGACGGCATCCTCACCGCTGAAGCATATCTTGCTGCCCTGTGACGCGCCGCCGCATCGAACCCGACCCTGCCGGAACGAATCCTCGCAAGCGAGGCATCGTTCTACTAAGCTCGGCTTTCCCTTTCAAAATTGTGACCACTTCGTTGGGTCACAATTTTGTTTTTGACGGATTTTTCGGGCGGACAGAGTCGTCCGCCCCTACAACGCACGACGGAAAGGCGGCACGAAATGCGGCGGGACACATTGATCCCGCCCTACGAGGTGCAGAGTTAATTTGCAGCAGCGGGTCGATGTAGGCATCGACCCCTACGAAGTGCGGGGAGAATCGGTGGAGTGTGTGAAAAAAAGAAGATAAAAAAAGTGAGCCTTCTGGGGGAAGTCCAGAAGGCTCGGTTTTTATGGTCAGCCAAAGAAACGGTGTAAGATGGCTGCCAATTGGGCTCGGGTGGCGGTGTGCTGCGGCAGGAGCTTGCCCAGGCCGTTATTTGCCGTGCCGCTCATCAGGCCAGCGCCAACCGCCCAGCGCAGGCCGCTTACCGCGTAGTTCGAAACGGCGGACGCGTCCGCAAAGTTCAGTTCGCCAAGCAGGCTCATGTCATAGCCCTTATACTGCGCGTAGCGGTAGAGCATGACGGCCAGCTGCTCTCTGGTAATGGGTGCTTCGGGGTTCGTACCGTCGGAGATGCCGACGGATTTTGCCCATTCGCAGCCGGCTGCGTACCACGGGGAGTAGCGCTCGGTCTTGATGCCCTCACGGCGGGCAAGAATGGTCATGACCATGCCGCGTGTGACGGGCGCGTTGGGGCTGAACTGATTCGCAGCCGTGCCGGTCATCAGACCGTAGGTGCTGGCGTAGGTCACGTCATCGTAGAACCAGTCAGAAGGTTGCACATCGTCGAACGCGCCGCGCTCGAGCGCGCCGAGGACGGGTGTCAGCCAGGCGAGGTCGTTGGCCGCTTCGTGCGCGTAGTCAATGAGGCCGCTGCCGGACTGGACTTCGCCGCCGTGTTCCAGAACGGTCTGCTTGCCGGTGGGAGCGGTGACGGTCGTACCGGCGGGGAGCTTGACCACGCCGTTTTCAACGGTGGGCGTGGTGTTTTCGGGGAGAGTCACGATGGATGCGCCCGCGTTGGTGGGGACGTTGTTGGTGATCTTGTCGGTGTGTTCGGTGTTGAGCGTGCTGTCGGCCTTGCCGTTTTCGCCGGTGGCGACAACAAGCGCGCCGGAAGCGTTGGTGGTGGAGTCAATGGTGAGTTCGAGCTTGTGGTCGTCGCCTTCCGTGGTGGCGAGTTTGTCGACCTGGCCGACCAGACCACCGGCATAATCCGTGCCGATGACGGTGCTTTCCGAACTACAGCCGGTAATCTCCAGTTTGCTGTCGTTATTCTCACTATTCGGGGTATCGACCTTGCCGATGAGGCCACCGGCTACCTGACCGACGACCGTACCGGTCGTTTTACAGTTGTAGATGCGGCCGGCGTTCGGGTCAGTGATGGGGTTATTGTCGCCCGAAGCGCGCGTGGTGCTGCCGTGGCTCTGACCGATCAGGCCGCCGGCGATACCGCTCGGGTTGCTGACGTTGCCCGTTACCGTGCAGTCTTCCATCTGAACGATGTGGCTCAGGCCGCCGCCTGTCATGCCGATCATGCCGCCGGCAATTGCGCCGCCGGAGACGATATCCACGCTCGCGGTGCAGCCTTTCAGCATATGCCAGACATTGGGATTCTCCTGCCATTCGGGGTTGCCGTGACCCATGAAGCCGCCGACGTACCGGTCAGGATTGGTGACGCCGCTGGCATCGATCTTGCCCTGCGTGGTGCAGGTGACGACCTTGCAGACCGCCTTGACATAGGAAATGAAGCCGCCGACATAGCTGTTGCCGGATACCGTCATATCAAGTCCCGAAATGTCGCAGTTGTAGAAGCCGGGGTGATTCCAGCGGTGATCCGCATAGCCGATGAAGCCGCCGATGTAGCCGTCGCCCGTCGCGTTCAGCTTGAAGCCGTTCACGTCACAGTTGATGAGGTTTTTGCACGCACAGCTCGCTCCCGTTCCGCCAAAGGTCACATGGCCGGAAAAGCCGCCGACGAGGTAGTTGCTGCCGGAGACTTCCATGCTCAGATTCCGCACGATGCAGTTTTCGCCGCTGCCCCAGCCGATGAAGCCGAACATACCGCCGCAGCGGCCTCTGCCCGAAGATATCGCCATGTTGACCGAGATATCACTGGCAACGACGTTCTTTGCAATGCCACGGAAGTCTGCGCAGACTGCGCCAAAGCAGGCATAGCCGCCGTCGAAGATGGCTGTGACGTTGGAGACGGTCAAGTCCTGAACAATACTGCCGTAGTTCACATAGCCGAACAGTCCGTAGAGTTCGGTATCCTGAGATTCGCCGTCCAGTGCGCCGTCTTTGCGAAGAACGGTTTTTGTGCCGAGTTTGAAGTTTTTGATCGTCTTGCCGTTGCCGTTAAACGTGCCATAGAAAGCCGCGATCGGCTTCCACTCGATGCCGCCGAGGTCGATGTCCGCGACGAGATCAACGGTCTTGTCCTTGAAATTCGTGGCGGTTTTGCCGTCGTCGCCGTTGGCAAGATTGGCAAAGGCCAGCAGCTGCGCCGGGGTGGAGATGGTAAAGGAGTCGGCTGAGCCGTCACCATACCAGCTGTAATCAGCCGTCAGGCCGCCGTCGGCCAGCGCCGCCACGCTCAACAGCGATACCGTCAGGATGAGCGCCAGCAGCAGAGATACGATTCTTTTCTTCATTCTGTTCCCTCCGTATGATCTGTAATCCGTTGTAAAAATCAGGGAATAACGCGCCCTGATTTTTACAGATTATATCCAAATGGTTATAATTCACAGTTATAGTACCATGGCCATACTAAAATGTCAACACCGAACGCATGGCAAGGTGGGAGAATATGGACAATTATTATCGGAGACTGCGCGATGTGCGCGAGGATCATGATCTGACACAGACACAGATCGCCGAATTTCTGGGGATGAAGCAGCCGCAATACAACCGCTATGAGCGCGGGCTGCGCGACGTGCCGACAGATGTTCTCATCCGTCTGGCGCAGTATTACCAGACCTCAGTCGACTATCTGCTGGGGCTGACGAACCGCTCCGTTCCATACCCGCCGGACAAGACTGCCGGAGACTGACGTTCCTGCGAAGATGCAACGATCCCCTGCTGCGACAGCAGCAGGGGATCGTATCATATTTTAATGTATCTGCGGCTTCAGACGCTGCGCACAAAGCGCAAGAACGCTTCCGTGCCGTCAGCCGTGCGGCGGTAGACACCCGCGTCCTGCAAGACCTGCTTGAAGACCGCGCCGACTTCCTGGCGCAGGATTTCGGCAACATTTTCCGGCGTGAAGTGGTGGCGCGTGCGCACTTCGTCGAGCCAGTCGGCGTGTTTTTGCAGCGCTTCGTCGGCGCGCACGTCGCGGCCGGTCAGCAGCGCCGTTTCCAGCTGCGCCAGCTCGGTATCCAGCCGCGCGGGCAGCACGGCCAGACCCATGACTTCGATCAGGCCGATGTTCTCTTTTTTAATGTGGTGCAGCTGCTCATGCGGGTGATACAGCCCCAGCGGATGCTCCGGCGTGGTCAGGTTGTTGCGCAGCACCAGATCCAGCTCATACGCCTGGCCGCGGCGGCGGGCAATGGGCGTGATGGTGTTGTGCGGCACACCGTCCGTCTCGGCAAAGATCATGGCCGCTTCGTCGGTGTAGCCGCGCCACGCTGCCAGAATACGCTCTGCCAACGCGCACACGCGCGCGGCATCGAGCCCCGCAATGCGCAGCACGGACAGCGGCCAGCGGACAATGCCGCACGTCAGATCGGCAAAGTCCGGGAACGTGACGGGCGTTTCGATGGGCGCAGTCTCCATGGCGAAGGTGTAGTGGCCGCCCTGAAAGTGGTCATGGCTCAGAATCGAGCCGCCGACGATGGGCAGATCGGCGTTCGAGCCGAGGAAATAGTGCGGGAACTGCTGCGTGAACGCCAGCAGGCGGCGGAACGTCTGGCCGGTGATGCGCATGGGCGTATGCGCGGCGTTCAGCACGATGCAGTGTTCGGGATAATAGACATAGGGCGAGTATTGCAGATACCACGGCTCCTGCTCCAGCGTGAGCGGAATGACGCGGTGATTTTGCCGCGCAGGATGGTTCATGCGCCCGGCGTAGCCCTCGTTTTCGGCGCACAGGGCACATTTGGGGTAGCCCGACTGCGGCGCGAGCTTGGCCGCAGCGATGGCGCGCGGGTCTTTTTCGGGCTTGGAGAGGTTGATGGTGATATCCAGTGTGCCGTATTCGCAGGTGTATGTCCAGCGTTTGTCCCGGGCGATACGGTCACGGCGGATGTAGTTGGTGTCCTGGCTGAACTGGTAGAACCAGTCCGTGGCTGCGCGGGGGTCTTCACCGTACAGCGCGGAAAAGTGTGCGCGCACCTCATGCGGCCGGGGCGTGAGCGCGCCCATCAGGCGCGCGTCAAACAGATCACGCGCAACCTGGTTGTCATCGCACACACCGCGCGCGACGGCATCGTCGGTCAAAACGGTCAGAATTTCATGCAGCGGCGCGGACGCGGGCGCGGCCGTTTCGTCAAAGCTGTCGCGGCGCAGAATATCCAGCAGGGCGTTGCGGCTGTAGACCACATCGTCGGGCGTAATCAGTTCGGTGCGCAGCGCATAGTCGCACAGCGCGGCAAGATAAGCATCCAGCATACTACTACCTCGTTGTAAAAATGATTTTCTTTATTATACAGCGCCGCCGCACTTTGCGCAAGTGCTTGCATCTTTCGCCGCGCGGGATTATGATAGAGGAAACGAAAGGAGGCGCGACCCGATGCAGAAAACCATTCTGCCCGAGGGCGTACAGCTGCGGTGCAGCGACCGTGCGGTGCATCTGACGACCAACGACGCGCTGATGCGGTTTTTGCGGCAAAGGGGCAACGGTTCGCTGCCGCTGAGTCAGCAGATCCTGGACACCTATGCCGCGCAGCGCGGCGTGCCGCTTGGGATTTCCGTGCGTTCCATGGCAACGGAGCTGCTCATCCACGCATATCTTGACGGCGTGTTCGCCGCGTGGGAACGCTTTGGCGCGCGGCTGCGCCCGAACGGGCGCTTTGCCCGGCTGGCCGGGCGGCTGAAGGGTTCGACGGCGGTCATCGACATGGGCGAAAAGAGCGTGGATGCGAACCGGTGGGTATTTGACGTGCTATCGCACGGCTATGGACTGTTGTGCGCGCTGCTGGGCAGCCGCGCGTGAGGAGAATTGAATGCAAGCCTTAACGGAAAAACGATTTTTACAGCTCCCTGCGCCGTCGGACGAAGATCAGCTGGCCGCGCGTGAGCGGCTGCTGCGGGCGCTGCCGCAGGGCAGCGCGATGACGCTGGCGTGTATGCAGAGTTTATATCCGACGCTGCACGAGGCGCACTACCGCGTGACGGCCACGCTCTGTCCGAATGCGCACGGCTGGGACGTGGTGCGCGTCGAGCCGGGCGATACGCGCGCGCAGCTTTACGGCGCGTGTCTGGACATCGGCAGCACGACGATGCAGATGGAGCTTGTCGATCTGAACAGCGGAAAAACGCTGGCCGGGGCCGCCTGTACCAACAGCCAGATCGCGTTTGGGACGGATATTCTTGCGCGCATTCTGGCCGTAAAAGAAAACCGGGAGAATCTGGCGCAGCTGCAACAGCTGTGCTTGCAGGACGTGCGCGGACTGTTGCAGTCGTGCTGCCGGCGCGCAGGGGTTGAGCCGCAGGAGATTTCGGCCTTGAGCGTGGGCGGCAACACGACGATGCTGCACTTTTTCCTCGGCTGTGACCCGTGGCTGGTGTTCCAAAGTCCCTACGCGCCGGTGTTTTTCGACCCCGGCGTGGTGCGCGCGGCAGAGCTGGGGCTGCCCATCAGCGGGAATGTCTACTGTCTGCCCGCCGTGGCCAATTATCTGGGCGGCGATATCACTGGGGGACTTCTGATGACCGATCTGGACACGCGCGAGGACTTGGCGCTGTTTTTGGACATCGGGACGAACGGCGAGCTGGTGCTTGGCTGCCGGGACTTTCTGCTGATGGGCGCAGGCGCAGCAGGCCCTGCGCTGGAGGGCGCGGTGAGCCGCTCCGGAATGCGCGCCGAGCCGGGCGCAATCAGCCATGTGCGCATCGGCGCGGACAACCGGCTGCGCTATGAGACGATCGGCGATCTGCCGCCGAAGGGCATCTGCGGGTCGGGCATTCTGGAGCTGATCGCCGAAGGTTTTTTGGCCGGATGGATCGACGCGGCGGGGTCGCTGCACCCCGAGGCCGCAAGCTGCATCCGCGACGTGTGGGATGATGCGCGCCAGCGCAACGTCCCGGCCATCATCTATGCCTACGACGCAGGCCGGCCATTGTGCTTTACGCAGGACGACATCGCGGAGTTTCTCAGCTGCAAGGCCGCGGCGCACACGATGGTCGCGACGCTGCTGGAAAGCACGAACGTCAGCCCCGATGAGATCGGTACGTTTTATCTGGCCGGTGGCTTTGGGACGCACTATGACCTCGAAGCGGCCATCACGGTGGGACTGTATCCCGACCTGCCGCGCGAAAAGTTCCGCGTTTTGGGCAATTCGTCGCTTGCGGGCGCGAGAAAGCTGCTGCTGGAGCGCGATTGCCGCGCAAGACTGGCGCATATCTGTGAGCTGGCGAGCTATGTGCAGTTCGGCGAGATGGAGCGGTTCGTGGAGAATATGCAGGCGGCAAAATTCCTGCCGCACACCGACGCGTCAAAATACCCCAGCGTAAAGCGCCGGGTGTGAGAAAAACCGAGGCGGCTTCCTTCCGAAAGCCACCTCGGTTATGTCTTTATAAGGGGTCGTGAAACGGCGCGTCGATGTAGTCCTGCAAATTCTCGCTGATGATGATACCGACTTTGGTATAGTGTTCGGAGCGGTCGGGATAGGCCGTATTAGAGAGCATATCGAACAGCAGGTGCAGCAGCTGAAAACTCTGCTTGCGCGGTTCCTGATAGATGAGCGCAGAGCAGTAATGCTCCTGCAACAGCTGCGCAGACTGCGCGCTGATGTCGTAGCCAATGAGACACAGCGAATCCGGCTGGGTGTGCGCTTTGAGGTAATTGCCGACACCGATCGCGCCAACGGCGCTGACGCAGAAGATACCGTCCGGTCTGTGACCGCTCTGATCGAGCTGCTGCATGATGGCGTAAGCTTCGTTTTCGCGGTCGTGATACTCCGGCGCGCAGAGGATCTCAATGGTGGGATAGTGTTCGTTGAGGTAGTCGCGGAAGCCGGCAGCGCGGGCAGAGTGTGACGAGACGCGTGAGAACCCGGTGAAGATTGACACCGTTCCCCTGCCGCCGAGCATCTTGCCCATCAGTTCACCGGCAACGCGCCCGTTTTTGTAGGGACTTTCACCAACGTAGAAAAGCCTGCGGCTGGTGGGGATATCGGAGTTGAACGTGACAACCGGAACACCCTGTGCAACGATGGCATCGACCTGCTCTGCCAGCGCGTCACTGCCGTTGATGGCAATGGCGTCGTATTCTTCAACTTTAAGCGCCTGCAAAATCGGGATCTGCTCCGCGGCGGCCAACGAGGACGAAAAGAAGAAATCCAACTCCAGATCATAGTCCTGCAATTCCGTCTTGGCAGCTTCGAACCCGCACAGAAGCTCATCGGTAAAATAGTGCGGCAGCTGGGACATGACAACAGCAATCTTGAAATGCAGATTTTTGCGCAGCGCACTGGCCAACCGGTTGGTTCGGTAGCCCAGTGTGTTGGCGATTTTGAGAATGTTATCCCGGGTCTCGGGTAAAATACGTCCGCGGTTGTTTAGCGCTCGGTCGACCGTACCGATCGACACTCCGGCCTGATCGGCGATCATCTTCAATGTAACCTTGCCCACAATTGTTACGACCTTTTCCATATTTGACACTTGTAGAATCCGCAAAAAACCATGCGTAAACGATTCCATTGTGCGTCATAATCATCATATACCATTTGCGTGGGAAACTCAACGACGAATTTTGCTTTTTTTAGAAAAAATCGCGCTAAATTGTGCGTTTTGTACAAAACCAGAAGCTGTTATTTGTGAAAATAAAGACGTGGCAATTTAAAGATTTCTATGCTATACTGAAAGTGCGTTAACGATACCGCAGACAGGAAAGTTCGGCTTACCCGTTGTAACGCAATTTTCTTTTTTGCGCGTTAACGATAACGCAAATACTAAGGGGAAAACCTGAAACGAAAAAAGGAGATGCACAAAAATGAAAAAAATCTTAGCAATGCTGCTTGCTGCGCTCATGCTGTTCAGTCTGGTCGCCTGCGCGCAGAAGACAGAAACTCCCGCTGCGCCGGAAGCAGACGCTGCAACGGATGCACCGGCTGCGGAACAGCCCGCCGAGATGGAAGAAGCTCCTGCGGCTGAGTCCGCGGAGAAAGTCACGATCACGTGGGCAGTTCGTGAGTCTGACAACTATCCGATGGCACTGTACGACGAGATGGCGCAGAACTTTATGGATGCGAACGAAGACATCATTGTCAACGTAATCCCGCAGGGCCCGCTCGGCACGGAGAACGAATGGATCAAGGCACAGCTCGCAGCCGGTACGCTGCCCGACGTACTCATCGACGCGAACGTTCTGGCCGAGACTTCCGGCGCTCTGGCTGAAATGCCCGAAAACATCAAGGATCTGTTCCTGGAAGGCACACTGGCTGCCAGCGACGGCAAATACTGCATGGTTCCGGCCACGACCCAGTACAGAATGCAGTGCTACTACAATAAGGCTTATTTCGCCGATGCCGGTGTAGAGATCCCCACTACCTGGGAAGATCTGATCGCCGCTTGTGAGAAGTTGCAGGCTGCGGGTTACATTCCGTTCATTGCCCCCGGCACGCCCGACGCATGGGCCTGCTCGTATATGTTCTGGTCTTCCAACTGCAACAGCGATATCATCGCTGCTTACCCCAACTTTAACCATGACCTGCTCGCGGGCGACGTCAAATGGAACAACCCCGCGCACGTGGAGTCTCTGACCCGCTGGAAGGAAGATCTCGTTGACCCGGGCTACTACTTCGATGGTTCGTCTTCTCTGAGCTATGCGCAGGCCTGCCAGGAATTTGACACCGGTCGTGCAGCAATGATGATCGATGGTTCGTGGCGCGCTGCCGGTTACGACGGCAACAACGTGACCGACTTTGGCTGCTTCGAAATGCCCAACATTTCCGGTGCTTCGACCTACTGTACGCTCAGCCACTACTGGGGCGTGAGCGCAACGACCGAGCATCCCGAGGCTGCGTGGCGCTTCATTGAGTTCGTACTTGGCGGCGATGAAGAGACCTACAAGCTGTATCTGGAAGCGGACGGCGTATTCCCCGTCACCAAGAAGGAGATCAACGTCGCGGCCGGTCCGTGCCTGACGGAGTTCATGGACAACCTCAAGGGTCTGACCCTGATCCCCGAAATCCCCTATGTCTACGGCGACGATGCGCTGCCGACCAACACGTTTGACGTGATCTCCGAAGAGATCTATGGCTTCTTTGCCGGTACACAGACGGTGGAGCAGGCGCTCGACAACCTCGACGCAGAACTGGCTTTCTAAGCAACATTTTCTGAATCGAACGTCCTCTGGGTGCGCCCTCCGGGCGCACTCAGAGGATATTGCTCGTATTTGGGTGCTTATGAGAAACGTCTGTATTTCGCGAAATACAGCCACCACGCCTGTGTTTCGCATCGTGCAAGAAGGAGAACCTGATGAAACATAATCGCTTGCAAAGGATGCCATTTGCGTTTATCGCGCCGTTGCTGCTGATCTACACAGCAATTTTGATCGTGCCGATCTTCACGGCGTTTGGGCTGAGCTTTACCTCATGGGACGGCTTTGCGACGTCCCCTATCAGCTTCGCAGGGCTGAAAAACTATATCCAGATGTTCCGGGATCACAAACTGGCGAACTCAGTTCGCGTAACGTTTATCATCACGCTGGTCGTTGCCGTGGTGGACAACGTCGGCGGACTGCTGCTGGCAATGCTGCTCAACAAGCCCGGCCGTCTCACGACAGTATCGAGAACGGTGCTGTTTATCCCGTATGTGATCAGTTCTGTCGCGGTATCGTTTATCTGGATGTCGATCTTGTCATCGACCGGTATTCTCAACAGCTTCCTCAACTCAATCGGGCTGGGAGATCTGGCGGGAAACTATTTTGCCACGGGAACGAGTTCTCTGGTGTGTATCTGTATCGTCGAGATCTGGCGAACGCTCGGCTTCCACATGGTTATCTATCTGGCCGCGCTGCAAACCGTACCGATGGAGCTGTATGAGGCGTGTACGGTCGACGGCGGCGGCGCATGGAATAAGTTTATCCATGTGACACTGCCCTCCATCATCCCCGGCGTTACCGTCAGCGTACTAATGGGCATTATCAATGAACTTCGTATTTACGATATCATCAAAGTGCTTACCAACGGTGGGCCGGGTACGGAAACGCAGTCCGTCACTTTGAATATCGTCCAGCAGGCTTACACGAAAAACAGAATGGGTTATTCGTCGGCTATCGGCGTATTCCTGTTCTTGCTGATCGTGGTGATTTCGCTGGTCTGGCTGAAGCTTTCGTCGAAGATGGAGGTGGAAAAATGAGAAGAAAAAGCGTATCCAGGATCGTGAGAAATGCGGCCATCGCGCTTTTCACGCTGGTGATGTTTTTGCCGATCTATCTGCTGGTCGTCAACACATTTAAAGAGGGTTCGACAATCATGGCAGCGCCGTTCTCTCTGCCCAATCCATTTACGGTGGAGAACATCCGCAATATTTTTCAGGATACCCACGTTGATCTGTTCCAGATGTACTTTAACTCGCTGTTTCTGACAGTGTTCGGGACAGCACTGAACGTGTTTATCTCTGCGCTGGGTTCGTATTATCTGGTGCGGTCGAAAACGAGACTGTCGCACAGCCTGTATCTGTATCTGCTGCTGGGTCTGATGATCCCGTTTGTGATCGTATATATCCCGCTGGTGGTCATTTATCGTCAGGTTGGGCTTATCGGAAATCTGTGGGCGCTGGTACTGGTGTTCGCAGCGGCGTCGTGTTCGTTCTCGACGTTTATGTACTGCAACTTCATCAAATCTGTTCCGCAGGAACTCGAAGAAGCAGCGTTTATCGACGGAGCGAACCGCTTCCAGACCTTTTTCCGCATTTGCTGGCCGATCTTGAAACCGTGTACGTCGACGGTCGTGATTTTTGTCGCATCGGCAATCTGGAACGACTTTTTGACACCGCTGCTGGTCGGCAACGTCAACACGATCACCGTCGGCATTTACTCGTCCATCGGCCCGTACACCGCAGACTGGGGGCGTATTTTCGGCTTTGTGTTCTGCGGAACGATGCCGATCATTATCATGTATATCCTGCTGCAAAAACAGTTTATCAGCGGGTTAACAAGCGGCGCACTGAAAGGATAACGGATGAGACGATTTTTGAGAATGGCGCAGGTGAAGCCGGAAGCAAAGGCGTATTACATCGAACGCCATGCAAACCCGCCGGCAGCGCTGTTGCGGGCTTTGTGTCAGGCACACATCCAAAACTATTCGATCGCCGAAAAAGACGGGCTGCTCATCTCTTATTTTGAGTATACCGGCGCGGATTTTGATGCGGATATGCGTGTGCTGGATGCCGATCCAGCCAGCGCAATGTGGAATGAGGTGCTAAGCGCGTGCTTCGTCCGGCACGACGAGGGGTGCTGGCAGACGTTCCGGGAAGTTTTTTATCTGGACGGAAAGAATTGAGGGAAGACGAGAATGGTTTGCAATATTTTGCAGTATGGCGCGGTGGCGCAGCAGCTGTGCTATCGTGAGAACACAGCTGCCATCCAGCGCGCCATCGATGAAGCCGCCGCAAGCGGCGGCGGTACGGTACTGATCCCGGACGGGACGTTTTACAGCGCGAATCTGTTCCTCAAAAGTAACGTAACGCTCTGCCTGACGCGCGGCGCGCGTCTGGTCGCTTCGCCGCGATTTGAGGATTACGCATTTTCCACGCAACCGTCACCGTGGGCACCGATGCCCGGCATTCCGCTGCTCAATGCGCAGAAGCTCGTAGCTTTTATCTGCGCGGAAAACGCACAGAACGTCACGATCTGCGGTGAAGGCGAGATCAACGGCCAGGGCATGGAGCGGCGGTTTTTTCCGGCAAAAGATGACCCCGACGCGCGCAGACCGCATCTGGTGTTGTTCCATCATTGCCGGAATGTACGCGTATCGGGCATCCGGCTGACAGACCCGGCCTTTTTCTCCTGCTTTGCCGTGATGTGCGAAATGGTCACGGTAGAACACGTCATCATCGAATCGTGGAAGACGGAAAACGGTGACGGCGTCGATCTGGACGGCTGCCGGGATGTTACGGTCACAGACTGCCGGATCGTCTCCGGCGATGACGCAGTGTCGCTGAAGACAACTGACCCCGCTTGGCCTTGCGCGGACATTCGTATCAAAGGATGTACGTTCACGACGCTCTGGGGCGGCGTGAGACTGGGAACGGAGTCGAGCGCAGATATGCGCAACGTGCTGGTTGAGGACTGCGTGTTTCTCGGATGCAACGACGGCATCAAAATTCAGGACTGCGCCACAGGCGTGTATGAGAACATTACGGTGCAGCGCTGCGTGATGCACGAAGTACACAGGCCGGTATTCATGACGCTGGGGCGATTCCGGCTTTCGAAAAAAGACGCATCCATCCGGCCGAAGCTCGGTGGCATCCGCAATGTCACGCTCCGCGACATCATCGCACACGTGAGCGCGCAGAGCGCGCAGTCGGAGCGAAACTGCATGGTCATCTCCGGCTGTCCGGATCAAAAGATCGAAGACGTTCGGCTGCAAAACGTACAGGTATTCTTCCACGAGCAGGGGCATACGGAAGGCGAAGGAAGGTGCTGTGTGCCGGAATATCTGGACTATAGTTTTTTATATGCGGATATTTTTTCGATCAATGGATATCTGCCGTGCTTTGGGCCGTTCATCCGGCACGTGCAGGGGCTGGAGCTGTCCGACTGCGGGTTTTTTCAGCTCGGCTCGGACAGCAGACCCGCCATATTTGCCTACGACGTGCAAAAAGCTGCGTTCCGCAGTGTGAAAGTCTCGCCAAATGCGGCAGTCTTTTTGACGGGAACGGCACTGGATGTGACCATGCAGGCGTGTTGGCTCGGTGAGCAGCCGGTACAGCAGCCGCAGCCGCTGTCACAGCAGCAGATGCAGGAATTTGAGGCGTTCACGAACCAAAGTGAGCAGGTCAACGCACGCTTTGACGCGTATGCGGCGCTCATCGACGAAGCGCAGCGCTTCGCGCGTGAGCAGCAGGTGGCGGCAGAGTCCTGGCTTGGCACGAAGCATGAACGTGAGCTGCGCGTTACGCTTGCGCCGTTCACGCGCTGCGTGGTGACGATCCCGCTGTACGGAAACGCAAAGCTGTATTGCAACGGGGCGCTTGCTGCGGCGTGTGATGTACCCAAGGCGTATCGGGGACTCCTGCTGTGGCCGGTCGAGCTGACGCAGCTTGCGCGCGAAGGCGAAACCGTACTCAAGCTCTGCTGGGACGATGCGCAGGATGTTGGCGGTGTGGACTGTGTGCTGCCGTTCGGCGCGTTTCGCCCGTTTGCCTGCGGTGTACATGGCGTGACATCGCTCTGGTGTGAGGAGACGGCACATGGATAACACATATGTGATGCAGTTCCGAACAGAGTCAGAGCAGTTTGTTGCCCAGACGCAGGCATATGTCGAAACGATGCAGTTGTACGGAAAGCCAATTCTGATCCCCTGCACCACTGGGGCGCAGACGGTCTATCTGCACGAGCCGGGCGAGGATGTGCTGCCAACGGTCTTTGAGATACACGGCGGCTGCTTCTCGCAGGGAACGGCGGCAAACGATGACGCAATGCGGCAGTCGCTCAGCGCGCGCACGGGCTTTCGTGTCATTGGGCTGGGCTACCGCAAAAGTACGAGCGCGCCGTTTCCGGCAGCGCTGGAAGACATTTTTGAGCAGATCTGCTACTTCGTCGAGCGCGCAGAGGAATATCACATCGATGTTTCGAAGCTGGCCGTGTGGGGACACAGCGCAGGCGGCAATCTGGCGTGTCAGGCAGCGTGGATGGGTGCGCAGAGCGGAAAATATGCAATGCAGCTGCTGATGCTGGACTATCCGTATCTGGACGTGTGTCTGGATGGCGCGCTGCGCTCGGACGAGCCAAGCGGGCTGACTGCGGCGCAGCTTGACGCGATGCGGCAGGTTTATGCCCCGCAGACGAACCGGAGCAGCCGCTGGGTCTCACCGGCCTTTGCCACGGACAGCGAACTCAGGCAGCTGCCGCCGGTATCGATGGTTCTGTGCGGACACGACCCGCTGGCGGCAGAAGACGCAGCGTTTTTGAGCCGACTCGTGCAGACCGGCGGGTGTATCACGGCGCAGAAATTCGAGCGTATGGAACACGGATTTCTGGAATTGTGGTACTTCCGTGAGTGGTATCTGAAGGACGCACAGATCCCTGCACAAATGGGGCAGGACGCACAGCGCGCATTGGAATTTCAGGCGCGCGCAGCGTTGCAGTTTATGAGAACATGAGAAAAAATGGGAGGTTTATGATGAACAACAGGAAGTATTCCGTCTTTATTGACAATCTTGGCTCATGCCTGGATCGGTATTGCCCGGCATATGGTCGGAAGTTCACGATGGAGGAGAAGTTTGACCGGGCAAAGAGCGTCGAGCTGCTCAGCGCAGTCGATATCGTGCTGACGCCGGAATTTATCAACGATAAGCAGCGCATTCGCGAGAACCTGGACAGAACGGGGCTGAAAGTCGGCTCGATCGCCATCGACACGTTTGCCGACCCGGTCTTCCAGCGCGGCAGCTTTTCTTCGGTCGACCCGAAGATCCGCGCGCTGGCCATTGAGCGCGGAAAAGATGCCATCGACTTTGCCAAGAGTGTCGGCTGCGATCTTGTGACGACGTGGCCGGGTCAGGACGGGTACGATTATATCTTCCAGGCGGACTATATCAAAGAGCGCGCACTGTTCCAGGAAGCAATGGTCGAGTTGTGCGACTATGACCCCAGCGTAACCATCACGATGGAATACAAAATCAAAGAGCCGCGTACACACTGCTATGTCTCCACAGTCGGTACGGCACTTTTGATGTGCCTGAGCAGTGGCCGCGAGAATCTGGGTATCGCGCTCGACTATGGTCATGCGGCGCTCGGATATGAGACTCCTGCTGAGTCCGTGGCGATCTGCAAGCTGTACGGCGATAAGCTCAAGCATATCCATATCAACGACAACTTCCGGCTCTGGGACGATGATATGATCGTCGGCAGTGTGCATACACTGGAGTTCCTGGAGTTTATCTACTGGCTGCGCCGCACAGGGTATCAGGGCTATATGACGCTCGATCAGTTCCCCTATCGCGAAGACGGCAAAGAGGCCATCGAAGAAAGCGCTCTCTGGCTGGACTTTCTGGAGCAGATCGTCGATACGGCAGACATGGAGGAGATCCACGCGACCATCGCGCAAAACAATCCCATCGCGGCCAGCCGCCTGATGCGTAAGCTCCTTGGCGGCAGACAGGAGACAAAGTGAGACACGCAGGAAGCTATAAGGGCATTCCGGCTGTGGTGCTGGAACATGGCGCATATCGCGCCGTGTTCCTGCCGCAGCAGGGATGCAAGCTCTGCTCGCTGCAAAACACACACAGCGGTAAGGAATATATCTATCAGGGCACAAGCGCGCAATACCGGCTGGCAACGTATGGCCAGAGCTATCTTGACGGCGAGTGTGCGGGCGTGGATGAGATGTTTCCCACGATCGATGCGTGCTGCTATGACGAGCAGCCGTGGACGGGAACGCCCTTGCCCGACCACGGCGAAGTCTGGGCGTTGCCGTGGAGAGAAGAACCGACCGCTGACGGCCTGTGTGCGTCGGTAGACGGGGTACAGCTGCCGTATACGCTACGGCTGCACGTGCGCTGGCTCAGCGAAGGCGTTTTGCAGCTGGAGTATACCGTGCAAAACCGCAGCCCGTTTGCGATCGATTTTATCTGGGCGGCGCATATGATGCTCAGCGGCTACCGCGGCTGCCGCTTCGTGTTCCCGGACGGACTGCATAAAGCATATACGACGATGTCAGACAGCGGGCTGCTTGGCCGTTATGGAGATACGTTTTCCTACCCGCTCGTGCCGCAGCCAGACGGCAGCGTCTATGACGCAAGTGTGTGCAGAGGCGAAGACGCGGACGACTATCAGAAGTTCTACTTCGCCGACCGGCTGCCGGGCGAGGTCGGTTGGGGGCGCATCGAGTATCCGGAAGGGGACCGCCTGACGATAGAATTTCCAACCAAAGAAGTGCCGTATCTCGGCGCGATTCAGGCAGAAGGCGGCAAACTGGGACTGCGGTGTATGTTCTTAGAGCCGTGTACCGGTGCATTTGACCGGCCGGACATTGCAAAGCTGCATGGAATGAACAGTTCCCTGCTGCCTTATGAGGAAAAACACTGGTATTTGACAATTCGAGTGGAGGAAGCATGATGGATGCATGGCAAAAGAAATACGCACACGAGATCCGGCAGCTGACGCAGGCCTGCCACCGCTGCGCGGAGCTGAATTTTGTGACATCGGCGGGCGGCAATCTGTCGCAGCGCGTAGAAGAGAACGTGCTGCTCATCACGCCGACCAAGACACCCAAGCGGATGATGCGCGAGGAAGACATCTGCGTGATCGACCTTGATGGCAACATCCTGTTCGCGCCCGAGGGCAAAAAGCCGACCGGAGAATGGCCGTTCCACACACGCATCATGCGCAAACGGCCGGATATCAAGGCGCTGGCGCATACGCACCCGCCGGTTTTGACCGGCTTTGCCATCGCAAACGACGGCACATTGGAGAAGCCCTGGCTGCCTGAACCGATCACAGAGATCGGGCCGATCCTGATGGTGCCGTATGAGACACCGCTGTCGGAAGCGCTTTCGAAGCAATTTGACGCGGTCATTGAGAACTCCAACGGTTTTTTGATGCAGAACCACGGCGCAGTTTTTTGCAGCCCCATTGACATTTTTGACGCAGTCGAGCTGCTGGATATGGCCGAGCGCATGGCAACGTCCGTGCTGGTGGCCAAACTGCTCGGTCATGCAGAGCCGATCACACCGCATTACGTGCGCGAAATGGACGAAGTCATCCGTATTCGGAATCTGAAAATGCCCGGCGCAAGCGGAAAATACCGCTCGGCGAGCGAACTTTACAAAACCGGGCAGTCGTAAATTTTTTTGAGAATTGCGTGTTCGTTCACGCAATGCGAGGAGGCGTTTTTTTGACAGTAGATCCGATCATTATGCTCGGCATCGACAACTGCTTTGCGTCGAAACGATGGACGAAGCCGGAGAGCTGGTGCGAACAGATCGCACACTTGGGGCTTGGGTACATCGAAGCGAGTGCGGATACCGAGTGTGACCCGCTGTACATGGGCAGCGCGTATACAGCCGACTGGGTGCAGCGCGTGAAGCTGGCGTGTGAGAAAAACGGTGTGCAGATTGCAAATTTCTACTCCGGGCACGGAACATACGCGACATTGGGACTGAGCCACTGGGATGCGCGGGTGCGCGCACGCTTTCGCGATGCGTGGATCAAACCACAAATCGACACGGCGGCGGCGCTGGGCGCGGGTATCGGCTTCTTTGCCCACGCGTTTGATGAAACGGTGCTGCAAGAGCCTGCGCAGTATGAGCAGTCGCTTGCGTGGCTGTACAGCGATCTTGCGGACATTGCCGCGTATGCGGCTGCGCGCGGTGTAAAGGGCGCGGGCGTGGAGCAAATGTATTCTCCCCACCAACCTCCCTGGACCATCGAAAGCACGCAGACGCTTTTGCGGCAGGTCTATGCGCTGCGCAGCGCGCCGTTTTATGTGACGCTGGATGTCGGGCACATGAACGGGCAGCAGCACTTTTTGCGTCCGACGGAAGCAAGCATCCTGCAAGCACTGAAACAGGTGCGGCAGGGAGAAGCCAGACGCATCTGGATGGGCTCACAGCTCGCCGCGCGCGCCTTCCGGGCTGCGGCAGCTGGCCACAGCACGGACGCGCAGGCCGTACAAGTCATTCTGCACGAAGCGGAAAAAACGCCCTATCTGTTCGCGCAGAGTTGCGACACAGACCCGTACCGCTGGGTCGAGGCTTTGGGCTGCTGGAGTCCGATCGTGCATTTGCAGCAGTCCGACGGCAACTCTTCGCCGCACTGGCCGTTTGACGCGGCGCACAACGCGAAGGGCATCATTGACGGCGGGAAACTGCTGCGCGCGCTGGCCGCAGCCTATGACGCACCTCAGAGTCCGGATATGCCGCCAATGTGCGAACAGATCACCCTGACGCTCGAGCCGTTCGTTGGCACGGCAGATGACCCGTATGCGGCTCTGGAGAAACTGCGTGAGTCTGTGCGTTACTGGAGACGCTTCATTCCGCGCGACGGACTGCGGCTTAGCGAACTGACGAAACAGCTTGAACAAACAGAAAAAGCATAACGACGAAAGGAGATCACTATGACAACAGCAAAGAAACTGCTCGAAGAGGGCAAAGGCATTTATCGCCTGGCACCCACGTGGGTACCGCGCTCGTTCTGCCGCCCCGGCAAGCGTATCAAGCTCCATCCGGATGACTACTACGTACTCGGTCTGGAAAAGGGCGGCATCGATGAACGGTGGTTTGCCTCAACGACCTGGGCAGAAAACGGCCCGGGCACACCGGAAGACGAAGGACTGAGCTACGTTGTCTCGGCAGACGGAACGCAGCGTGTGCTGCTGCGTGATGCTGTGGCGGAATTACAGGGTGCGCTCATCGGCGAAGCGCTGTGGAACAAATATCACAGATGGCCAATGTTCTCCAAATTCTTTGACAACCAGGGGCCTCTGCCGCACCACATCCATCACAGAGATGAACACGCCGCGCGCGTGGGCGCAGCCGGAAAGCCGGAAATGTATTTCTTCCCTGCACAGTGCAACAACCACGGCGGCGAGTTTCCGTTCACGTTCTTCGGCTTTAACCCCGAGACAACACGCGAACAGGTCAAAACCTCGCTGGAAAATTTTACGAAGGGTGACAACTGCATTCTCGACCTGTCCAGAGCGTACAAGCTGACGCTCGATACCGGCTGGGACGTGCCTCCCGGCGTGATGCACGCGCCCGGAAGCCTGTGTACCTATGAGCCGCAGTTCGCAAGTGATGTCTACGCGATGTATCAGTCGGTTCTGTACGGCGGACAGTGTGTATCGGAAGACCTGCTGTGGAAAAACTGTCCGGAAGAAGAAAAGGGCAACTTTGACTATCTGATGGACGTGATCGACTGGGACGAAAACGTCGACCCCGACTTCCGCGCAAAGCACTTCATGCAGCCGAAGCTGATCTGGAAGACCGAGGCCGGATGGGAAGAATGGATCTGCTACAAGTCCAAACTGGTGTGCGCAAAGCGGCTGACGATCCTGCCCGGACACAGCTGCGTGATCCGCGACCAGGCTGCCTATGGCATGATTATGCTGCAAGGGCACGGAACGATGGGTGTCTGGAAGATCGAAACGCCGACGCTCATTCGCTATGGCGAACTGACACATGACGAGTACTTTGTGACGGAAAAAGCGGCAAAGGACGGTGTTTTGATTACAAACACGTCCGAAACCGAGCCGATCGTGATGCTCAAACACTTTGCAGAGAATCCGGAGCTGCCGGAAGAAGCATAAAAGCGATTTCCGCGTAGAATAAAGCTCCGATCTGCTCTATTGGCAAAACCTGCAATATCGGCGCATTGGCTTTATACATTTGATCCGGGAGCAAAACGGAAAAAATAGCGGTGTTCTTGCGAACGCCGCTATTTTTCTTTATCGAATCGATCGTTTTATCGCACATCTGCCCGTTGTATCGGTTTTTGTTCTCCGGACGGTTTCCTCGCCGAAGTATGTCCATCCGGTTTTGCCACGCTTTCTGCGTGCTGTGTTGCATATCCGCTCGTGCAAACCGAACCCAGTTGCAGCAGTTATCACATTTTCTGTGGTTGCAAAGCCTTTTGTTTTGGGGTATACTGTTTTCAGAAGGGAGGCGCACATGATGCAGAATCAGATTTATTCCATCGATGAAATTCGCCAGATCGTCACGCCTATCGCACAGCAGCATGGCGTGGACAAAATCTTCCTGTTCGGCTCTTATGCCCGCGGCGATGCAACACCTGCCAGCGATGTAGATCTCTGCGTGGATGCGCCGAAGCTGCGCGGTCTGTTTGCCCTCGGTGGTCTGTATGCCGATCTGGAAGATGCGCTTCAAAAAAGCATTGATGTTGTGACCACAGGCTCTTTAAAGTATAATCCGGATCTTGCGTTTCTTGAAAATCTGCGAAAGGATCAGGTGCTTTTGTATGAGCTTTCCTAACCGCGATGCGCAGATTTTGAAGCACATTTTAGAATACTGCGGTCGCATTGAGCAGACGATCACGCGCTTTGGCTGCGACTTTGATACGTTCCTGCACGATCAGGACTACATGGATTCTGTCAGCATGAACTTGCTTCAAATCGGAGAATTAGCAGGGCGATTTTCTGAGGAGTACGTGCAGCAAAGCAGGCCAGAGATGAATTGGCGCGCCATCAAAAATATGCGAAATATGTTCGCGCACGACTATGGCTCGATGGACAAGGAGCGAATCTGGCAGACGGCCACGGAAGATATTCCGGTTTTGACGGCATTTTGCAAAAAGGCACTCTCTGATATTCTTGAATAAACAATTCTGCGCGGCGCTGCAATCAGCGCCGCGCTTTTATTGTATGCTCTTCCTATCGTTCTGCGCACGTCTGTGCTTCATTCTGCTGCAGCGGCAGGGGTTTCCCTGCCGCTGGTATGGTTTCCCGGTTTTTGTAACGGCGCACTGTCTAAATGACGCATTTTTCTTGCTTTTGCACACTCATGCAAGATCAATCCACATCGCGGGGCGAACGGCAATCCTACCGTTGTCGACACAAGTGCCGTAGCTGCCGACGTAGCCGTCTCTGTCGACATAGACAGCAGCTGTCTGATAGCTGCCGGGCGACCGCAGCCACCACCGACAGTTTCCATTTTCGCTATCGACATACGCGCCATTGGCAACTGCATAATCGGTAGCTTTGCACTGTCTTGCATCGTCAGAACGGAAATACTGCTTGGCTTCAACGATACTCAGCAGGAATACCTGATCTTCGGTTGCATTGCCGGGGTCTGTGCCGTAGTAAATCGGATTTTTGTCAGCAGACACGGTTACCGTGGGAATCCGAGCCTGTTCTTCTGTGCTGAACGCTGTATCGATAAACTCATTGTTCAGCCACTTGCGCAGAGAGCAGGTTTCCCATGTAACATCTGTCCACTCTGTGTTGTACGGGTTACAATCCAGCGCGTATTTGCTGATGACAAGGGTTTTTCCGTCCTGTTTATCCAGCACGAGCCATTCGATATTTTCTTTGCCGTTGGATGTATCGTTGTCTTGTTCATAGGTACCAAAGATCACATAATCCCCGATTTCAGCAGGTTTAATCTTTTCATCTATATACTTGTATAAAATAGAATCGGCTTTTTCCGCACTGTCCTTATATCCATCAAGCGCAATCAACGCCTCGTATGCATCAATAACATTTCCGGCGTCCATCAACGCAACGGCATCGTTGTATTTTTCATCCAAAATTACGGTTTCACAAGCCTTAATCTGTTTCGCACTGTCTTTATACCCATCCAGTGCTTCGAACGCCGCGATTGCTTCGTAATATTGCCCCGCGTTCATCAGCGCCATGCTTTTTTGATACTTGGTTTCCGTGACCATGGCCGCGCTGTCCTTATAGTCCTCCATCGCTTCAAAGGCCGCAGCCGCTTCGTCATACCGTCCGGTTTCCAGCAGGGTAACGGCCTGATTGTATTGGATATTGGGAATCACCACATTGGTCGCAAGCAGGGCTGCCGCCGTCAGCAGCACAACGATCACGGTCAGGATGATCGTTGTTTTTCTGATTTTTCTCGCCCGGATGCGCGCAGCGCGCTCTTCCTGCCGCCGCTGCCGCTCGGCTTCAAGACGCTGCTGTTCTTCGGCAGCAAGACGGGCGTCGCATTCTTCGCGCAGCTGCGCCAGATCGAGATGCATCAGTTCCGAACACGACAGGCGGCACTGATAGCAGCTTTCATCCTCCTGCCGGTTGATCGCACCGCAGGTGCAGTACCACAGATCCTTGTGCTGCATCGGCATCACGCGGCATTGCGCACCATAATGAATCAAAAACTGTTGGTGCAGCTCATGGTTGTCCAAACTCTGACGCAGTTTGTTCGGTTCAGGCAGTTCTTCCCACGCTGCGCCGTCGGTGTTCCAGATCGTGTTGTCCGTGAAAACGACCGTCGTGACCACCGCCGAAAACTGGCGCGTGGTCTGATCCGGGAGAAAAATCGGGCTTTTCGAGCCAAATTCCGTCGACCGCACGACTTGCAGATCGAGATATTGATAAGCAACGGCTTCGCCCAGCTGATTTCCGATCGTATCAAACGGCATGATCGCAACGCTGACCGCCTTGATCGGTTTTCCGCTCAGGCTTTTCAGCTTCAACTGCGCAAGCACCCGCCCGGTCTGCGTATCTTTCAGCAGCGCTCCCGCCGCGATCATGACCGGAGAACCACTGGCATACAAGTTCTTCGTCAGAGCATAAAGTCTTTGATATCGTTCACGCATTTTTCTTCCCTCTCACAGTTCCGGCAGCTCATCATCGTTATCATCATCAACAACACGTTCATTTGTCCTGTATGTGTTGTTTTTTATCCCCTGTAGCAGCGCGATGATCTCACCAAAGGCATACAGCATAAAACTTGCAAAAGAGATTACGCAGAAAGAGCAAACAGCCATAATTCCAGAAAATTCAACTGCGACGATTAAACTCAGAATTGCCCCTGCAATTGCGTTTAGATAAGCGTACACCTGAATAATTTTTGCAACAGTATTTTGGGATTTCAGCGGATTCATAAGTAATACCTCTCTTTTCTTTTAAAATATAAAGTGCGCCCGGCGAAGAAACTGTATGAAAACCGAAAACTCCGATAAGCACCGCATTTTCCGACTTTTTGACCGGGATTTTGATTTCCATACAGATTGTAGCACTTCGCTGCGGAGATTTGTTAAGCTGGCTGCTTATGTTTTGAAGAAAATTTTTATTGGTAACTATCCCGTGGGCGTTAAAAACAGAAGCGCCCGTTCCGACCGGAACGGGCGCTGTACCGCGTAGATATATTCACAATGATGAAATGATGTGCGGTTTGCCACCAAAACAAAACCGACAAGCTTTTGCTTGTCGGTTTTGTTTTGGTGGACAGTACAGGACTCGAACCTGTGACCCCATGCACGTCAAGCATGTGCTCATACCAGCTGAGCTAACTGTCCATCGGCGGGATTATTATACGCAACCCTGGCGCGTTTGTCAAGCACTTTTTTTATTTTCCGCGCAAAGGGCCGTTTTTTCTCCGCCTGAGCCATTGCGCGCAGCTGAGTATCTATGGTATACTATCCACATCAACGAAAACAGAAGGGAGCTTTCCATGAAATTTTCTGAAATGCCGTATTCCCGGCCTGATCTTGACGAGTTGAAACAGCAGATCTCCGACGTGACCGCGCACTTGACGGCTGCGCCGGACTATGCCGCCGCGCGCGAGGCGTTTTTGGCCAAGGAAAAGCTGATGCAGCACATCAACACGCTTGCCACGCTCTCGAGTGTCCGCAACTCCATCGACACGCGCGACGCATTTTATGATGAAGAAGAAAACTTCTGGAACGCAGCCGGGCCGGAACTGCGCGAGTATGAACAGGCCTGGACGAAGGCCATGCTGGCCTCGCCGTTCCGCAAGGACTTCGCCGCGCAATACGGCGAGCTGATGTTCACCAACGCCGAGCTTGCGCTCAAAGCCTTCTCGCCGCAGATCATCGACGAGCTGAAGCAGGAAAACGCACTCGTGCAGGCGTATCAGAAGTGCATCGCGGGCGCGCAGATCGAGTTTAACGGCGGCACATACACGCTCTCGCAGCTCTCACCGTTTAAAAACAGCACCGACGATGCCGAGCGGCTGGCCGCGTGGCAGGCAGAGGGCAGCTGGTACAAAGCGCACCAGGCCGAACTCGATGATATCTATGACAAGCTCGTGCATCTGCGCGACCGGATGGGGCGCAAGCTGGGCTACGACGGCTATACCGAGATGGGCTACTACCGCATGGGGCGCAACTGCTATACCAAAGATGACGTGGAGAAGTTCCGTGCAGCCGTGGTCAAGTATCTCGTCCCGCTTTGCAGCAGCGTCTACGAAGCACAGGCCAAGCGCCTTGGCAAGCAATACCCCATGAACTTCGCCGACAACGCCATCACCTTCCGCAGCGGCAACCCCAAGCCCTGCGGCACACCGGATGAGATTCTCGCCCAGGCCAAAAAGTTCTATGAGGAGCTTTCGCCCGAGACGGGTGCATTCTTCAACATGATGCTTGATAACGAGCTTCTCGACGTTCTTTCCACGCCGGGCAAGCGCGCGGGCGGCTACTGCACGTCGATCGACGATTACCACGTGCCGTTCATCTTCGCGAATTTCAACGGCACGCAGCACGATGTCGAGGTTGTCACGCACGAGGCCGGTCACGCCTTCGCCGCATGGATGAACCGCGAGCGCATCCCGGCCGAGAGCATCTGGCCGGGCATGGAGGCGTGTGAGGTACACTCCATGTCGATGGAGTTCTTCTCCTGGCCGTGGGCTGAGGGTTTCTTCGGCGAGGATACGCGCAAGTTCCGCTATGCGCACCTGGCCGGGTCTTTGACCTTCATTCCCTATGGCACGATGGTCGACCACTTCCAGCACATCGTCTACGAAAAGCCCGACATGACCCCGGCGCAGCGCCACGCAGTCTGGAAAGAGCTTCTGGGCGTGTATATGCCTTGGATGCAGCTCGGCAGCGAGATTCCGTTCTACGGCGACGGCGAGGGCTGGCAGCGGCAGCTGCACATCTACGTGCATCCGTTCTACTACATCGACTACTGCCTGGCGCAGACGGTCGCGCTGCAAATCTGGGCGCTGCTGCAAAAGGACACCGCCGATGCCTGGCAGCACTACATGGCCTACACCAAACAGGGCGGCAGCTGCGTGTTTACCGAGCTTTTGAAAAACGCCGGGCTTGACAGCCCGTTTGAAGAAAGCTGCCTGCGCGGCGTGTGCGAAGCGGCCAAGGCGTGGCTCGACGGCTATGATCTGACCGGCATCGCCTAAACGCAAAGTCCGGCGTTGACTTCGCACAAAATGTGCGGTATCATACGCATAACAGGAATTTACGGCGATCCCAGGGGCTGGATTGGGTTTTTCCAATTCAGCCCCTGGCTTGCCCAAGAAAGGCAGGCGAAGCGTCTTGCAACACAAAAAAAGCTCCAATCTGCGCACCTTGTCCAAGCTGCTGCGCGGCAGCTGGCGGTTTTTTGCCGCCTGCATTCTCTCCAGCGTGGCCTTTACCGCGTGTGAGCTGGTCGTGCCGCAGATCATCCGCGTGAGCATCGACTCGCTCATCGGCGACGAGCCGGTCAAGCTCGCGCTTGCAGCCACGCTCATCGAGCGCTTCGGCGGCGCGGCGCACCTGCGCGAGCAACTGTGGATTCCGGCGGCGGCCATGGCGGCCTTTGGCCTTTTGTCCGCGCTCATGCGCTACTGCGTGAACATTTTCAGCGCCAAGGCCGGCGAAACGCTGGTCAAGACCAGCCGCGACATCCTCTATCACCATATTCAGCATCTGCCGTGGAGCTGGCATATGCAAAACCCCACCGGCGATATCATCCAGCGCTGCACGTCGGATGTCGAGCGCATCAAGACATTTTTTGAAGAACAGTTCGTCTCCGTGTTCCGCTCCGTGGCGATGATCGTCTTTTCACTGTTCTGCATGGCGATGATGAACTGGAAGCTGGCGCTCGTCCCGGCGATCATTTTCCCCATCATCATCACCTATTCGCTTTTGTTCCACAACTCCATCCGGGTGCGCTACACAGCCATCGACGAGTCCGAGGGCGTGTTGTCCACCATTGCGCAGGAAAACCTGACCGGTGTGCGCGTCGTGCGCGCGTTTGGCCGCGAAGAATACGAACGCCGGCGCTTCGATCAGCAGAACGAAGCCTACACCACCCTCTGGGTCAAGCTGTGCCGCACGCTTTCGGACTTCTGGGCGGTCGGTGACGCGACGGCCTGTATCCAGACGATGCTGGTAGTTGTCATCGGCAGTCTTCTGTGTGTGCGCGGCGAGATGAGCGAGGGCGAGTTCGTCTCGTTCGCCATCTACAACGCCATGAGCATCTCGCCCGTGCGCCGTCTTGGACGCGTGATCTCCGAAATGAGCAAGGCGGGTGTCTCGGTCGGTCGTATCGGCGAGATTCTCGACGCGCCCGTCGAGCAGGACGCGCCGGATTCCAAACCGCTTGCCATGGATCGCGACATCGTCTTTGACCACGTCACATTCCAGTATGCGACCGGCCCTGCCGTTTTGCAGGATGTCAGCTTTACCATTCCCGCCGGGACGAGCTTCGGCATTCTCGGCGGCACCGGCTCGGGCAAAAGTACGCTGCTTCTGCTGCTCTGCCGCCTGTACGCGCCCACGCAGGGGCGCGTGTGCATCGGCGAAGATGACCTTGCGCAGCTGCCCGCAAGCTGGGTGCGCGAAAACGTCGGCATCGTGCTGCAAGAGCCGTTTTTGTTCTCCCGCACCATTGAGGAAAACATCGGCATCTGCGGTGCGGATGCCGAAGCCGTGCGCCGCGCGGCCAAAACCGCCTGCATCGCAGACGACATCGAGCAGTTTGCGCAGGGCTACGACACCATGGTCGGTGAGCGCGGCGTGACGCTCTCCGGTGGGCAGAAGCAGCGCGTGGCCATCGCGCGGATGCTGACCAAACAGACCCCCGTGATCGTCTTTGACGATTCTCTGTCCGCGGTCGACACGCAGACGGATGAAAACATCCGCGCCGCGCTGCGGCGTGATCTGCAAAGAAGCACGTCCATCATCATTTCGCACCGCATCACCACGCTCATGGACTGCGACAACATTCTGGTTCTGGAACACGGCAAAGTCCTGCAACTCGGTACGCCGCAGGAGCTGCTGGCGCAAGACGGGCTGTTCCGGCAGATTTATGAGATGCAGATGTCGCTCGGAGAGGAGGAACCGGCATGAAGCAGACAGAAAAAAAGCAGGGTCTGCCGTTTTTCGGTATCCCCAGGCTCCTGCCGTATCTGCGGCGGTATCGGTCGCTGCTGTTCTGGATGGTCGTTGCCGGTGCGATCGGCAGCGCTATGGATGCGATCATCCCCCTGTTCCAGCAGCACGCCATCGACCATTTCATTGCCGATAAGACCATGCAGGGTCTGGGCGGCTTTCTGGCGCTGTACATTCTGGTCATGCTCGTGCAGACCGGTACGAACTATATCTCGGCCTACGGCGCGTGTAAGTTTGAACTGTTCATGGGGCGCGACCTCAAACGCGCGGCCTTTGACCACCTGCAAACGCTGTCGTTCTCGTATTTCAACCAGAACAGCGTCGGCTACATCCACGCGCGCGTCATGTCCGACACCGACCGCATTGCCGGAACGATGGCGTGGGGTCTGATGGAAGGCGTGTGGTACATTGCATATCTGCTCTTTGCCATCGTGATGATGTTCGTTCTCAACTGGAAGCTGGCGCTGTGCGTCATGGTGATCGTCCCGGTTCTCGTCGTCTCCGGTGCATTCTTCCAGAAGCGGCTCGTGTTCTATCACCGCCGTGTGCGGGAGCAGAACTCGCGCATCACCGGCGCGTTCAACGAGGGTATCACCGGCGCGAAAACGACCAAAACGCTGGTCATTGAGGACAAAGTCGAGCAGGAATTTGACGATCTGACGGGCGAAATGAAGCGCCTGAGCGTGCGCGCGATGCACTTTCGCGGCGTGTTCATGTCCACCACGGCCTTTGCTGCGTCCGTCGCGCTGGCCATCGTCTTGTGGCGCGGCGGCATCATCACGCGCGACGGCGTGATTCTGATCGGTACGCTCTCGGTGTTCATGAACTACGCGCAGGGCATGATGGAGCCCATCCAGTGGCTGGTGCAGGTCATCTCCTCGCTTGTCAACGTGCAGGTCAACGTCGAGCGCTTCACGCGCCTGATGGAAACGCAGTCCGACGTGCGCGACACACCCGAAGTCGAGGCCGTCTACGGTGACGCGTTCCAGCCGAAAAAGGAAAACTGGGAACCGCTGCACGGTGACATTGAATTTGAGGATGTCACCTTCCGCTATCCCGACGGCTCGGAAAACGTACTCGAACACTTTAACCTCAAAGTCCCGCAGGGGACGAACGTTGCCATCGTCGGTGAGACGGGCGCGGGCAAATCCACGCTGGTCAATCTGGTCTGCCGCTTCTTTGAGCCGACCGAAGGGCGCGTACTCATCGACGGGCGCGACGCGCGCGAACGCAGCCAGCTGTGGCTGCATTCGAACATCGGCTACGTGCTGCAAACGCCGCACCTGTTCTCCGGCACGGTGCTGGAAAACCTGCGCTACGGCAAGCCCGATGCCACCATGGACGAAATCGATGCCGCCGTGCGCGCCGTCTCTGCCGACGCGGTCATCGCCCGGCTGCCGGACGGTTACAACTCCGACATCGGCGAGGGCGGCAACACCCTCTCCACGGGTGAAAAGCAGTTGCTGTCGTTTGCCCGTGCGCTTTTGGCCGACCCGCGCATCTTTGTTCTCGACGAAGCGACCAGCTCCGTCGACACCGTGACCGAGCGGCTCATTCAGGATGCCATCGAAAAGGTCATGGCCGGACGCACCTCGTTCATCATCGCCCACCGCCTGTCGACCATCCGCCGCGCAGACGTGATACTGGTCGTCCACGACGGCAAGATTGTCGAGAGCGGAACGCACCGCTCGCTCATGGCGGCCCGGGGCGCGTATTACCGGCTCTACACGCGCCAGTACCGCGAAGAGCAGACGCGCTCGATGATGGACTGACCCATCCGGCGCAGCCCCCAAAACATCCCAACCCACCCGCTCCGGCCACACCCGGAGCGGGTGTTTTTGTGGGGCAAAACGTGGTTTTGCCCCACAGCTATACCGGTTTTGATATGCGCGCGTATCGCAAATTAGGTATTGCATTTTTGATATGTTAAATATGACAATTATGATATACAAAATTCGTCATTTTTTCCACGCTTCTGTGCCCCGATTTTCCGCTGCGCCCGGTTGACTTCGCGCGCGGTTCGTGATAAACTTTGTGGCGTAACCGATAAAACAATATCGATTAACACTTCGGCGCGTGATGACCGCGCCACCAAGTATGCAATCCGGGATAGTTAAAGATCCCGACACGTAAGGAGGAAATTATCCATGGCAATCGAATTTAAAGACGGCAAGTATGTAGACCCGCAGACTGGTCGCGTCACGCTCGACCCGACTGTCTACAAGGATTGGCAGATCGCCGAGGAAGCCGAAAAGGCTCTGCCCCCGGTCGATTATTTCCGCGAAAAGCTCGGTCTTCTTCCCGAGGAGATCATCCCCTACGGCAAGACCCCGAAGATCGACTTCATCAAGGTCATGAACCGTCTGAAGGATAAGCCCGACGGCAAGT
>CAYSTN010000021.1:0-28094 GCA_964434135.1 uncultured Oscillospiraceae bacterium
ATATCTGCGTCAAATAGAAGGTACAGCCTGATAATTGGGCTGTACCTTTCTGCATCGGTCTTCTACAAAACCGTATTTTTTGGATTTCATACGCCTTGTAGGGGTCGATGCCCACATCGACCCGGCGTGGCCTCGCCGCGCCCATCGGTTTTCCGTAGAACGTTGTAGGGGCGGACGACTCTGTCCGCCCGAAGCCTTCAATCTTCCACCGCGCCTAACACGTCGCACCGCACCCCCCTTGGCTCTCTCTGGGAGAGCTGTCACCGAAGGTGACTGAGAGGGCGCCCCATTCACACTTCCGTTGTCAACGCATTAAACGCCGCCGTGTCAAACGTGACAACCAGATGATACTGCTTTTTCCCATCTTGCAGCTGCGCTTCCAGCGCGCGCCGCAGCGCTTCGGTCTTTCCCGCGTAAGACAGCGGCGTGACCAGATCGAAGATCACATTGACGTGGTTCGGACCGCTCACCATGCGAAAATCGTGCATCGACAGCTGCGGGTCGGTCTTGCGCAGAATCTCCTGCATCCGTGTGCGCACGGCGGTCACGACCGGATCGTCGATCACAATGGGGTCATAGTGGATGACCAGCTCCACGTGCAGCTCCTGCCGCGCCTGCCGCTCAAGCTCATCCAGCAGCTCATGCGCCAGCAGCGGGTCCATCCGGTGATCGACCTCCGCGTGGACGCTGGCAAAGCGCCGGCCCGGGCCGTAGTCGTGTACCATCAGATCATGGATACCGAGGATTTCCGTTTTTGAGGTCAGCAGATACGCGATCGCGTGGACAAGTTCCTCGTCCGGCTTTGCGCCGAGCAGCGGGTCAATGGTATCCTTTGCAATGCCGATGCCCGACCAGAGGATAAACAGCGCGACCGCCACGCCGATGTAGCCGTCAAAGTTGCGCTGCGTCAGCTGCCCGATCACACACGCCAGCAACACCGCGCCCGTGGAAAGCACATCGTTGCGGCTGTCTGCGGCCGTGGCGCTGAGCGCAGCGGAGTGGATGCGGCGGCCGAGCTTCCGGTTAAACAGCGCCAGCCACAGCTTCACCGCGATCGACAGCACCAAAATCCCGCCGATCACCCACGAAAACGCCACCGCCTCCGGGTGCAGAATCTTCTCCACTGAGCTTTTGACCAGCTCCACGCCGATGAGCAAAATCATCGCCGCCACCGCCAGCCCGGACAGATATTCCATGCGCGCGTGGCCGAACGGATGCCCCTCGTCAGCCGGACGCGCAGCGAGCTTAAAGCCAATGAGCGTCACAAGCGAACTCGAAGCGTCGGAGAGGTTGTTGACCGCGTCGGCCATGATCGACACGCTTCCGGACAGACTTCCGGCCAGCAGCTTTGCCGCGAACAGCAAAAAATTGCACACAATCCCCACGATACCGGCCAACCGGCCATATCCGGCGCGCACCTTTGGCTCGTCGGTATTCTGATAGTCCGGAACGAACAGCCGCAACAGCCATGTTGTCATTTTGCATTCTCCCTTTTTGCGTCAGTCTTTTTATTATACTGCCGTATGCCGCCCGGCGCAACCTGTCTGTCCGTTTTTGCGCAAAAGTCGCGCAGCGGCTGATTTTTTTACAAATCTGTGATACGATGCCTGTAAGGTTTTCACGCCAACGGCGTCCGGATAGATGAAGACCAAACACGAAAGCGAGGGACAGCCCATGCAGGACGCAGCCATCATCCGGCTCTACTTTGCCCGCGACGAGCAGGCGATCAGCGAAACGGCGCAAAAATACGGCAGCTACTGCGCCGCCATTGCCAACAACATCCTGACCGACAGGCTCGATGCCGAGGAGTGCGTCAATGATACCTGGCTGCGCACGTGGAACGCCATCCCGCCGCAGCGGCCACGGCAGTTTTCCGCGTTTCTGGGCAAGATCACGCGGAACTTGTCCCTGAGCCGCTATCGCGCCCGCACCGCCGAAAAGCGCGGCGGCGGCCAGACACCGCTGGTTCTGGACGAGCTGGCCGAGCTGGTTTCGGACACCGACACCGTCGAGCAGCAGCTGGCCTATCGTGAGCTGGTTGCCGCGCTCAATGCCTTTCTTGGCAAGCTGCCGGGCGAAAAACGCGCGCTGTTTTTGCGCCGGTACTGGTACTTTGACCCGATTTGCGACATCGCCGCGCGCTTTGGTATGACGGAAAACAACGTCTGCGTCACGCTCAGCCGTCTGCGGCAGCAGCTGCGCAGGACTTTGACGGAAGGAGGCTTTGCCCTATGAAAAAAGAAACGCTTGCCCAGGCACTGGGCGAAGTCGACGCGCGCTATGTCCATGAAGCCGAAACGTTCCGTCCCGCCCGTCGCGCCGCCTGGCGCAGATGGGGCGCGCTGGCCGCCGGTGTGTGCCTGGTGCTGGGACTTGCCGCTGCGGCGCTTCTGCGCGCGCCCGCCACGCCGCGTGCCGACACCGATACCGAGGCCGCCGACGGCCCACCGCATTTCGTTCTGGACGGTCAGGCATATGTCATCTCGCCGCACCTGTCCGTGGCCGAAACGCTCCCGGACGGCTTCACCGAGGCCGGGACGCTCGACGTGGTCGGCGGCTATGCGGATTGCCCGTATTATACAAGCCCCGACAAGCCGCAGTGGGTCTACGTCTACCATGAGGTGCGCACCGACGGCACGGTGGATGAAACCGGCACACTGCGCGCCACCGAGCCGCACGGGGCGTATGCCCGCTATGTTGACGTGCGCCTGCGCGGCAAAGACCTGCTGTGCTATAACGGCGTGTATTATATTTCCCTCTGGACGGCAACTACCTCGGGCGATGCCCCGGACATTTCGCAGACGGACTACGACGCGGTGTACGCGCGCTACGGCCTGCGCATCGAGGGGGACGCGCCGGAGGGGTTCGTGTCGCTTGGCACGGCCACCTTCACCGGCGACGATACCGTCCCCACCGGGGAGCTGGGCAGTAACGTAGCCGCTGCCGAGGTGTGCTGTGACCCCTCTCAGCCGGACATTCTGCTCTACCGGACGCAGTGGTATACCGCAACCGCCGAAGACGGCGGCGAGCGCCGCCACACCGGCTGGAACGTCTATCTCCGCTACCCTTGCCCCCTCGCTGAATAAAGAAACATACGAAAAGAACTTGCGGCGAAAAGCCGCAAGTTCTTTTGTCAATGCGGAACTGTAATTTTATGTAAAATAAGATTGTCAAACCAGGTCACCGGTGATATACTATTTGTAAACAGTCACAACAAAGTACGATCAGTCAACTGCGCGCGGAAGAAGGTGGACATTGTGACATTTCAGGAAACAGCGATATGCGGCGCGAAAATCTATTATCAATACCTTTGCGAGCATTCCGGAAAAGGCGTTGCTGCGATTCGCGTTACAGAGGTTCATAAAACGAAGGATGCAACATTGTTTCTTCTTAAACTGATGCAGCATCCACACGTTCTCGATGGGCTTCAAGTTGAGATCAAAGGTGTGCTTTGTGACCCCAAAGACATCCGCCCAACGGAGTATGACAAGCATACCCGCACGATGACAGTGTATGTGTCGCAGGATTTTCAAGAGAGGTTTTTACGCAACGAACCGGCAATGATCCGAATCGTTTCAGACTTAAAGTTTTTGGTAAAACGAGTGGGGCAGTGGTATTTTCAGTACGCAGATCGCCTTACGATTCCATCTCAGTTTCCCGATGTAAATGCTGAACCGGATCAGCTGTATACGCGCTCTGTTGACCAAGACCAACTTGCTGCAATTCAGAGTATCCTATCAGAACCGTTTAGTTACGTTTGGGGCGCACCCGGAACAGGAAAGACCAGATTCGTATTAGCAAACTGCGTACTGGCGTATCTGCGCGCTGGAAAGCGAATTATGATCACTGCACCGACAAACAATGCCGTTGAGCAGACACTGTATGGCGTGATTGATGTCCTAAAAGAAATTGGAGTCGATTATGAACGGTGTCTGCTTCGACTTGGCGTGGCATCCTCGGAGTTTGCTGCGCGTTACCCTGCGATTTGCGAGGACAGAAGCTCCGCGAAACGCCTCACGGAGCTTTCGGGCGAACTGCTCCGTCTGCAAGCCTGGAAAAAAGACTATCAAGCCATGTGCGCCCAAGTGGAAAAGTATCTTGCGGTCCAAAAAGAGTGGGACGCGTTTCGTAACCTCAAACGAGAACTGCTTCCTGTCCTTTCAATTCTTGAACAGCTCGATACAGAGCAGACAGCGTTGACGGAACAGCTTCATTTCCAGCGTGGGAAGCAGACGGTATTGCAAAATCAGAAGGCACAATTTGAACAGGCGTGTTCTGCAAAAGCCGCGCATATTGACCGTTACACACAACTGGTAAAGAAATATGAAACAGGGCTTTTGCGGTTGCTGTTTCCCAAACGGTTCGACGAATCTCTTGCGCAGTTGTCTGCCCTGGTCGCAGAAGTGGATGCGCTACAGGCGAAACAACAGACAGCAATCACTGAGCTGGAAAAGACTGCACAGCACCTTTCACTTCTGGAACGGGATAACATACAACTTTGCGCACGGCGCGAAGCAACACTGGGGAGAGTTTCAGCATTGGCCGATACAATGCAAGAGTTTGCAGCCATGTTGATCTCCCGTATACAGCAGAACAATGCTGCAAAGCAGATATTGGCCTCGGTTTCGGCATTTGAAACAACGCTACAACAACGTTTGGATACGTCTGCGCCAAAGCAAAGCATTTCCAGTGAGGAGCTTTCTAAACAGCTGGCAGAGATCGAGGAAGCAATTCGGGCAATCCATGCGGAGAAGGAATGCATACAAACCCGGACTACAGCCGGGACGATTCACGATCGGAAAATTATTGCGGCGACCGTGGACACTTGCATTGGACGATTGCTCCCGAACGATGCTGCGTGTCAGTTTTCACATATTTTTCTGGACGAAGCGGGCTATTGCTCGTTAATCAAGGCGGCCACTCTAACTGCATATCATGCACCGCTTACTTTCCTTGGTGACCATATGCAGCTTCCACCGATTTGTGAAATGCCAAATGATGAAATGATCGGGATGAAAGCGGCGGTTGCGGTTTGGGCACAGTCTGCCCTATATTTAGAGGAAGCGCTGCAAGGCGCAGATATTGCTGAGGACTATCACAATGCATGTTCACCGCAATTTTGTCAAATGAAGAAGTTCGAGCTGAGCAAGACTTATCGCTTCGGAGAAGCGTTGGCGTCGATTCTGTCGCAGATGGTATATCGCCGTCCACTTGAAGGAGACCCAGAGCATGAAACGCAGCTTCTGTTTCTTCCTGCATCAAAAGTCAAAGGAAAGGAGAATCGAACCAATCTCGCAGAATGCAGCGCAATCCTTTGTTATCTGAAACAACATCCAGATGAAGAAATTGGAGTTCTATCACCGTATAAAAATCAGCGCGCTCTTTTGGCAAGCGAGATCAGGCGGCATGGTTTTTCGCCGGATATGGTGTTGACAATACACGGCTCACAGGGACGTGAGTGGGATACGGTGCTGTTCAGTGTTGTCGATACAACAGACAAGTATTTCACGTCGATCCAGAAGCCCGGAAGCAATGGCCGCAGATTGATAAACACAGCGGTAAGCCGCGCAAAGAAGAAGCTGATCCTGGTCTGTGACTGCGATTATTGGATGAAGCAATCCAACGAACTGATTGGACAGCTTCTGTCCGTCGCACGTCCAAGCGGTGAAAGTCTTACGGAAGAAACGATAAAAGCCGAAGTCACGCCGCTGGGGTGATTCCGAAGCCCCGATTATCACCACATAAATCGAACTTTTTTACGAGCCGCTGCCCAAAAAAACGGGCAGTGGCTTGTTTTTTCGCTTTTATTTTATGGGGGATTGGAAAAGGGGGAGAAATGTGATATGATTAAAAAAATTGCGATTTTTTCGCCAGAATGATACTGTGAGGGAACATAACATGGAAAACGTTACAACATTTTCGGATCTTGGATTGTCGGCAGAGGTTTTGCAGGCGCTGGAGAAAAAGGGCTACGGGTATCCCACCCGCATTCAGGCCGAGGCTATCCCGCCGTTTATGCAGTGGAAGGACGTGATCGCCAAAGCGCCGACCGGAACGGGCAAGACCTTTGCCTTTGGCATTCCGATGATCGAGCATATCGACCCGGAAAGCGAGGCCGTGCAGGGGCTGATCCTTGCGCCGACGCGCGAACTTGCCATCCAGATCTGCGACGAGCTGCGCGGTCTTTTGACCTATTACAAGAACATCCGCGTGGCGGTCGTCTACGGCGGCGCGAAGATCGAGGGGCAGATCAAACAGCTGAACAACCACCCGCAGATCGTCGTGGCGACGCCGGGGCGGCTGATGGATCACTATGCGCGCCATACGATCAAGCTCGACAAGGTGCAGACCGTCGTCCTTGACGAAGCCGACCGGATGCTCGACATGGGCTTTTTTGACGATGTGACAAAAATCATCGAAAAGGTCAAAAATCGCCGCAATCTCGGCCTTTTTTCCGCGACGATCTCGCAGGAAGTGATGACTGTTTCGTGGATGTACCAGCGCGACGAGGTGGAGATCACCGTTCCCGCTGACCTGGAAAACCGCCCGGATATCACGCAGTATTCCATCGTCTGCCCCCCGCTGGAAAAGATCGAAATGACCAGCCGCCTGATTCGCACGCTGCGGCTCGAGCGCACGATTATTTTTTGCAACACCAAGGTCATGTGCCAGCGGCTGCGCGACGATCTGGTTCGCATGGGATTGCCCGCAGATTGCATTCACGGCGATATTCCGCAGCAAAAGCGCGAAAAAACCATGAAAATGTTCAAAGAAGGGAAGCTGCCGATTTTGATCGCGACGGATGTGGCCTCGCGCGGCATCGATGTGGATGACGTGGACTGCGTCATCAACTACGACGTTCCGGAAGAAAATGAGTACTACATCCACCGCATTGGCAGAACCGGGCGCGCGAAGAAAAAGGGCATTGCCGTGTCCATTCTCGGCACGTTCCCGGAACAGGCCAAACTCGCGGAGATTGCCAAGTATTCGCACTATTCCATCCAGCCGGTGTGCTTTGCCGAGGACAATTCGCTGGTTGAGGCCGAGGTCAAAAAGCCCAAGCCCCAGCCGCGTCGGCGGTTCCGTTGACGGCGGCGGAGCGGGGCGTGCTGCTTTTGTGCTGCGCGCTGCCGGATACGGAGGAAAAACCCCTGAGTTCGGCGCAGTTTCGGGAACTGAGCAAACGGGTACGCGCGCTTGGATTCGCAGCTGCCGACCCGCTGCGCGACATCGGCGAACGGGATTTGAAGCGACTGGGCTACGACGCGGCCGTCAGCGCGCGGATCGTGCGGCTGTTGGAGCGGGAAAATGCGCTCGAGCGCTATCTGATTGCGGCTGAAAAGTTGGGAATTTATCCGGTTACACGCATTTCCGGGAACTATCCGCAGCGGCTTCGGCAGGTGCTGGGGGAGCGCTGCCCGGCGGTGCTGTTTGTAAAAGGGGATGCGGCGCTGCTGAATGCGCGCTGTATCTGCGTGGTCGGCTCGCGGGAGCTTCCGGCGCAAAACCGCGCCTTTGCCGCCGCAGCCGGGCGGCAGATCGCAGCCGAGGGCTTTTGCCTGTGTTCCGGCGGGGCAGCCGGGGCAGACACGATCGCACAGCAGGCGTGTGTGGAAAACGGGGGACGTGCGCTCATTTTTCCGACGGGTCGGCTGACCGACTGCAAAGCGGAAAAAGGCGTGGTTTTCGTCGCAGAACGGGCGTATGACGAACATTTCAGTGCAAAACAGGCGCTTGCGCGCAATACGCTGCTGCACGCGATGGGGCTGAAAACGCTCGTTGCGCACTGCAAAGACGGGGCGGGCGGCACATGGAGCGGCACGACGGAAAACCTGCGCCGGGGGTACAGCCCGGTGTTCGTTCTGGACGATCAGACGGCGGGGGCGCAGGCGCTCATCGCGCGCGGCGCGACTGGAATTGGAATGAATTTTAGAATTTCTGAACTGGAAACGGCGCAGCTGCATTTCTGAAAACCGGTCAAAAAACGGGTAAAAACTGCGCAAAAACGAAGGCAAAACCGTGCAAAAATCGTGAAAAAGCAGTCGATTTCGATGCGAAATCGACTGCTTTTTGCTGTGTTTTTACTTACTACAGTTGTAGAATGTGCGTCCGGGACGGCAAATCGGGGGGTCAGCCGGGGGTCAGCGCAGGTCGGCTGACGCAGCGGGTGGCCAAGTGCCGACGAGACGATCAATAGCCGGGCTTGCCGAGAAGGTGGAACATATTTTTCTTGTATGCCTCGACACCGGGCTGGTCGAAGGGGTTGACACCCTGCATATAGCCGGAGACACCGCAGGCGAACTCGAAGAAGTAGATGAGCGCACCGACGGCTTCTTCGCAGATGGCGTTCAGGCGCAGCTCGGTGACGGGAACGCCGCCGGAAATGTGCGCGGCCTTGGTGGCCTGCATGGCCTTTTCGTTGATGTAGCTCAGTTCGCGGCCGGCCAGATAGTTCAGCCCGTCGAGGTCTTCTGCGTCCGACGGGACGGTGAGGGCGGTGCGGGAAGTGTCGAAGAAGACGACCGTCTCTTGCAGCATCCGCAGGCCGTCCTGGATATACTGACCCATGGAGTGCAGGTCGGGCGTGAGGTCAACGGATGCCGGGAAGATGCCCAGACCGTCCTTGCCCTCGGACTCGCCGTAGAGCTGCTTCCACCATTCGCCCATGAAGCGGAAAGCCGGTTCGTAGGCGGCGAGGACTTCGACCGTTTTGCCGGTCTGGCTGAGCGCCTGACGGCTCATGGCGTACTGCACGGCGGCGCTGTCGATGCCGGAAGCGAGGGTCGCTTCGCGTTCGGCCTGTGCGCCGCGCATGAGCGCTTCGATGTCGATGCCGCAGCAGGCGATGGGCAGAAGACCCACAGCCGTGAGGACGGAGTAGCGGCCGCCGACGTTGTCGGGCACGACGAACGTCTCGTAGCCTTCGCGCGTGGCGAGGGTCTTGAGCGCGCCGCGCGCTTTGTCCGTGGTGGCGTAGATGCGGTGCTTCGCGCCGTCCACGCCGTATTTGCGCTCAAGCGCAGCTTTGAAGATACGGAAGGCGATGGCAGGTTCGGTGGTCGTGCCGGATTTGGAGATGACGTTGACAGAGAAGTCGCGGTCACCGATCATGGCGAGAATGTCGCACACCGCGTCGGAGGAAATGCCGTTGCCGGCGAAGTAGAGGTCGGGCGTGGCTTTGGGCAGGGCGTTGTAGTTGGGGCTTTTGAGAAGCTCGACCACGGCGCGCGCGCCGAGGTAGCTGCCGCCGATGCCGATGACGACGAGCGCCTGAGAATCGGACTGAATCTTTGCCGCAGCCTTCTGAATGCGGGCGAACTCGTCCTTGTCATAGTTCACCGGCAGGTCGACCCAGCCGATGAAGTCATTGCCTGCACCCGTGCCGTTGACCAGCGTGTCAAATGCAGCCTGTGCGCAGGCGCGGTCGGGCTGGTGGGTATAGAATTGCTTTGCGCCTTCAAGATTGATCGTTACCATAGTATGCTCTCCTTTCAGATCTGGTGGATGAAACAATCAAACAGCGGCATCGCGCGCCAGAAGCGCCGCGCCGATCATACCCGCGTCGTTGCCGAGTCTGGCCGGAACCAGCTTGCCGCGCGTGGGATAGAAACACTTTTTGCTGACCATGTCCTGAAGCGGGTCGAACAGGAACGAACCCGCGCCGCTCAGGCCGCCGCCAAGGGCAAGCACCTCGGGGTCGAGGATGTTGTAGATGGACGCACAGGCCGAACTTAAATGCTCCAGATACGTCCGGAAGACGGCCAGCGCCGCCTCGTCACCGGCTTTGGCGCAGTCGGTGACCAGACGCGGATCGACGGCTTCGGGGTTGCCGCCGCTGCGTTCGGCAAGCAGACTCTCTGGATGGGCGAGCATGGCGCGCCGTCCGTCGCGCGTGAGCGCGGTGGCCGCGCAATACGACTCCATACAGCCGTGGTTGCCGCAGGTACACGGTTCGCCGCCGTCGACGAGGTAGGCGTGCCCCAGCTCGACGCCGTGATTCAGGCCGCCGTTGAACATCTTGCCGTTGAGGATGATGCCGCCGCCAAGTCCCGTGCCAAGGGTGAACAGGACAGCAGTTTTACAGCCGACGAACGCGCCCTTGTACAGCTCGGCCAGCGCCGCGCCGTTGGCATCGTTGGCGATGTAGACCGGAAGGCCGGGGAACTGCGCCTGCAACAGTGCGCGCAGGGGAACGTCGTGGAAGCCGAGGTTGTGTGCGTCGATGACGGTTTCGCCGCTCTGGTCGATGCTGCCGGGGACGACTGCGCCGACGGAATCGAGCTGCGCAGGCGTCGCGCCGCGCTGCGCCAGAAGCGATTCGACTGCGCTGCGAATCTGCTGGCACAGTTCCTGCGCGGTGGTGTGCGGGAAGGGGATGGACGTTTCCTGAACGAGCGCGAGCGAATCGTCCAGAACACCGATCTTGACGTTGGTGCCGCCGATGTCAATGCCGATGAGATAGTGCTGCATGGTCATTCCTCTTTTCTTTCTTCTTCATCTGTCAGGTGAAACAGCTTCATAAAGTTGCCGTAGAGTATTTTCTCGTTGGCATCCGCGCCAAGGTTCAGGGAGAAAAAGCGCGCAAGCTCCTCCTGCGGGCTCCACATGGGAAAGTCCGTGCCGAACAGCAGCCGCTCGGGCCCAATTTGGTCAATGAGGCGCAGGACGGTGTCGCGATCGGTCATGCCAAGGGTGGATGAGGTGTCAAACAGGACGCACTCCGGCTGCGGGTGCGCCAGCGCCTGCGGCCAGATGTTCCAGCCGCCAAAGTGCGCGGCTACGACCTGCAGATCGGGCACGCGGCGCAGCAGGTTGGTCAGCCGCTGCGGCGAGGAAAAGTCATAGCGGTCATCGCCCATGTGGAACAGAACCGGCAGACCGCGCCGGGCAATGGCGCGGTAGGTTTCGATGCCGCGCTCGTCATCGATGGCAAGCCGCTGAAAATCCGGGTGAATTTTGATGCCGCGCAGACCAAGCTCCAGCATCCGATCCAGCTCGTCTTCGTAGCCGTCCATGCCAGGGTAGATCGTGCCGAAGGCCAGACAGCCCGGGTGCCCCTGCACCGCAGCGGCCAGAAAGGTGTTGGCGTTGGCGACCTGTTTGGCTGTCGTTGCGGAGTTGGAGACGACGCAGCGGCTGATGCCGGCTTGCGCCTGCTGCGCGATGAGGCAGGGCATATCGGCCTCGCGCTCGATTTGAACGCCGTAGAACGCGCCGATGGACTGCGAGGCGCGTTCGGCCAGTTTTTCGGGGAAAATGTGCGTGTGAATGTCTGCGATTTTCATAAGGTGGTATCAAAGACTCCTTGCAGCCGGGGGTTCAGTCTGCGCGGCGGCGCAGGATGAACGAGACGGCAAAATAGACGGTGAGGTACAAAGCAATGGTCGCGCCGGCCGAGCAGCCGAGCCAGTAGGCCGTCAGCAAGCCCAAAATGCCGCTGATAAGCGCGCCGAGAACGGAAAAGAGGTGATACTGCCGCAGATTGCGCGCGAGATTGCGCGAGGCTGCTGCGGGCAGCACGAGCAGCGAGTTGATGACCATGAGGCCGACCCAGCTCATGGCCAGGGTGACGACGATGGCGACGGCAACGGTGAAGAGCGTCTCGTTGCGGCGTGTGGCGATGCCGCGCGAGGAGGCCAGCTGCGGGTGGACGGCGGTCAAAAGCAGGTGGTTTGCGCCGAAGACCCACAAAATCACAACGGCCAGCAGCACCGCGCCCAGCAGGGCGATCTCCGTCGGGGTGACGGAAAGGATATCGCCGATGAGGTAGCGGTTAAAGCGCGTAAAGCTCTTGCCGCCGAGCGTGACGATGAAGATGCCAAGGGCAACGGCGGTGGAAGAAAAGACACCGATGATGGTATCGGCAGACTGGCTCGAACGGCTGCGGACGTAGGAAAAAAGCAGCGCGAAGACGACCGAGAGCGCCACGGCAAAATAGATCGGTTTCAGTGCGCCGCACAATGCGCCAATGGCGATGCCGGTGAAGCCGGAATGTCCCAGCGCGTCGGAGAAGAAGCTCAGGCGACCCGTGACGATCATCGTCGAGAGCAGGCCGAACAGCGGCGCAAGCAGCAAAACGGCCAGAAGGGCGTTTTTCATGAAGTCCAGCTCGAACATGGGAAGGTGCAAAGCGTCCAGAAGTGTGTACCAGAGGGTCATGACTGCGCACCTCCTCCCATGCGGAACGCGCGGGCAAATTCGTCGGAAGAAAGAACGTCGAGCGGGGTGCCGCGGCGCAGGATTTTGCCTTGCAGCAAAACAACCTGGTCGCAGTATTGCTCGAGCATGGAGAAATCATGCGTCGTCATAAGGATGGACAGGTCGAATTTGTGACGGATTTCGTCGAGCATATCCATCAGAAGGCTCATGCCCTCGACATCGACACCGGAGAGCGGTTCGTCGAGGATGAGGATGTTCGGCAGCGGCTCGAGCGCAAGCGCAAGCAGGACGCGTTGCAGTTCGCCCCCGGAGAGCGCGCCGATGCGCTTGTCGATGAGCGCTTCGCCGTGGACACGGGACAGGCAGTGCAGGACGGTTTCGCGCATGGCGCGGCTCGGACGCAAAAACGCCGGGCGGCGGAAGATGCAGCAGGTGAAAAGATCCATCACGCTGACCGGGTCGGCACGGTCAAAGGCGGGGCTTTGCGGGACGTAGCCGATGCGGAGCTTCGACGACTGGCCGCCGGCGGCGTGGAAGGTGATCCGGCCGTCGTAGTCACGCTGGCCGAGAATGGCGCGCAGAAGCGTGGATTTGCCCGCGCCGTTCGGGCCGATGAGCGCGACAAGCTGCCCGCAGTGCATATGCAGGTTGACATCGTCGAGGATGCGCTGCGCGCCGATGGTGACGCACAGGTGTTCAATTTTGAGGCAGCAGGCATTTTCACAGCTGCCGGTGTGCAGGTGGGTGTGTGCGCTCATCCCAGCGCCTCCTGAAGGGTGTTGATGTTGTGGTAGAGAGCATCGGTGCAGGCGCTTGCGCCTTCGGACAGGCCCATGGTGAGGCAATAGACGCCGGCGCCGGTCTGCTGTGCGACAAGCTGCGCGGCAGACGTGTCACCGTTTTCTTCGGTGAAGATGGCGGGCAGCTGCGCGTCCGAGACAAGCTCGATGATGCGCGTTAGCTCACGCGCGGAAGGTTCGCTGCCGTGTTCGATCTCCATCGCGGCGGCGATGTGCAGGTCAAATGCGTCGGCAAAGTAGGCAAAGCCGTCGTGGAAGGTGACAAGTTCGCGGCACGAAAGCGAGCCGAGCGCCTGTTCGCCGTATTGCTGCGCGGCGGTGAAGTCGTCGCACAGGCGCGAAAGATTCGACTCGATCTGCGTCTGGTGCTGCGGGTAGCGCGCGCACAACGCTGCGGCAATGGTCTGGGACATGAGGATGCAGTTTTGCGGCGAGAGCCAGACGTGCGGGTCGGGGCCGTCTTCGCCCGGCAGGGTGGTGACGGCCTGCGAGGCGGTGATGATGCCGTTGGCGCTTTGCAGTGCGTCGGTCATGAAATCTTCCAGGCCAAGGCCGTTGACGATGACAACGTCGGCGCGGGAGATGGCCTGCATCTGCCGGACGGTGAGGGTGTAGTCGTGCAGGCACGAAACACTCTCGGTGATGAGGCGGCCGCAGGTGAGGCCGGTGTCCTGTAAGAGCGCTTCGGCCATGGCGTGAAGCGGCGCGGTGGTGGCGAGGACGGGCGTTTGCGAAGCCGGCTGCGCCGCACAGGCGCACAGTCCCACAAGCAGCAGCAATAACGCCAGCGCGGCGGCAAGGATGCGTTTTATCATAATAAAAAAAGAATCCCCTTCTCGTGCCTTTTATTCCATTATACCGAAGCTGTCAAGCATTTGGACAGGGATACGGGGCAGTTCGTGAAAAAAATCTTTGCGCGGCGGGCAGTTTTTTGCGGCTGCATTGCAAAAAAGGGGGCTGTATGATATAATATTAAATCAATGTTGTCAAATTGGCTGGAGGAAAGAGCATGGAACGCAAACTGGTTGAGATCGCGCCCGAGGCGCTTGCGCGTGAGGCGGAAATCTGCGAACAGATCCGGCAGCTGTGGGCTGCGCGCGGCAGAGTCCCGCGCGCGTTCGTCGACACCTATGGCTGCCAGCAGAACGAGGCCGATTCCGAGCGCATCCGGGGGATGCTGCGCGCAGCCGGATATACCATGACGGACACGGAAGAAGGCGCGGACTGCATCGTCATCAATACCTGCGCCATCCGCGAACACGCCGAGACGCGCGTGTATGGAAACGTCGGGGCGCTGGTACATACCAAGGCGCGGCACCCGGAGCAGAAAATTTTCCTGTGCGGGTGCATGATGGGGCAGCCGCAGGCCGCCGAACGCATCAAGGCCAGCTATCGCCACGTCGACGGGGTGTTCAACCCGCATGAGCTGTGGCGCTTCCCGGAACTTTTGCAGCGGGTGCTGACAACGGGCAAGCGCGTGTTCGCGTTTGAGCAGGTCGACGGGAACATCGCAGAGGGTATCCCGGTGGTGCGCTCGTCCGATTTAAAGGCGTGGGTGTCGATCATGTACGGGTGCAACAACTTCTGCTCGTACTGCATCGTGCCGTATGTGCGCGGGCGCGAGCGCTCGCGCAGACCGGAACAGATTGTGCAGGAAGTGCGCCAGCTCCTTGACGCGGGATACAAGGACATCACGCTTCTGGGGCAGAACGTCAACTCCTACGGCAAAGATCTGGAGCTGGGTGTGGATTTTGCAGACCTGCTTGAACAGCTGGCGCTTCTGCCGGGCGAGTTCTGGCTGCGGTTTATGACGAGCCATCCGAAAGACGCAAGCAAAAAGCTCTTTGACACGATGGCAAAGTACCCGAAGATCGCCAAGCAGTTCCATCTGCCGTTCCAGTCCGGTAACGACCGGGTGCTGGCGGCGATGAACCGGCGCTATACACGGCAGGGATATTTGCAGCTGGTCGAGTATGGGCGCGAAAAGATGCCGCAGCTGGTTTTGACGAGCGATGTGATCGTCGGCTTCCCCGGCGAGACGGCAGAGGAATTTGAAGATACCATCACGCTCATCGAACAGGTGCGCTATGACGCGCTGTTTACGTTCATCTTCTCGCCGCGCGGCGGCACGCCGGCGGCCAAGATGGACGACCCGACTCCGAAAGAGGAGAAAAACCACCGCTTTGACCGGCTGTGCGAGACGCAAAACCGCATTTCGCTGGAAATCCACCAGAGCTATGTCGGCAAGACAGTGCGTGTGCTGGTCGACGGGAGAGAAAAAGAGCAGCTGACGGCCCGCACCGAGGGCGGGCGGCTGGTGCGCTTCGCGGGCGACGATGCACTCATCGGGCAGTTCGTCGACGTGCGCGTGACGGGCTGTACGACCTGGTCACTGGTGGCCGAATTGGTATAAAACAGGCGCGCGCAGACACGGCGCGCGGGACAGAAAGAGGGGATTTGACATGGCTGATCTCACACCGATGATGCAGCAGTACCGCCTGGTCAAAGAGGGCAATCCGGATTGTTTGCTGTTTTTCCGGCTGGGTGATTTCTATGAGATGTTCGAGGAAGACGCGCGCATTGCCTCGCGTGAGCTGGACTTGACGCTGACCTCGCGCGACCATGCCAAAGACAAACCGGAACAGGAGAAAACACCCATGTGCGGCGTGCCGTATCACTCGTCCGAGGCGTATATCGCGCGGCTCATCGCCAAGGGATACAAGGTGGCCATCTGCGAACAGACCGAAGACCCGGCCAAGGCCAAGGGGCTGGTCAAGCGCGACGTGGTGCGCATTGTGACCCCCGGCTCGGTGACGGAAAGTTCGATGCTTGAAGAGTCGAAAAACAACTACTACGTCTGCATTTATGGCGAAAATGACAGCTATGGGCTGTGCTTTTGCGATGTGTCAACGGGCGCGTGCAGCGTGACGCAGGTTTCCGGCGACGACGCGACGCACGACGCGCAGAACGAGCTGGGGTGCTATTTGCCGACGGAAGCGCTGCTGGGCGGTGAGGCGGCAGAGTCTGCGCTGGGCGAGTTTTTGCGCGAGCGCTTCCGCGCGTGTGTGAATAAAGGCGCGCAGGAGTTGTTTGACATGGAGGCGTGTGCGCAGATCGTGCGCAGGCAGTTCGGCAAAAGCGCGGAAGAACTGGGGTTGGCAGATGCGCCGTGTATGCTGCGCGCGGTGGGCGGTTTGTTGCAGGTGCTGCGAAAGTTGCAGAAAAACGAGCTGCCGCACATCCGGGAGCTGGATGTGTATCTGTCGGCGCGGTTCATGCGGCTCGATCTGGCTGCGCGGCGCAATCTGGAGTTGACGCAGACGATGCGCACACAGGAAAAGCGCGGAAGCCTTTTGTGGGTTTTGGACAAGACGAAAACGGCCATGGGCGGGCGGCTGCTGCGCACGTGGCTGGAGCGGCCGCTGCTGAGTCCGGCACAGATCACGCGCCGTCAGCGCGCGACGCAGGAACTGGTGGAAAAGACCATCGACCGCGAGGAGCTGATGCTGGCGCTGCGCGACGTGACCGATCTTGAGCGGGCGATGACGCGCGTCGTTACCGCGACGGCCTCGTGCCGCGATCTCGTTTCGCTGGCGCAGGGCGCGTCGGTGCTGCCGCAGATCAAAGAGCGGTTGCAGACGATGCACGCGCCGTATTTGCAGCAGCTGTGTGAGCAGCTCGACACGCTGGCAGATATGAGAAAGATGATCGGGCGCACCCTCGTCGACGAGCCGCCGCTTACGCTGCACGACGGCGGGATGATTCGTCCGGGTGCAAGCAAGGAGCTTGACGAGCTGCGCGCGGTGCAGTCCGGCGGCAAGGATATGCTCGCGCAGATCGAAAGCCGCGAAAAACAGAAGACCGGCATCCGCAACCTGCGCGTGGGCTACAACCGCGTGTTCGGGTATTATATCGAGGTCGCAAAGGGACAGATCAACCTCGTGCCGGATTCGTATATCCGCAAGCAGACGCTCTCGACCGGAGAACGGTATATCACGCAGGAACTCAAAGAGCTGGAAAACACCATTCTGACGGCCAACGAGCGCATTGCGGCGATGGAATACGATCTGTTCCTGGCGCTGCGGCAGTATGTGAGCGCGCGCGCTGCGCGCGTGCGCACAACGGCGCAGGCCATATCGCAGCTGGATGTGCTGTGCAGCTTCGCCGCCGTGGCGGCGCACAACAACTACTGCTGCCCGCAGGTCGATCTCGGCAACGAGATCCGCATCACCGCCGGACGGCATCCGGTGGTCGAGCAGATGCTCAAACAGACGCTGTTCGTGCCGAACGACACGGTTTTGGGCACCCAGCAGTGCCGCACGGCCATCATCACGGGGCCGAATATGGCAGGAAAGTCCACGTATATGCGGCAGGTGGCGCTGATCGTGCTGATGGCGCAGATCGGCTCGTTCGTGCCGGCGCAGAGCGCGCACATCGGTATCGTCGACCGGCTCTTTACGCGCATCGGTGCGTCGGACGATCTGGCCAGCGGGCAGTCGACGTTCATGGTCGAGATGACCGAGGTGGCCGATATCCTCAAAAACGCGACGGAGCGCTCACTGCTCATCCTGGATGAGATCGGGCGCGGCACGTCGACCTTCGACGGCATGGCCATTGCGCGCGCGGTGCTGGAATATGTCGCAGAGCGCAAACGACTGGGCGCAAAGACGCTGTTCGCCACGCATTATCACGAGCTGACCGAGCTGGAACAGACGCTGCCCGGTGTGCAGAACTTTAACATTGCGGTGAAAAAACGGCAGGGCGAGATGATCTTTTTGCGCAAGATCGTCCCCGGTGCGGCCGATGACAGCTACGGCATCGAGGTCGCAAAACTGGCCGGGCTGCCGGAACGCGTGATCGCGCGCGCACGGGAAGTTTTAAAAGAGCTGGAAGCCGGTGCGCCAAAGCAGGACGCGCTGCGTGTAGAAAAGCCCGACGAGCAGGAGCCGGAGGAGCAGCTTTCGCTCATGGATATGCAGGCGGACGCGCTGCGCCGCGCGCTTGCGGGCATCACGGTCGAGACGCTCACGCCCATTGAGGCGCTTAATACGCTCTATCAGCTCAAGCAACTGCTGTAAAGGAGAGGACACTATGGCCAGAAAAGCCGCCAACACGAATCTGTACCGGCTGCGCAAATATGAGGTCATTGCCGGGTGGCTGTATCTGCCGGTGTATCTGGTGGGGCTGAACTATGCGTTGCAGCTGGCAAACGAGAAGCTTGCGCTGGGCATGACGGCGCTGACGATGAACATTGTGTATTTCGCGGTGAACTTTGTCGCGGTGGTGCTGATCTTCCACAACTTTTTGCGCCAGCCGTTTTTCGGCGGGCGGTTCTGGAACTTCGTACAGGCGCTCGTGCTGGGGTTCGCGCTGTACTATGCGGGAACGTGGGTACTGCAATTCGCGCTGTCAAAGCTCGCGCCGGGGTTCATCATCTATAACAACGAGACGGTCAGCGGTCTGATCGCCCAGAGCCAGACGGTGATGCTGGTGATGACCGTGCTGGCCGCGCCGATCATCGAAGAGACGCTCGTGCGCGGGCTGGTGTTCGGGTCAATTCGCGACAGCTCACGCGTGATGGCGTATATCGTGTCGGTGCTGCTGTTTACGCTGATGCACAACTGGCAGTATTTTCTGCTGTATCCGGCGGGAAAGGTGCTGCTCAGCTGCATCCCGTATCTGCCCGCGTCCGTCGCACTGGCGTGGACGTATGAAAAAGGTGGCAGCATCTGGACAAGCATCAGCCTGCACGCGATCGTAAATGCGATGTCATACGGGCTGTTGCAGCTGCAATGGTAGGAAGGAGAAGACGGTATGCCGAAGATCCATCCGCTCGATACACACGTTGCGGAGTTGATCGCCGCCGGTGAGGTGGTCGAGCGGCCGGCCTCCGCAGTCAAGGAGCTGGTCGAAAATTCCATTGACGCGGGCGCAAAAACGGTTACGATAGAGGTGCAGAACGGTGGTATGACGCTGCTGCGCATTACCGACGACGGCTGCGGCATGGAGCGCGCCGACGCGCGCACGGCCTTTTTGCGCCACGCGACAAGCAAAATACGCAGCAAGGACGATCTCGGGCGCATCGGGACGCTGGGGTTTCGCGGCGAGGCGCTGGCGGCCATCGCGTCGGTGTCGAAGATCGATCTGCTCACGCGCGCCGAAGACGAGCCGGAAGGCGTGCAGCTGCATTTACAGGGCGGCGCGGTTTTGAGTGAACAGCCCGCCGGCTGCCCGCGCGGGACGACGATCATGGTCCGGGAGCTGTTTTTCAACACGCCGGCGCGGATGAAGTTTATGAAGTCCGACGCGGCGGAAGCTTCGGCGGCGTTTTCGGTGGTGCAGCAGCAGGCGCTGGCGCATCCGGAGATCTCGTTCCGGTTTATCAAGGACGGGCAGGAACAGCTGCACACCGACGGACGCGGACAGGCACTGGCCGCGATCTATGCGGTGTATGGACGCGAGTTGAGCCGGAATCTCATCGAGGTAGACGGACACTGGGAAAAGCTGCGCGTGCGCGGCTATGTGACAAAGCCCACCGCCACGCGCGGCAACCGCGCCTGGCAGAGCTTTTTCGTCAACGGGCGCTATATCCGTTCGCGGCTGCTTTCGGCGGCGGTGGAAGAAGCGTACCGCAACCGGATGATGACGGGGCGGTTTCCGGCGTGTGTGCTGCACATCGAGCTGCCGGTGCAGGCCGTGGACGTGAACGTCCATCCGGCGAAGACCGAGGTCAAGTTTTTGTCCGAGCGCGAGGTGTTTGACGCGGTACACTACGCGGTGCTTTCGGCGCTGGGCAAGGATTCCGGGCGGCAGGAAATGCGTCTGCCGCAAAGCCGCGCCGCCGAGCAGGAAAGCGCGGTGTCAGCCGCGCAGCAAAGCGCGGCCAAGCCGGTGCAGCAGAATGCGAAACCGGCGCAGGCGGACTTTTTCCGCGTGATGCAGGCGGCAGAGTATCGCCGCCAGGCTGCGCAGTCGGGCGGGCAGAACATTCTCGCTTCGCCGGTGCTGCTGCCGCGTTCGGAAGGCGCAAAGCGCCGCGCCGAAGAGGCGGCGCCGGTGCGCAGCGCGCAGTTGGATGCGGCAGAAGAAACCGCTGCGGCGCGGATACAGGCGCACAAAAGCGCGCAAGAGCAGACGAAAGAAAGTGCGCAGAGCAAAGCTGCAACGCAGCAGCCTGTAAAGCAGGAGCAGCCTGTGGAGTCTGCGCAGCAGACCATCGAGCTGCCGGAGCCGGACTACCGGATCATCGGCGAGGCGCTGCGGACGTATATCATCGTCGAGCAGGGTGACGAGCTTTTGTTCATCGACAAACACGCCGCGCACGAGCGGCTGCGCTTTGAACAGCTCAAAAAGAGCAAGCAGCCCATCATGGCGCAGCTGCTGCTCACGCCGGTGAGTGCGGAACTCAGCCGTGAGGAAGCCACCGCCGTTTTGGAGCATACGGCGCTGTTCGGCGAGCTGGGCTTTGAGGTGGAGGACTTTGGCGGCGGCGATGTGCTGCTGCGGCAGATCCCGGCAGAACTGGACGAACAGGACGCGAAGGCCGTGATGCAGGAGCTGGCTGAACAGCTCGTGCGCGGCCGGACGCTTGCGCCGCAGGCGCTGCGCGACGAGCTTTTGCACACGATCGCGTGCAAATCGGCCATCAAGGCCGGATGGAAGACCGCGCCGCAGGAGATTCAGGCGCTGGTGCAGCAGGTACTCACGCGCGAGGACATTCAATACTGCCCACACGGAAGACCGGTGTGCATCACGCTGAGCCGGCATCAGCTGGAAAAGCAGTTTAAACGGGTGTAAGGCAATGGACAAGATCATTTGTGTGGTCGGCCCGACGGCCTCGGGCAAGACAAAGCTGGCCGTGGCGCTGGCAAAGGCGTATGACGGCGAGGTCGTCTCGTGCGACTCGATGCAGCTGTACCGGCATATGGACATCGGCACGGCCAAGCCGACAAAAGAAGAAATGGACGGCGTGCGGCATCACATGATCGATGTAGCCGAGCCGGACGAGCCGTTTTCCGTGGGCAAATACGTTGAGCTGGCTGACCGGTGCGTACAGGATATTCTCTCGCGCGGCAAGACGGTGATCGTGGCCGGTGGGACGGGGCTGTATGCCGAGAGCCTGATCGCAGGGCGCAGCTTTGCGCCCGCCGCATCCGGCGAACAGCGCGCCGCGCTGGAGCAGCAGCTGCGCGAGGAAGGCGCACAGGCGATGCTGGAGCGGCTGCGGCAGATCGACCCGCAGACCGCCGCGCGGCTGCATCCGGCAGACGAAAAGCGCATCGTGCGCGCGCTGGAGATCTTTGCGCAGACGGGAAAGACTCTTTCGCAGCATGACGCGGATTCGCGCGCGCAGCCGCCGCGGTATGAAGCGCTGTGGCTGGGACTGGACTATGAAGACCGGGCGGTCTTGTACCGGCGCATTGACGCGCGCGTGGAGCAGATGTTGCAGCTGGGACTGCTGGGCGAGGTGCAAGAACTCATGCAGCGGGGCATCTCGCCGCGCGCAACGGCCATGCAGGCCATCGGCTACAAGGAATTTTTCGCCGTGGCGCAGGGGCAGTGTACGCTGCAAGAGGCGGTCGCGCTCGTCAAGCAGCGCTCACGCAACTATGCCAAGCGGCAGCTGACGTGGCTGCGGCGCAATGCGCAGCTGCAATGGCTGCGTTTGACGGGCGAGGAAGATTTTGACACGATCTTTGCTGCCGCCCGACAAAAGATCCCCTTTTTCGCGGGATGAATATGCTAGAATATGGGTATCAGATCATAAATAAAGGAGTCGATACCCATGCAGAAAACCATAGAGAACTATCAGGACGTATTTTTAAATCAGGCCCGCAAGGAGCGCACACTGCTGACCGTGTTTTTGATGAACGGGTTTCAGATGCGCGGCATCATCACGGGCTTTGACCAGTTTGTCATCGTGCTGCAATCCGACGGACGGCAGCAGATGATCTACAAGCACGCCGTATCGACAATGACACCGGCGATGCCCGTCCACCTGTCGCAGAGCTGAGTGCGCGTTGCCGCTCCGGCCTGCGGGAAGGAGCAGTATGAAACAAGGCAAGTCCTATTTTACCGTGATCGTGTGGGTCTTGCTGGCGGCCATTGCGGCGTATTTCGCCTACAATGTCGTCAGCAGTCTCTACGCGCCGTTGATGACGACGAGCGTCACACAATTCGAAGCCGGGGCGGGCTACTACGCCTCCGGCTTTGTTGTGCGCGAAGAAAAGGTCGTGACCTCACCGTATGAGACAACGGTCATTGGCTGCGCCGAGGGCGCGCACGTGGCGGCCAACGATGTACTCGCTACGGGGTATCGCTCCGCAGACGCGAAGACGCGTCAGACGCGCATCGACGAGTTGCAGGCGCAGCTCGAACAGCTGCAATACGCCTGGAGCGCGGCGGCAAGCGTCTATGACCAGGCTGCGCTCGACGCGCAGATCGCCGCAGAGCTGGCCAAGCTCAGTGAGTATCTGGCGCGGCGGGATATGAACTCGGCCTCCGATCTGTCACCGGAACTCAAGGGTCTGATTCTGCGCCGCACCGGCGACGCAGAGGACGGCGAGGCGTTACAGGCGCGGATCGAGGCGCTTTCGGCAGAGCTGGAGACGTTGCAGGCGCAGTCATCGAGCGATACGAAGGATATCCTTGCGACAAACGCGGGGACGTTTTCGGCGGCTGTCGACGGATATGAGACGGTACTGACCCCACAGACGCTGATGCAGATGACGGTGGCAGAGTTTGAAACGCTCGCGCCGCAGGAAGTCGAGCCCGGCGCGATCGGGCGCGTCATCACAAGCGCGACGTGGTATTATGCCTGTGTCGTGCCGGCGGGCGAGCTGACTGCGGTCGAGGCCGGAGACAGCGCGACGCTGACGTTCGCGCGCGATTATTACCAGCCCATCGAAATGCGCGTGGCGCAGGTGGGCAACAACGAAGCCGGGTCACGGCTCTTAATCCTCTCGTCAGACCGCGCGCTGCAAAATATTACGCTGCTGCGGCAGCAGTCGGCGGAGATCGTCTTTGCCTCGTATGCCGGACTGCGTGTGCCAAAGACTGCCGTGCGTGTCGAAAACGGTCAGACGGGGGTGTATATCCTCGAAGGAACGCTGGCAAAGTGGAAACCGATCACCATTTTGCACGATACGGGCGAGAGCTATGTCGTGCAGATGGACACCAGCTCGACGGGCAATCTGTGGCCGGGCGACGAGCTGATCTTAAATGCGAAAAATCTATACGATGGAAAGGTCGTCAATTGATATGTCTACGATTCAGGAAAACGTCGCGCGCATCCGCGAACAGATGGCGCGCGCTGCCGAACAGGCCGGACGCGACGCGTCCGAGATCATGCTGTGCGCCGCAACGAAGATGAACGACGCCGAGCGCGTCAAAGAGGCCATCGCCGCCGGTGTAGACTGCTGCGGCGAGAACCGCGTGCAGGAGTTGCAGGCCAAGCGCCCGCAGGGCGCGTATGACGGCAAGCCGCTGCACTTCATCGGACATTTGCAGACAAACAAGGTCAAGTATGTGGTGGGCGTGGTCGACCTCATCGAGTCGGTCGACCGGCTGGAGCTGTTGCAGTGCATCGAAAAACAGGCCGCAAAGATCGGGTGTGTACAGAACATCCTGCTTGAGGTCAACATCGGCGCGGAAGAAAGCAAGTCCGGCTTTACCAAAGACGAGGCCGCCGCACTGGCAGGGAAAATGGGCGATTATCCCCATGTTCGGCTCAAAGGTTTTATGGCAATTCCGCCGGTGAGCGAAGTTCCGGGCGGAAATTGCAGATATTTTGCCGAAATGCGCAATCTTTTTGTTGACACACGTGCGAAAAAATACGATAATGTGTCCATGGAATGCCTATCGATGGGCATGAGCGATGATTATATGGATGCCATCGCCGAAGGCTCGACTATGGTGCGCATCGGCACTGCGATCTTCGGCAAGCGAAACTATAATGTATAAGCTCACATCCGATTATATAGAATAGCAACTCTGGAGGATTCATGACTATGGGATTTATGGATGATCTGAAAAAGCTCACAAAGCCGTACACCGAGGATGACGACGATTTCGATGAATTCGATGACGACGCCCGTCCCAGCCGACCCAGCCGTTCGTCTACGGCTCCGAAGCCGTCGTATGGCTTTGATCTGGATAGCAATGACGAGTTCTCGTCTACATCGCAAAGTACGTCCGGCCGCCGCACACTTGGCGGCAACAGCACCTCGAACGGCAAGGTCGTGAACATTCACACCACCGCACAGATGCAGGTTGTGCTGGTCAAGCCCGACCGGTTCGACAACGTTTCCGATATCGCCGAGCATCTGCGCAGCAAGCACGCGGTCGTGCTGAATCTGGAATCGACCAACAAGGATGTAGCGCGCCGTCTGGTGGATTTCCTGTCCGGCTGCGCGTATGCGCTCGACGGCAAGATCAAGAAGATCGCCATCAGCACCTACATCATTACGCCCTACAACGTCGACATCGTCGGCGATCTGCTCGATGAGCTGGAGAACAACGGCGTATATCTCTAAACTATCACCCACACGGAGGCAGTTTCCATGTTTACACCGCAGGAAATTCAGGAGCAAACCTTTTCCAAGGCCGTCTTCGGCGGCTACGATATGCAGCAGGTCGACGACTTTCTCGAACCGCTGACGGAAGATTATATCACCCTGTATAAGGAAAATTCCGTGCTGAAGGCCAAGATGAAGATTCTGGTCGAAAAGCTCGAGGAGTATCGCGCACAGGAGAGCAAGCAGTCCGCTGAGGCGGCGCAGGCGCAGGAGCAGAGTGCGCAGCTTCTGAAGCAGACGCAGGCCAAGTGCGCTGCGATGCTGCAAAACGCCGAAGTCTCCGCGCAGACCAATGCGCAGGTCAACGCGGCCAATGTGCAGCTGGCGCAGCTCAACCAGCAGATCCATGCCGAGCAGGAACGGTTGAACTTCGCCAAGCAGACGGCGTTGAGCTTCATTTCGCTGATTGAGCGCGATGTGCAGGGGCATCTGGGTCTGCTGGAAGAACTCAAAACACGCGATTTGACGCAGGAACAGGCGCAAAAGACGCAGCCTGTCCACGAAAAGCCCTATGACTGGCAGACCGACCGAACCGAGCCGGTCGTCGAAAGCGCACCCAGCACCGAGCAGATCGCCTCGGAGATATCCGACAATCTGGAAAAGCTCATCGGCAGTGAGCCGGAGCGCAAGAGCGTGACAGCCCCGGTTTCGACCAAGAGCCCGACGCGGCCGCTGCATCCGGAGAGTGCGACGATCAAATTTGAAGATCTGAAATTCGGGCGCAATTACGACCCAACATCATCGAAATGATAACACGACCCCGCAAGCGCTTCGCGCTTGCGGGGTCGTGCTTTGTGTGGGGAGATGCGGATTTGGTTTGCCCTCTCGGGCGGCTGCGGTGGAAGCGATGCCAGAGGGAGAGCCAAGGTGGGGATGCGCTGTGTTCGGTGCGGTGGGGAATTGCGAGATTCGGGCGGACAGAGTCGTCCGCCCCTACAACGTTCTACAGAAAATCCGTAGGGGCAGAGAGACAGCCCTCTCAGGCGGCTTTGCCGCCAGCTCTCCCAGAGGGAGAGCCAGGGGCGCGGCGAAGCCGCGCCGAAAAAAACCCACCAATCACAAAAACAAAAATGTGACCCAACGCAGTGGTCGCAGGCTGGAAAGGAGAAACCGGGCTTAGAGGAACGATGCCTCGCTGGCGGGGATTCGTTCCAGCAAGGACGTTTTCAATGCGCGGCAGGGCGAGGGATATGGAGTTTGCTGCGACGCAGTCAGCATTTTCCGGCTTTGTGGAGTTTGCGGATGAGGACGATGGCAAGGACGATGACGGCCAGGGCGAATGCGCCGACGAGCGCAGCGCGTATGAGCAGCTGCCGGTGGGCGGTTTGGCGAGCCTGATCGGCGGCCTGCTGCGCGGCCTGCTCCTCTGCTGCGCGCGCAGCTTGTTCGGCGGCCTGCTGCGCGGCCTGTTGCTCGGCTTCGCGGGCGGCTTCTTCTGCGGCCAGCTGTGCGGCGCGTTCTTCGGCTTCGCGCGCCGCGGCTTGTTCGGCCTCACGCGCGGCCTGCTCTTCGGCGGCCAGACGGGCTGCTTCTTCGCGGGCGGCTTCTTCTGCGGCAAGGCGCACCTGCTCGTCGATGTAGGTCTTACACAGCAGGGCAAGCTCGCCGCACACCTCGCTGCCAGCGCTGCCGCCCTGATAATACGCAGGATCGACGTTGCCCTCGTCGGCATAGTACAGCCCCGTGGTGTAGACGGCAAGCAGGAACGGCTGTTGCGCCCAGATGATGCCGACATCGTTTTCCGCGCCCTCGTAGCTGCCGTATTTGTGCGCGACCGGGGTGGTTTCCGGGTCGAGGTAGGTCTTGAAATACTCGTCCGGGCGGGCGATGGTCAAATACTCCAGAAGTTCCGGGTAGTCTTCCTGCCGCTGCCAGATGTATTGCAGGGTGTCCATCATCATGCGGGTGCAGAAGACGTGGTCATAGTAATAGATGGACGGGATATCCGCTTCGTCCATGGAGAAATAGGCAAGCAGCGCCCGTTTGTACTCCGGCCAGTCACCGATGCGCCGCCAGAGAGAATAGGCCAGCTCGTTGTTGGAATAGACCAGGGTCTGGTACTGCGCTTCGTCGAGAGTGGCGCTTCGGGTTATCATGGTGTCGCCGGTGATCTCGCCGCGCAGGCGCAGGTCATAGTAATAGAGATTGAGCGGAAGTTTGTAGGTGCTTGCGCCGTAGAAAAACGCGTCATCGTTGAAGGTATAGCTTTCGCCGGTGACGGTGTTGTAATAGCTGATGGAGAAGTTCGTCTCGTCGAGCCGGTGTTCGGCGCGAAATTCGTCCAGCAGCTGCGGCAGGGTCTTGCCTGTCACGTCGGGTTCGTACACCGCCGGTGCGCCAAGCGTCGGGACGCACAAAGACATAAGAAGGATCGCACACAGGGTAAGCGCGGCAGCGCGCCGAAGAAACCGCATTCCAATCGCCTCAAATCATTACAGAATAAATGGATAGCAGAATTATATTGCATTTTCCGGCAAAATGCAACCATGCCGCGCCGCACCAACCGGCGCGGCGCGGCATATGGTAGGAAAGGACAAAAGCCAGTTTGAACTTGAAGGAGTGATCCCATGCAGCAATCTTGTCATTACACCACGACTGCCGCTGCGCAGGAGTCGGGCGGCTGTGCGAACTGCCAATGCGGCGCGGCGCAGCCCTGCCCGCCGCCCGTGCCGCCGTGTCCGCCACCCTATCCACCGTATCCGCCGATGCCGCCGATGCCGCCGTGCGGCGAGTGCGTCGAAGCGGCGCAGCCGGCTGCTGTCTCGTGCGGCTGCGACTGTGCGCCGGGAATGCTGGCGGCTTTGCAGCTGCTGTGCGGCGCGCGCTTCGCGCCGCTGGTCGACTATGCGCAGTTCGCGTTCATCACGCGCGCGTATGTCCTCGGCTCGTCGCTGCGCTGTCCGGAGTCGGTCACGACGGCCTATGACAATCTGACCGGGCCGCTGGACGGCGAGTTTGTCAAGCTGAGCGCGGACACGTGCGACGATCTTTCCGTATCCGGGCAGATCTATTATCCGAATCCGATCTCGTCGGCGGGTGCGGCAGAGCTGTGCGCGGCAGGTCCATATTTTTCGGCCGATTCCGTGCGGCTGTGTGCGCTGTCGGCGGTGGCCTTTGGCGTGGCAACGTCGACGGACTATCCCAGCACCGCAGAGGCGTTTGCGGCGCTCTCGCGGCTGTTTTATCAGGCAACGCACGGCGGCGGGTGCGGCAGCGCGCTCACACCGCCGTCAAAGCCCACGCCGTGTGACCGCTCGAATGGGACACTGTCCGGGCGCGGCAGTGTATCGGTGACGGCCGGGCCGCTGCTCATCGGAAACGCTAGTGTACTGGGCGAGTTGGGCGAGGTGCTGATTTTGGCCAACAGCGCAGATGAGCGCATTTACTTCGTCTGCCGCAGCGCCATCGGCTTCATCGGATAAGGAAACCAAAACGAAGTTCGGGCTGCCGCGAATGCGACAGCCCGAACGCAGAGCGTCAGAAAACCATCCGAAAAGCTGACGAGACAGAGCAGCGGGGGAAGAGTGAAGGGGGCAAAAAGCCCCCTTCGCGTTCAATC
>CAYSTN010000022.1:0-27197 GCA_964434135.1 uncultured Oscillospiraceae bacterium
CGATCTGTATATCGAGGGCGCTGACCAGTACCGCGGCTGGTTCCAGTCTTCGCTTCTGACGGCTGTCGGTGCGCTCGACCGCAGCGCGCCGTTCCGCGAGTGTCTGACGCACGGCTGGACCGTCGACGGCGAGGGCAAGGCCATGCACAAGTCGCTTGGCAACGGCATGGACCCGGCTGAGATCATCAACAAGTATGGCGCAGATCTGCTGCGTCTGTGGGCCGGGTCTGCGGATTATCATGCGGACGTGCGCTGCTCGGACGCGATCTTCAAGCAGCTGAGCCAGAACTATCTGAAGTTCCGCAACACGGCAAAGTTCTGTCTGGACAACCTGACGGACTTCGACCCCAACGCGCTCGTCGCGCCGCAGGATATGCGCGCGTTCGACCGCTGGGCGGTGACGAAGCTCAACGAGCTGCTCGTCAAGTGCGAAAATGCGTATCAGGGCTACGAATTTTTGACCGTTTCGCACGCAGTCAACGATTTCTGCGTGGTGACACTGTCGAGTTTGTATCTGGATATCATCAAAGACCGGCTGTACTGCGACGGAAAGGACTCCGCTTCGCGCCGCTCGGCACAGAGTGCGCTGTGGATGATCCTCGACGCGATGACGCGCGTGTTCGCGCCCATCCTCGCGTTCACGTGCGACGAGATCTGGTTGCAGATGCCGCACCGGGCTGAGGACGATGTGCGCAACATCCTGCTCAACGAGATGAAAAAGCCCTACGCCGAGTATGCGCTGGCGCAGGATGCAATGGCCGCGTGGGACACCGCACTGCGTATGCGTAGCGACGTCAACGGCGTTTTGGAGACGGCGCGCGCCGACAAGCGCATCGGCAAGAGCCTCGAAGCGCACGTGGCGCTGTTTGCCACCGACGATGAGGCCAAGGCCGCGCTGCGCGCCGTCGAGGGCATCGATCTGGCAGAGGTGTTCATCGTCTCCAATGTCAGCATCGGCGAAGATGCGCCCGCCGAGGGTGCGGTCGTGGAAAACGGCGTGAGCATTCCGGGGCTGCGCATCGCGGTAAGCGAAGCGACGGGCGCGAAGTGCCCGCGCTGCTGGATGCACTCCGAACAGGCCGACGAACACGGTCTTTGCCCGCGCTGCGCGCAGGTGTGCAGCGAGCTGGAGCTGGTGTTCGAATAAGCGCAAGAAGCATACAACCCGCCCGCACGGCCAAAGGCCGCGCGGGCGGGTTTTTGTTGGCCGCGTGGGCGGGTAGGGTGAAAACAGAAGGATTCGGGCGGACAGAGCCGTCCGCCCCTACAACATTCTACGGGAACGCGGCAGGAATGGGAATCAGGGGGATTTTTCGTACAGGGCGAGAGCGAAGGCCGTGGTGACGCGCAGGGATGAAAGCGCGTCGAGCTTTTTCTGGTCGGCTGCGCCGGTCTTATAGTAATAGGGGGTCATCAGAAACAGCGCCTGTATGGCGGCGTTGTCCGGCAGGTCGATGGGCTTGATAAGCTGTTCGGTTTGCAGCAGGCGAAAGCCCGGCGCGGTAAGCTGCGCGGGCGGGTTTTCGTAGGGAGTGTCGTAGACGGCGGCTTTCAGCTCGAACAGGTGGCGCTCGAGCGGCACGACGCGCAGCAGCTTGCCCTGTGGGGCAAGCACACGCCAAAACTCCTCGGCCATGAAGGGCGAGAAAATGTTGACGATCAGATCCAGACTTTCGTCGGCAAGGGGAAGTCTGGCCGTGCTGGCCGCGCAGAAATCCGCCTGCGGCACGTGGCGCGCCGCGCTTTTGACCGCGTCGGCCGAGATATCCACGCCAAGCAGCGACGCGGCTGCGCCGCTGCGCGTGAGCGCGTCGCAGATCGCGCGGGTATACGTTCCTTCGCCGCAGCCGGCATCGAGTACGCGCGCGCCCGGCGCGCAGACCGACGCGGCCAGCGCAGCGACGGCGGTTTTCAGGTGGTCATAATACCCGCGCGACAAAAAGTCCGTGCGCGCGGTGACCATGCGCTTATCGTCACCGTGGCGTTTGCCCGCCGGGGACGGCGGCAGCAGGTTGACGTAGCCGCTGCGCGCGCGGTCAAAGCTGTGGCGGTTTTCGCAGCAATAGCACTTCGGCTGCTTGTGCAGTGTGCAGCCGCAGACGGGACAGAGCAGATCAGGCATAGGCATCTCCTTGCAGCGTTTGTGTTTCGCGGCCAGAGGCAGCGGGGCTTTGCCGCTATTATAGCGCGCGGGCACACACGATGCAAAGAAAAAATGCGCGCGCCGCACGAAACGTGTTGAATTTACGCTCGAATCTGGTATAATTCTTGCAGAAGAGACTGCACCAGGAGACTTCCGGCGCAGAAAGCGGAGGAAAAGCATGAAAAAGCATCGCACCCTTTGGATCATTCTGATCGTTGTACTCGTTCTTGCGGCGGCTGCCGCAGGCGTGTGGTATTATTTCCACTCCAATGCACAGCAGACCGACGCGGCGCACGAGCAGGTCTACGCGCAGTATCAGTCCATGCTGACGGCTGTGGACGAAACGGTGCTGACCGTGACGGAAAACGGCAGCGCCATCGGCGCATATGATTTGCAGACGCTGGGGCTGCGCGAGGCGCTCGTCAGCGCCGTGACGGCGCAGTTCTCCGCCGTCGACCGGATGAGCCCGCAGGAGTATGCCGCGCTGCCGATGCAGGATAAGCTCGACTGGGAGAAGACCCACGTCGCGCCGGCGACAAGCTGCGCGGTGAATATGATGCTCTTTGACGGCTCGGCTGTCCTGGAAGATTTGCAGCAGATGGAGCGCACCGACCCGCAGGACGCATATCTGGCGCTGGAAGACGGAGTCTATACGCTGCATCCGGAGGTCGCGGGCGATACGCTCGACCCGGCTGCCGTACAGGCCGGACTGGAAGCGGCTGCCGCGACGCTGGCTGTGACGGCAGACGGCGCGCAATGTGCGCAGTTTGCGGTGGATGCGAGTTGTTACGTGCAGCCCGCCATTCGCGCCGACACGCTCACGGATACGCCCGAGGGGCTGTTCGCCGAGGCGATGGACGCGCTGGTCATCGAGGTGACGTTCAACCGGGAAAATCCGTTCCTGCCGCAGGGGTCGCAGACGCTCACGGGCAGCGAGCTGGCCGCGTTCGTCTCGCTCGGCAGCGGCGACGAGATCGTCATCGACGAGACGAAGCTCGCCGAGACTGTCTCCCGCTGGGCCAGCAGCTATAACCAGTACGACGCGCCGTTCGTGTTTGACTCGTGGGTCAAGGGACTGACGCAGATCGAATTTTTGACGTGCAACTATCTCATCGACGCGCAGCAGCTGTTGCAGCAGCTGTGCCAGGCGATCCGGACGATGCAGTCCACGTCGCTGGATGCACAGGCGCTGTGCTATGACCAGACGGGCAAGCGGTTCTCGCTGGGGCAGAGCTACATCGAAGTCGACTTTGACAACCAGCAGATGACGTTTATCAAAGACGGGCGGTTCGTGGTCAACACGAATATCGTCACGGGCGCGCTCAACGGCCACCAGACCCCGCGCGGGCTGTATGCCACACACGGCAAGGAACATGACGTGTATCTCAAGGGCGAGGACTACTTCGTGTTCGTCAAATACTGGGTCAGCGTGGTAGAGAACATCATCGGTCTGCACGACGCGTCGTGGCGGTCGAACTTCGGCGCAAGCTTCTATGTCTACGGCGGGTCGCACGGCTGCGTCAACACGCCCGAGGCGGCGATGGAGCTGATCTGGCATCTGGCCGACGACGGCACGCCGGTTCTGATGCATGGCGTGAACCAGTGGTACGAGCCTGCCGACGGCAACCCGCGTGAGACGATCGATCCCGCGCGCGGCACGACCAGCGGCAAGACGGTCGAGTCCGGCACACTGGTGCTGCGCGCCGACGGCGAGCGCATCGACATCCAGCCGGATGACGTAGTTCCGTTCACCATCCCCGACAGCGTCGAAGACGATGGCGAAACGCATGACGCAAGCGACCCGATGATCGTCTCATAAGCACAAGCGTACCGGGCAGGATGCAAAGCAGCCTCCGCAACGAAAGACGGATGCGGAGGCTGTTTCTGTCCTGCAAACGCCAGCCGCCACACAGGCAGGAGCGGCGGGCGAACGATTCGGACGTTTTCACAACGTTCGGCGTTTTTTCGGTTTTTATCTTCGTAAAAGTTTTATTCTTGACGTGTCTGCCGCGCTGCGGTACAATACAGAGCATATTTTGCAACAAAGAGGAGGAAGCTGCAATGAGCGAAGCGAAGAACATCCCCGCGCTGTTCGGCAGCATGGTTTTCAACGAGGCCGCCATGGAGCAGTATGTCGCTGCCGACGCGGTGCGCGCGTGGCGCAGCTGTCTGGCCGACGACAGGCCGCTGACGCTGGAAGTCGCAAACGAGATCGCGGACGGGATGAAGCAATGGGCGCTGGCACACGGCGCGACCCACTATACCCACTGGTTCCAGCCGCTCAACGGCGTGACGGCAGAAAAGCATGACAGCTTCATCTCCCCCATTCCCGGCGGCAAGATCACGATGGAGTTCTCCGGCAAAGAGCTTGTCCGGGGCGAACCGGATGCGTCGAGCTTCCCGTCCGGCGGGCTGCGCGCCACGTTTGAAGCGCGCGGCTACAGCGCGTGGGACCCGACTTCGTTCGCGTTCATCAAAGACGGCAGTCTGTGCATCCCGACGGTGTTCTGCTCCTACAGCGGCGACGCGCTGGACAAAAAGACCCCGCTGCTGCGCTCAATGGAAGCCGTCAGCCGCGAGGCGGTGCGCATTTTGCGGCTGTTCGGTGACGAGACGACCCGCCGCGTCACCCCGCAGGTCGGCGCAGAACAGGAATACTTCCTGATCGACAAGGCGCTATATGAAAAGCGCGAGGATCTGAAATTCTGCGGCCGGACGCTCTTCGGCGCAAAGCCGCCCAAGGGACAGGAACTGGACGATCATTATTTCGGCGCAATCCGTCCGCGCGTGGCAGAGTATATGCAGGATCTGGACCACGAGCTGTGGCAGCTGGGCGTGCTGAGCAAGACCAAGCACAACGAGGTCGCGCCCTCGCAGCACGAAATGGCGCCCATCTTCTGCGACTGCAACGCCGCAAACGACCAGAACCAGCTGACGATGGAGGTCATGAAGAAAGTCGCAGACCGGCACGGGCTGGTGTGTCTGCTGCATGAAAAGCCATTCGCGGGCGTGAACGGTTCGGGCAAGCACAACAACTGGTCACTGTGTACCGACACGGGCAAGAATCTGTTCTCGCCCGGCAAAACGCCCAGCCAGAACGCGCAGTTTTTGCTGTTTTTGGCCGCATTCATCGCCGGTGTGGACGAATATCAGGAGCTTTTGCGCAGCACGGTGAGCTTCGCGGGCAACGACCACCGCCTCGGCGCGCAGGAAGCACCGCCGGCTATCATCTCCATCTTCCTCGGCAGCGAGCTTGAGGCGATCATCGACGCGCTCGTGGCCGAACAGGATTACACCGAACGCACGGGACGGCAGCTGCGCATCGGCGTGGACGTGCTGCCGACCATCCCGCAGGACACGACCGACCGCAACCGCACCTCACCGCTGGCGTTCACGGGCAACAAGTTTGAGTTCCGGATGCCCGGCGCAAGCCAGTCGATCGCAGGGCCGAACACCGTTCTGAACACCATCATGGCAGAAGAGCTTGGCCGGTTTGCCGACCGGCTGGCGGGCGCGGAAGATTTCCAGCAGGCGCTCGGCGCGCTGCTGCGCGACGAGTTCCGCAAGCACCGGCGCATCATCTTCGCCGGAAACGGCTATGACGGCGCGTGGCTCGAAGAAGCCCAGCGGCGCGGACTGGCCAATCTGACCGACACGGCGCAGGCGCTGCCGGCCTATGTGCTGCCGAAAAATGTGGAACTGATGACCCGCCACGGCGTGTATACGCGCAGCGAAATGCTGGCGCGGCATGAAATCCACATGGAGAAATACTGCAAGCTCATCGCCATCGAGGCCGCAACGCTGGTCGACATGGTGCAGCACAGCATCCTGCACGCCGCATCGCGCTATGAGGGCGTGCTGTGCCAGACGATCCTGCAAAAACGGCAGGCGCTGCCGAATGCGGACTGCCGCGTGGAGACGGCGCTGGCCGAGAGCATTCTGTCACTCAACGAGGCGCTGCTCGACGATACCGTCGCGCTCAAGACCGCGCTGGAGATGGCATCGGAAGCAAGCAGCGGCGAGGCGCTGATGCACTACTACCACGATACCATCTATCCCCAGATGTGCCGCGTGCGCGCGTGTGTCGACAAGCTCGAAACGCTGGTCGACGGCGGCTACTGGCCGTATCCGCGCTATACGGAGCTGCTGTTCTCGGTTTGAATCATGCAAACACAAACACGCCCACCGGCTGAGCCGGTGGGCGTGTTTTTCTCGCTTTGCAGGGACGCTCAGAGGGTCTTTTTCCCGGTCACGGCTTCGAAGTGATAACGGACGATGCCCAAATCGAGTTTGGTATAAAAGCCGCTGCCGCAGGTGGCTTTGACCGTTTCATCGGGCAAAAGTTCAAAGCAGAACTTCTGCTGGTTCATGGCCGTCGGGGCAAGCAGCGCAGCGTCCAGCCCGCGCGCAAACCAGTCCGGCATCGGCGCGTCGCAGCGGCTGACGGCCTGCGCGGGCTTATTCTTGTGCGCGACACCCTGCACCGCGCCATAGCCCAGCGAGATCAGGCAGACGAGCTTTTCGCCTTTGCCTACGACGGCTTTGCTCTTGCCGTGGCTCATTGCCACCCAGCAGGTGTTCAGCCCCAGCTCCTGCGCCTTTAAAACCACCTGTTCGCCGCAATAGCCCAGCGTTTCGTCGAGCTTCGGCGAGGCTTTGCCCACGAGGGCGATGTAGTTGCGCACACCGCTGAACTTCCCATAGTGCGCCATGAACGAGTCGAAGCACTTCGGCTCGTCGTAGATGAGCTGCATATGCACCGATGCTTTCTCGTTGAGCGCGCGCACCAGCTCGTCGAGTACGGCGCGTTTTTCCGGCTCGATGGGGCGGTCGGTGTACTGGCGGACGCTGTGCCGCTGCTGCATACATTCTAACAATTCCATGTGTATCTTCCTTTCATTGTTGTTCGTGCCGGGTCGGCTCGTCCGGCCGGTGGGTGTCGTTGCCGCTGCGATCAGGCAGCGCCCGGGCCACATCCAGCGCCAGGCGCAGCGTTGCGATCAGGCGCTCCATAGACTCCATCTCCGGGTCAAAGTAGTAATAGTTTTTGGTGCCTTCTTTGCGTACCTTTACGAGTCCTGCGTCTTTCATGATCTGTAGATGATGAGAAACGGCCGGACGCGAGAGATTAGTCGCCTCGGCGATCCGGCCAACGCGAATGCCGCTGCATTCGCCACAGCGCATCATCTCGACGATCAGGTGTTGCCGCGTCTCATCGCCGATGGCCGTCAGAATCTTCGTGCAGGACGCAAAGCTGTCTGTCAGAAACGCGACTTGTTCACGCAGCTGCATACATATCCCCCGCTTTCGTTTAAACGCTTAAACCAAACAACAGTATAGCATACTTTTGCCGGAAATGCACATCGGGAAAGAAAATCGAGTTCATTGGGGGTGCGGCATCATTTGCCGAAGGCAAACATCATGCAAAAAATCCTGATTTGTCCGGTGGACAAATCAGGATTTTTGCTGTGTGAGCTGTACAAAATAGAGGAGCATCGAAATGAAAAACAAAACCGCAATCCAGCGAAGCGATTGCGGTTTTGAAAGGAGCTGCGACGGAATGCGTGAGAAGTGACTTTTGTTTTGAAAAAGAAAAGTCGCTGCGAACAATATGCAGTCCGCAGCGACGTGGCGCGGAAGGAGAGATTTGAACTCTCGCGCGCTTTTTAGACGCCTACTCCCTTAGCAGGGGAGCCCCTTCGGCCACTTGGGTACTTCCGCATCGGTGAAGAAAGAGAATATGGCGGAGAGAGTGGGATTCGAACCCACGGCCCATTGCTGGGTCACTGGTTTTCAAGACCAGCTCCTTAAACCGCTCGGACATCTCTCCGAATCTTCAACTCTTAGAGCCGGAGCTTATTTTACCATACCCCGTTCCGTTTGTCAATTGCTTTTGCCCGGTTTTTTGCGTTTATCAAGGCAAGCTGCATGGTGCAGCTTGCCTTGATTGGTTTATTTCTGCTTCCAGGTGCTGGGCATCAGCAAGACCAGCATCGGGTACAGCTCCAGCCGCCCGAGCAGCATATCGATGCACATGACCACCTTGGACAGCGGCGAGAAGAACGCAAAGTTCCCCGCAGGGCCGCACAGGCCAAGGCCGGGGCCGATGTTATTGAACGTCGCCATGACGGCGGTGAACGTCGTCGAGCCGTCGTAGCCGTCGAGCGCAACGAGCAGCACCGACGCCGCCGCGATCAGCACGTAGAGGATAAAATAGGTCGTGACGGCGCGAACCGTCTCGCCGGAGACGGGCTTGCCATCGACGGTGATGACCTTGACGGTGTGCGGGTGGACGATCTTTTGCAGCTCGGCTTTGGCCGCGCGCATGAGGATGACCACGCGCGAAACTTTCAGGCCGCCGCCGGTCGACCCGGCACTCGCGCCGACGATCATCAGCAGCACCAGAATCACGCGCGAGAACTCCGGCCAGAGGTCAAAGTTCTCCGTGCCGTAGCCCGTCGTGGTAATGACCGAGGAGACGGAGAAGGCCGCGTGGTGCAAAGAAAAGGCAAAATCGCCGTTATACTGCTTTAAGATGTTGAGCGTGATGAGGAGCGTCGCGCCGAGGATGATGCCAACGTACCAGCGCAGCTCGGTATTTTTGTACGCGAGGTCGAACTTTTTGCGCAGCAGAAAGAAATAGATCGAGAAGTTCACGCCGAACAGCGCCATGAAGACCGTTGTGACGGTCTGCGTGTACCAGCTGTACGAGGCAAAGGAGTCATTTTTGATGGCAAAGCCGCCCGTGCCGGCAGAGCCGAAGGCGTTGCACAGCGAGTCGAACAGCGGATCGCCGCCAAGCAGGTACAAAATGATCTGCAAAAGCGTCAGGCCGAAGTAGATGGTATAGAGGATCTTGGACGAGTCGGCCATGCGCGGAACCATCTTGGAGACGGTCGGCCCGGGGCTTTCCGCGCGCAGCAGGTGGATGGCCTGGCCGCCGTCGAGCCGCACGATGGCCAGCATGAACACCAGAATGCCCATGCCGCCGATCCAGTGTGAAAAGCTGCGCCAGAAGATCATGCAGTGGTCAAGCGCCTCGACCGCCGGGAGAATGCTCGAACCGGTGGTGGTGAAACCGGAGATCATTTCAAAGACCGCGTCGAGGTAATACGGAATCTGCCCCGAAAGCGTGAACGGCAGCGCGCCGACCAGCGAGAGCAGAATCCAGCTCAGTGAGACGGCGATCAGACCTTCTTTCGCGTACATCACGCGGCGGCCACCGCGCGTCAGGCGCATGGCCAGCAACCCTGCCGCCGCAGCGGGCAGCAGAACCCAGAGAAAATACCAGCCCGTCGCTTCGCGGTAGATGAGCGCCACCAGCAGCGGCAGCAGCATCAGCGCAGCTTCGATGAGCAAAACCGCGCCCAGCACATAGACGATCGCGCGTTTATTCATGGCCGTTTCCTCTGGCAAGGATGTCCTCCAAACGGCCAAGTCCTGCGTTGCAGGTGACAACGATGACGTTGTCACCCGGCTCGATGGTGTCCTGGCCACTGGGGATGATGAGCTTGCCGTGGCGGCCAATGCAGCCGATGAGCAGGTTTTCGCACAGGCGCAGCTGTTGCAGCGGAACGCCGCAAAGCTCCGAACCTTCGGACACGCGGAACTCCAGCGCCTCGGCCTTGCCGCCGACGAGCTTGTAGAGCGTCTCGATCTGCGAACTGCTTTCGGAGTTTTGCATGGCACGCACATAGCGGCAGATGAGGTTCGAAGCAGAGTTGCGCGGGTTGAAGACGCTGCCGAGATCCATGCTGTCGATGATGGACTGAAACGAGGTGCGGTTGACCTTGGTGATGACCTTGACCTTCGGCCAGGTCTTGCGGATGTACATACCGATGAGGACGTTTTCCTCGTCGATGCCGGTGAGCGCCGCGACTGCGTCGGTCGACTCGATGCCGCACTCGCGCAGGAACATCTCGTTCGTGCCATCACCGCAGAGAATCTCCGCTTTGGGCAGGCTGATGGAGAGTTCTTCGCAGCGCGCCTGGTCGCGCTCGATGATCTTGACATCCAGACCGGCCTCGAGCAGCTCACGCGCCAGATAATAGGCGATACGGCCGCCGCCGATGAGCATCACGCTGCGTACCCGTCCCGCGCCGAGCTTCATCTGCCGGAAGAACTGCTGCGCGCTGCCATAGGACGCAACGAAGGAGATGCGGTCACCCGCCTGCAGGCGGAACTGGCCGGAGGGAATGAAGATATCCTGCTCCCCGCGCTCGACCGCGCAGATGAGCATTTTGACTTTGGTGACGGACGGCAGCTCCATGAGGGCTTTGCCGTCGAGCGGAGAATCCGCCGGAAGCTGGAACTTCAGCAGCTCGACCTTGCCGCCGAAAAAGGTATCCGTCTTGATGGCCGACGGGGTGCGCAGCGTGCGCGCCATTTCCGTCGCGCAGATCAGCTCCGGATTGACAGACAGGCTCAGGCCAAGATCGTCAGAGATCAGCGACAACTCGCCCACGTATTCCGGGTTGCGCACACGGGCGATGGTGTGTTTTGCGCCAAGCTTTTTGGCAATGAGACAGCACAGCAGATTCAGCTCATCCTGCGCCGTCACGGCAATGACCAGGTCGGCTTTGTCGACTCCCGCTTCGATCTGCGTGGTATGAGTCGCGCCGTTGCCCTCGACGCTGAGGATATCGAGGTCTTCGACCGTCTGTTGCAGCGGCGCTTCGCTGCGGTCGACAATGGTGATCTCGTGGCCCTCGCGCGAAAGCTGCTCCGCCAGCGCACTACCAATCTTTCCGTCGCCTACGATCACGATGCGCATACGTTTCACTCCTTTTTGGTGATTTACCGGGAATAATTGTTTTGATTGTATCACGCTTTTAACCCATTTGCAACCAATGTGTAATAAAGGCAGTGTTTAGAAATGTTTTTCTTGCCGCCATGCGCAAAACAAGGTATACTATCGGTATCAATGCTTCTCGGAGGCGCTTTGCATGAAACAGCCATATCTGCAAGCCGGCCAGATCGTCAGCACCCATGGCGTGCGCGGCGAGGTCAAGATCCTGCCCTGGGCCGACAGCCCGGAATTTTTGCTGCAATTTTCCACGTTGTATCTAAACGGCCAGCCCTACGCGGTCGAGCGCGCGCGCGTACAGAAAACGTGCGTACTGTGCAAGCTCGCGGGGATCGACACGGTCGAGGACGCGGCTGCGCTGCGCGAGACAATCGTCTCGATCGACCGCACACAGGCGGCGCTGCCGCAGGGCGCGATGTTCATCGCCGATCTCATCGGGCTGCCGGTCTATGACGGCGAATGCTGCATCGGTACGCTGCGCGAGGTTTTGTCGCTGCCGTCAAACGATGTGTATGTCGTCTGCGACGAGGACGGCGGCGAGCATCTCATCCCGTCCGTGCCGGAGTTCATCCTTGCGCGTGATCTGGACGCGGGGTGCATCCGGGTGCGGCTGATCGAGGGAATGTGACGCCATGCGATTTGATATCATCACGCTGTTTCCCGAGGCTGTCATGCCCATGCTCAACGCGAGCATTTTAGGCCGCGCGCAGAAAAAAGGGCTGATCGAGATTTACGCGCATCAGCTGCGCGCGTACACCGCAAACCGGCAGAATCAGGTCGACGACTATCCCTACGGCGGCGGTCGTGGCGCCATTTTGCAATGTGACCCGCTGTGGCGGTGCTGGTGCGCGGTGTGCGACGAGGTCGGCGCGCCGGTACACACCATCTTCCTTTCGCCCTGCGGGCCGAGCTTTGACGAGCGCAAGGCGCGCGAACTGCGCGAACGGCACGAAAACATCGTCCTCATCTGCGGGCACTATGAGGGCATCGACCAGCGCTTTATCGACGAATGCGTCGACGAGGAAATCTCCATGGGCGATTTTGTCCTCACCGGCGGCGAAATTCCGGCGATGGCGATCGTCGACGCGGTGGCGCGGCTCGTGCCGGGCGTACTGGGTGACGAGGTCTGCTTCACGGACGAGAGCCACTGGGACGGGCTTTTGGAGTATCCGCAATACTCCAGACCGGAGTGCTGGCACGGGCTGGAGGTGCCGCCGGTGCTGCGCAGCGGCGACCACGCCAAGGTCGCGCGCTGGCAAAAGCAGCAGGCCATCTTGCGCACACTTCACCGCAGACCCGATTTGTTTTACAAGCTGCGCTTTGCGTACAAAACGCGCGCTGAGCGCAAATTTATCGCAGAGCTGGAGGCGCTGGATGATGCATTCCGAGATCGAGATCCTAAAAACCTGGATTACCGAAAGTAAGCAGATCGTCTTTTTCGGCGGCGCGGGCGTGTCGACCGAGTCCGGGCTACAGGACTTTCGCAGCGAAGACGGCCTGTACCGGCAGAAATTCGACTACCCGCCGGAGACGATCCTGAGTCACAGCTTTTTCTACCGCGAGCCGGAGTATTTCTTCCGGTTTTACCGGGAGAAAATGCTTGCACTGGACGCGCAGCCCAACGCCGCGCACCGCGCACTGGCCGCAATGGAGCGTGCGGGCAAGCTCCGCTGCGTCATCACGCAGAACATCGACGGCCTGCACCAGAAGGCCGGGAGCAAGGCCGTGTGGGAGCTGCACGGCTCGGTTTGGCGCAACCACTGCACTCGCTGCGGCAAGTTCTACGAGCCGCAGCACATTCAAAGCTGTTCGGGCGTGCCGCGCTGCACCTGCGGCGGGCGCATCAAGCCGGACGTTGTGCTGTATGAAGAAGGGCTCGACGAGGCCGTGCTGTCCGGCGCGGTGCGTGATCTTGCGGCAGCAGACCTTCTCATCGTGGGCGGCACGTCGCTGACGGTCTATCCGGCGGCGGGTCTGCTGCGGTATTATCGCGGGTCGCGGCTGGTTCTCATCAACCGCGACGAGACGCCCTATGACACGGCGGCTGATCTGATTTTCCGCGAACCCATCGGCACGGTACTGGGCGCGGTGGAGGAGATACTATGACGCGAAGTGATTTTTCCCGCTGGTGCGCGCACACACACCTGCTCGACGGCGCAACGGGCAGTATGCTGCGCCGGATGGGTCTGCCGACGGGCGTATGCACCGAGCGGTGGTGCTTAGACCACCCGGAAACGGTGCTTGCCTTGCAGCAGGCGTATCTAGACGCGGGTAGCGAAATTCTATACGCGCCGACGTTCGGCGCGAACCGGGTGCTGCTGGGGCACTATGGGCTTTCCGGCGAGGTCGCGGCGCTCAACCGCGAGCTGATGCAGCTTGCGCGGCAGGGTTGCGGCAGCCGCGCGCTGCTGGCTGCCGATCTGACGACCACCGGCCAGCCCGTCCTGCCAGGCGATGATGCGGCGTATGCGCAGCTGCTGGATATCTACCGCGAACAGGCCGAGGCGCAGCTGCTGCAAGCGCCTGATCTGTTCGTCGTGGAGACGATGATGGGCGTGACGGAGTGTATGGCCGCCATCGAGGCCATCCGCAGTTTGACCGAGCTGCCTATTTTGTGTACCCTGTCGGTCTATACCGACGGAAAATGCTACTTTGATGGCACGGCTGAGGAAGCGGCCGAGGTTCTGCCGGGACTTGGCGCGGACGCGGTGGGGCTGAACTGCTCCGCAGGGCCGGATCAGCTGGAAAGCGTGCTGCGCATGATGCGCGCCGCCGCACCCGAAACGCCGCTTGCCGCCAAGCCAAACGCCGGGCATCCGGTCATCACCGAAAGCGGCGAAGCGGTCTATGAAATGCAGCCGCAGGAGTTCGCGCGGCAGATGCGCGCGCTACAGGCAGCGGGTGCAACGCTTTTGGGCGGCTGCTGCGGAACAGACCCGGATTTTATCCGCGCGCTGGCAGCGCTGCGATAACAAGGAGGCGCTTATGCCTGAATTTTTACCCATCAGCCGCGCCGACATGAACGCGCGTGGCTGGGAACAATGCGATTTTGTCTACGTCATCGGCGACGGCTACGTCGACCACCCTTCCTTCGGCCACGCGATCATCTCGCGCGTACTCGAAGATGCGGGATACAAGGTCGGCATCCTCTCGCAGCCGGACTGGCGCAGGCCGGAGTCCATCTGCGCGCTGGGCGAGCCGCGGCTGGGCTTTCTGGTCATGGGCGGGAATATGGACTCGATGGTCAACCACTACACCGTCTCCAAGGCGCGCCGCAAAACCGACGCGTACACCCCCGGCGGGGTCATGGGCAAGCGCCCGGATTACGCCGTGACGGTCTACTGCAATCTCATTCGCCGCACGTTTCGCCACACGCCCATCATCATCGGCGGCATCGAGGCCAGTCTGCGGCGGCTGGCGCACTATGATTACTGGTCGGACAAGTTCAAACGCTCCATCCTGCTCGATGCGCAGGCCGACCTGCTCGTCTACGGGATGGGCGAGCGCGCCATCGTCGAGATCGCCAACGCGCTCAACGACGGCATGGACATACACGACATCACGTACATTGACGGCACGGTCTATAAATGCCGCGAACCGGACGAATCCGTGCCGTCGATCACGCTGCCGTCTTATCAGCAGATGCAAAGCCAGCCGCGTATCTACGCCGAGAGCTTTGCCATCCAGTACCGCAACACCGACCCGTTCTGCGCCAAGCGGCTCATTGAACCGTATGGCGAACGGGAGTTTATCGTGCAGAATCCCCCGCAAAAGCCCCTGCGCCAGCAGGAAATGGATCATATCTACGAGCTGCCCTATTGCCGCACGTATCACCCGTCGTACAAACGGCTCGGCGGTATTCCCGCCATCAGCGAGATCGCGTTCAGTCTGACCTCATGCCGGGGCTGCTTCGGCGCGTGCAGCTTCTGCGCGCTGACGTTCCACCAGGGGCGTATCATCCAGACCCGCTCTCACGAATCGATTTTGCGTGAGGCAGAGCAGATGACCCGCGACCCGGACTTCAAGGGCTATATCCACGACGTGGGCGGGCCGACGGCGAACTTCCGCCAGCCGGCGTGTAAAAAACAGATGCAGCGCGGCGCGTGTCCCACGCGGCAGTGTCTGTTCCCCACGCCGTGCAAAAACCTCGTCGCCGACCATACGGATTATCTGTCTTTGCTGCGGAAGCTGCGCAAGCTGCCGGGCGTGAAAAAAGTCTTCATCCGCAGCGGCATTCGGTTCGATTATCTGCTGTGTGACCCTTCGGATACGTTTTTTAAGGAGCTGGTGCGCCACCATATCTCCGGGCAGCTCAAGGTCGCGCCGGAACACGTCTCGGACGAGGTGCTGCGCGTGATGGGCAAGCCCCCGCACCGCGTCTATGCGCAGTTCGTCGAGCGGTATAAAGCCATCAACAAACAAGAGGGCATGAAGCAATACGTCGTGCCGTATCTCATGTCCTCGCACCCCGGCTGCACGATGGCCGAGGCCGTGCGGCTGGCAGAGTATCTGCGCGATTGTAACCACGAGCCGGAGCAGGTACAGGATTTTTACCCCACGCCGTCGACGCTGTCGACCGTGATGTATTACACGGGGCTTGACCCGCGCACGATGCAGCCGGTCTACGTACCAAAAAATCCGCACGAAAAGGCCATGCAGCGCGCGCTGATGCAGTACCGCCGCCCGCAGAATTATTCCCTGGTGCGCGAAGCCCTGCAAAAGGCCGGGCGCACCGACCTCATCGGCTTTACGCCGAGCTGTCTCATCCGGCCCTATCCACCCAGGCAAAAGGCCGCGCCCGCCGCGCAGCCGTCCGCTGCGCCAAAAGCGCCGGGCAGCAAGCCGCGCAAGCGCCGCTAGTCTATCTGTCCGGTTCGCCTCATATAGTCTTCCATACGAAGAAAAGAATGAGGTGGAATCATGGAAAACACAGCCAATCACATTACGCTGACCGGGACGCTGGCGTCCTTGCCGGAATATTCGCACCAGAACCACGCGCGCAATTTCTACCGGTTTATGCTGTGCGTCGAGCGGCTCTCCGGCGCACAGGATCTGCTGCCCATTCTCGCGGCAGAGGATGTGCTCGAGCGCGCGGAGCTGTTTGAGGGCGAACGCTTCACCGTCGAAGGGCAAATTCGCACATTCAACAACCGCGCCGCCACCGGAAGACGGCTGATCTTGTGCGTGTGGGCGCTCTCGCTCAGCACGACGCAGGCGCCCATGTGCAACGAGGCCGTTTTAACGGGCACGGTCTGCAAGCCGCCCGTGTATCGCCAGACCCCGCTTGGACGGCAGATCACCGATCTGTGTCTGGCCGTGCCGCGGCTGTATCGCAGAAGTGACTACATTCCCTGTATCCTCTGGGGGCGCGCGGCGCTGGCCGCTGCGGACTATCCGACGGGTACAGAGCTGACGCTGACGGGGCGGCTGCAAAGCCGGACGTATCAGAAGACCGTCGACGGACAGAGCGAAACGCGCACGGCGTATGAGCTTTCGGTCGGCGCGTGTGAGCCTGTGCCAATTTTTTAAAAAAATTATCTTTTTTGCGCAACCTGCGCGCGCCGTTCCCGTCTGAATAGATAGGACACACAAAAGAAAGGGGATAAAACCATGAAAAAGAAACAGCTTCTTGCCCTGCTGCTGGCCGCCATCGTGGCATTGTGCGCACTGACTGGGTGCGCCGCGAAGAGCATGGAGGCCGCAGCCGATGCCAGCTACGCGGAGTCCACCGCCGCGCAGGCACCCGCCGCCGAGCCGACTGAGGTCGAAATGAATGAAGAGGCATACGAAGAAGAACTCGCCTTTGACGCAGTCGCCGAAGCGGGCGGCGAAGGCAGCCAGAGTGCCGACGCGCAGCCGACGGAAACGCTGGCCGATCTGACGGCGAAGATCATCTACTCCGCTTCCGTTTCCATCGAGACGACTGCGTTTGACGAGGCCGTCAGCGCACTCGAACGGCAGGTCGCGGCTATCGGAGGCTTCGTCGAGAGTTCGAATATCTCCGGCGATACGCTGTACAATGCCGACGGCACGACCGAGGTCGTCAACCGCTGGGCGTATTACACGGTGCGCATTCCTGCAACACAGTTTTCCGCGTTCTTGCAACAGACCGACGGGTTCGGCAACGTGATCTCGACTTACCGCAACGCGCAGAACATTACGTCGGCCTACACGGACAACGAAGCGCGGCTGTCGAGTCTCAACACGCAGCACGAACGGCTTTTGGATATGCTGGCTAAGAGCGAGGACGTGGAGACGCTCATCGCGCTCGAGCAGCGGCTGGCCGATGTGCGCTATGAGATCGAAGCCATCGAGCGCCAGCAGCGCAACTATGATATGCAGATCCAATACTCCACGGTCGATCTCGATCTGCGCGAAGTGGAAGTTTATACGCCGACCGCGCCGGTCAAGCGCAGCTTCGGCGAGAAACTCAGCTCGTCGCTCAGTGACGGCTGGAGAAGCTTTGCGCGCGGGATGCAGGATCTGGTTCTGGGGCTGGCTTCGGCGCTGCCGACGCTCATTTTGCTGGCAGCCATCGCCGTGGCTCTTGTCCTGCTCATCAAAAAGCGTGTCAAGGCACGCCGCGCGAAAAAAGCCGCGCAGAAACAGCAGCAAACAGACACGACAGGATCGTAATTGCAGACCGGTGAAACAGGCCGCCCGGACGAATGTCCGGGCGGCCTTTGTGCGGGTGTGTGATGGTTTTTGGGGGGTGAAGCCCTCTCAGTCAGCTTCGCTGACAGCTCTGGCAGAGGGAGAGCCTGGATGGGGTGCAGAGCAGACCAAAAGGAGAGCCAAGGGGGGAATACGGGGTCAGACGTTGAACAGGAAGTTGACAACGTCACCGTCGCGCATGACGTACTCTTTGCCCTCGCTGCGGAACAGACCCTTGGCCTTGGCATTGGCGATCGAGCCGCAGGCCTTGAAGTCTTCAAAGGCGATGACCTCGGCGCGGATGAAGCCGCGCTCAATGTCGGAGTGGATCTTGCCCGCCGCCTTGGGCGCTTTGCTGCCCTTGACGATCGTCCAGGCGTGGACATCGTCCTCGCCCGCGGTCAAAAACGAAATGTAGCCCAGCAGGTCATAGGACGTCTGGATGAGGCGGTCAAGGCCGCGCTCGTGCAGCCCCAGCTCGTCCATGAACATCTGCGCTTCTTCCTCGTCCATGTCCATGATATCCTCTTCAAACTTGGCCGCAACGGGCAAAACCGCTGCGCCCTGCTGCGCAGCCAGCTCACACAGCGCGTTATAGTTGGCGTTCGCGCGGTAATCGGCCATGCCGTCTTCGTCAAGGTTGGCCGCATAGATGACCGGCTTGATGGTGAGCAGGCCGCCGTCCTGCAACATATCGTGGTCTTCCTCGGTAAATGGGAAGGTGCGCGCGGGCTTGCTGTCGGACAGGTGCGCCAGCAGCGCCTCGCAGGTATCTGCTTCGTGCTTGTATTTTTTGTCGCCACCCTTGAGGTTCTTTTTGGCCTTTTCCAGACGGCGCTCGACGACCTCCATGTCGGCCAGGATCAGCTCCAGCTCCAGCGATTCTGCGTCACCGCGCGCGTCGGCCGGTTCGGTGAACAGTACGCCGTTGTCAAAGCAGCGAACCACGTGAACCAGCGCATCCGTCTGGCGAATACCCTGCAAAATGGAGCTGCTCTTGCCGCCCTTGCTGACACCGGAAACGTCGACAAAATCGATCGTCGCGGGAGAATATTTTTTCGGATGATAATAGTCGGCCAGCCAGTCCAGCCGGGCATCCGGTACGCGCGCCTGCCCGATGTTGGCCTTGCCCGCGCCGCCGTAGCCGCCCGTCTCGGCCTGCGAGCCGGTCAGCGCGTTGAACAGCGTCGTCTTGCCCACCCCGGGCAGCCCTACGATACCTAATTTCATAGTACGTTCTCCTTTTGCGAACCTTTTATGCCCTGATTATACCACCCGGGCGCGGGTTTCACAAGGGTAATTTCACAAATCCTGCTCGCTTCTGCGGTGGTTGGGTCTGTGCAGGAAAGCGGGGTTTGGCCGCCAAACGTGACCGCGCCGGGAAAACCCGGTGCGCAAAAACCAGCCGGGTGTGTATTGCAAAACCCGCCCGGGCGAACTGCCCGGGCGGGTCTTATACAGGTTTGGTTTCTTTGCGTTTTTGCTCTCCCAGAGACAGCGCCAAGGGCGCGGCTGCGAATCAGTAAGAGCGCGGCAGCGTCAGGATGCGGACTTTTTCTTGCTCTTGAGCTGCGGGCTGAGAACCTGAATGATGATGGCAATGAGCAGGATCACGCCCTTGATGGCGTTGTTGATGAGCGAGTCGACGTTCAATGCGGCGATGATCTTATCGATGACCGTATAGCTGAGCGTACCGAAAATGACACCCACCAGGCGGCCTTTGCCGCCGGACATCGCGATGCCGCCAAGCACGACCGCCGCAATGCCGAACATCTCATTGCTGACACCCGTGGTCGCGGGGTCGACGTTACTCTGCATACACAGCCACATGGCCGCGCCGATGCCGCACAGCAGACCCGTCACCGTGAACACAGACATCCGCGTTCCCTCAACATCGATACCGGCCATATGCGCGGCCTTGGCGTTCGAGCCGATGGCAAACAGGCGCTTGCCGTATTTGGTGCTGGTGGTGATGTAGATGAGTACGATCGAGAACAGCACGAAAAGCAGACCGCACACCGGCAGAGTCAGAACCTGACCGTTGCCGAAGTTGTACATGGCGTCGCGCGCTGCGCCCTGCACCATCTTGTAGTTGTTGGTGGAGATGCCCTTGATCTCAGCGGGCAAGATGCGGCTGACATACTGCGAAACGGAGCGGTAGATGAGCTGCGTGGCAAGGGTGACGATGAACGCCGGCAGCTTGAGCTTGCCGATCATTGCGCCGTTGACCAGACCCAGAAGCAGGCCGAAAGCCAGGCAGAACAGAACGGTCAGCAGGAAGATCACGGCAACCGGCCACTCAGCCAGCGCCATGAGGTTAAACAGCACACAGCCGAACGAGGCCACGCAGCACAAGATCGCGCCGACAGACAGGTCGATATCACCGGTGATGATGATAAGACCCATGCCAAGGCTGATCATGCCGACGACGGCGGAGTGACGCAGGATGTTGGTCACGCCCGTCCATTTCAGCTGGCCGCTGACGAGATAATAGACCACAAACAGCGCGAGGAAGATGATTACGTAGGTATATTGTCCGATGGAAAAGCTTTGCCGCTTTTTCTGTAGTTCGTTCTGGCTCATGTTGCGTTTGCCTCCTCAAGTTCGATTGCGTTGGTGGCATACAGCATGACCGTATGCTCCGTGATTTCTTCGTGGGGAAGAATTTTTACGATTTTGCCGGAATAGAACACCGCGCAGCGGTCTGCCACACGTTGCAGCTCCGGGATCTCCTGCGAGTTGACGATGATGGTCTTGCCCTCTTCGGCCAGCTTCAGGATGAGCTTGTAGATCTCCGCCTTTGCGCCGACGTCGATGCCCTGCGTCGGGTTGTCGAGCAGCAGGATCTCCGCGTCCGTGTTGAGCCAGCGTGCGAAGAAGACCTTCTGCTGGTTGCCGCCGGAGAGTGAGAGGATCAGGTTATGCGCGTCAACGGCTTTGATGTTGAGCTTTTCTTTCTGTGCCGCATACTTATCCAGCTCCTGCCCGATTTTGATGATGGGCTTTTTCGTCGAGAGGGTATGCTCCGAAATGTACATATTCTCCAGAATGGACAGATCGGGCAGCACGGAATTTTCCTTGCGGTTGGCCGGCAGGAAAGCGATCTGGCTGCGCATGGCGGTATGGATGCTGTTACGGGTGAGCACGTGGCCGTTCACGGCAATGCTGCCGGTGAAGCTCGGAAGCTCGCCGAATACGCACTGGAGCATTTCGCTCGCGCCGGAACCTTGCAGGCCGGTGATGCCAAGAATTTCGCCGCGGCGCACGTCCAGCTCGATGTCTGCAAAGCCCGGGCCGGAGACTTTGTCCAGGCGCAGCATACTCTCGCCCATTTCGCGCGGCGTATAGATTTCAGCCGTGCTGAAATTGCTGCCGACCATGACGGAGGTGACCTGCTGTGCGGTAACATCCGCGATCTGGCCGCTCTGGATAAATTCACCGTTGCGCAGCACTGTGTAGCGGTCTGCGATGCGGAAGATCTCCGGCATCTTATGAGAAATGAAGATAAACGACTTGCCGTCGTCCTTCAATTTATTTACCAGCTCAAACAGGTGATCGATCTCCTCGTTGCTCAGAGCCGTTGTCGGCTCGTCGAGGATGAGCAGCTTTGCCTCAAAGAAAATCGCCTTGGCGATCTCAAGCGTCTGCTTTTCACTGGCGCTCAGATGCTCGACGTTCACGGTCGGGTCAATGTTCACGCCCAGCTTCTCAAAAACCTCATAGCATTTTTGGATCATTTCCTTCTTCTTCAGGCGGCCGCCTTTGGTGACCAGCTCTTTGTTGAAGAAAATGTTTTCATAGACCGTCAGGTCATTAAACAGGCTCAATTCCTGATGCACGAAGGCGATCCCGGCGCTCTCGCTCTGCGCGATCGTGCAGTTGGTGATGTCTTTGCCGTCAAAAAGTACCTGTCCTGCATCGAGCGTGTACACGCCGGTCAGGATGTTCATCAGCGTGGATTTGCCCGCGCCGTTTTCACCCAGCAGCGCGTGGACTTCTCCCTGACGTACCGTCAGGTCCACACTGCGAAGGACAGGAACGCCCACAAATGATTTGTGGATATTGTGCATTTCCAGAATGTTCATTGTGTTTCTCCGATTACGGGCAATTGGTGTCCCGCATGGCGCGGGACACCAATTGTTTCATTTGTTAAGATTTACCGGGATTTCCCGGGAAATCGACGTTCGGCTTATTCGAAGCCCTTGTCCATGAAGTCAGCGACGTTGTCCGCGGTGACGCACTGTGCAGACTGGGTGTTCTCCTGCGGGACATCCTTGCCATCGAAGAAGTCGACCAGAGCCTGAACGGTATCCTGGATCATTGCGGGCGGGTAGGTGACGTCCATGATGCCGGCGAAGGACTCAGCAGCGGGATAAGCGCTGTAGTCGCCAGCGATGACCTGATACAGCGACTTCGGGCCGCCGCAGCCGGTGATGTACGGAGCGTTGGCAAGGAAAGCATCCTTGGTCGCAGCGTCAATCGCAGAACCAGCCAGTGCATCAAACACGCCCTGCGTCAGACCGGAGTCCCAGCTGGCGATGTACTTGGTGTCGGCATTGTCCGCGTTGGACATATAAGTCTCGAAGTAAGCCTGCGCGTTGGCCGGGTTCCAGCCAGTGGAGCCGGAGTAGGAAACGTTGTCCAGGCTCGTCCACGGAGTGTCGATGGTAGCGCCGTTGTAAGCAACTTCGCCCAGCAGGTACTTGTTGAAGCCGTCGGTACGGTCGGTATCGGCAGAGGAGCCGTCACCTTCGATGACGACGACCTTGTCGCCTTCCTTCAGGCCGTTGGCAACGAGATAGCTCGCAGCAGCAGCGCCGATCTCAACGTTGTCGTACTTGATGTTGGACACAGCAGTGTCAGCAACGGAAGCGATGATACGGTCAGCAGCGGTGTAGGGGATGCCGGCATCAGCAAGCTGACGGATGGCGTTCTCCAGCGCTTCGCCAGCGGGCAGCATGGCAACGCCGATGGAGCCGTCGCCGGGATCATTGGCGATGATGTCTTCGATCTGCTTGATCTGATCGTCAGCAGAAGCAAAGGTCTGCAGCACAGCATTGTAGCGGCCTTCGGCGTTCAGCTCGTCGACCTTGGCCTGTGCGAAGACGCCGATGGCGCCGGTCCAGCCGTGATCCGGGTTCGGAGCGAGAACGTAGATGGTCTTCTTGACTTCCTCAGCAGCAGGAGCTTCCTCGGCGGGAGCTTCGGCCTCAGCTTCGGGAGCTTTGGTTTCTTCGGTGGCAGCGGGTGCGGCTTCGGGCTCAGCAGCGGGCGCTTCTGTCTTAGCAGCGCACGCGACCAGCGCGAGAACCATCATGACCGCCAGCAACAGGGCAATCAGCTTTTTCATTTGGTTTTTCCTCCTAGTTTTTTTATTGATCAAACCGTCTGAAGACGATCAATCACTGGTTTTTACACAGCATTGCTGTGCGCGGGGAATCAGTATACTTCGTATGCTCTGAACAGAGATTTCAGCGCACTGGGGCTGGACTCAATCGCTCTTTGCGGGGCTGTCGGATTGCTGAAGCTGAAGAACTCCAGAATGAGCCAATCACTGTTGAGCTTGGCATCTTCCTTCAGTGCCGTCAGATAGCGTTCAAAGTCCACATTGCCTTCACCAAGTGCGTAGTGGTCGCCGCTCGCATTCATCGTGTCTTCCACCGAGGTCGCGTTATCCCACAGCTGTACGCCGCCGACACCGGCAGATACATACTTGTTGGCAGCCGCGAAGAATTCTTCAACGGTAGCCTTGCTCAGGTCGGGGCAGCCCGTCTTGTTGTCGATGTCGTACTGAACACCAAAGGCTTCTGTCTGTCGACCCTTGTTGGTCAGATTAAACATGGAATGCGTGTGCCCGAGATCCAGCTGCACAAAGACATTCTTGCGGTTGATCTCTTGGGTGACGGAAACGACTTCCGTCGGGCTTGCAAACGGTTCACCCGGCTCGATTTCCAGCGCGATCTTAAGACCCTTCGTCGCGGCATAATCCGCAAATGCCTGCATATCCTTTACGTATTCCTGTCTGAGTGCAACATAGCGCTCATAGCTCAGGGTACCGGCATCGTTGACTGCCTCAGAGCCCATCGGCGGCATAACGTTGATCGTATCGGTCAGCTTGCCCTCCGGGCTTTCGTTCATCCATGCGAGCCAGTCGACCATCGCCTTCACGTCCTCTGCGCTGTAGGCCAGCCACATATACTCCGGACATTCCAGACCATACTTCTTCAAATTGGCAATGAGCGCATCACGCTTTTCCGTTTCGCCCACTGCGATGAGTTCTTCGTCTTTCAGACCCATGCCCATGGCTGCAAACATATTCGGCTTGCCCAGCGATTCAATGCTCACCAGCTCAATGCCGTCATAGCCGCAGGCGCTGACATAGGCCAGCTGAGACTCCAGCGTCGGATACTGCGCGAGCAGAACCGGAGACCACAAAATCGACCAGCCGCCCAACGCGATCTTTTTGCTGCACGTATATTCGTCTGTATTCTTCAACACGCCAGTATTGTAGCGATTCAGAATCGCAGCCAACTGCGCACGTGTTGCAGCAGCTTTCGGCATCAACTTGCCGTTGCTGCCCTCCAACAGGCCTGCGGAGACTGCCCACTCCATTGCGCTTTTGGCATAGGCGCTGACACTCTTTGCGTCCGTAAACGTGTCAAGCGTCTTACCCGTCGCCAGTTCGCACTTTTTGGACTGTGCGTAGCGATACAGGATCGTCGCCAACTGTTCGCGCGTGACGAGCTCGTTGGGTCTAAATTCTCCGTTTCCATATCCATCTACGATGCCATTCGAAGCCCACAAGACAGCATCTGCATAATACACATCGGACAAAACGTCCGTAAACTTTTCACCTTCGACAACCGGGCTGCCCTCCAGCCGCCACAGAATCGTGACGACCATCGCGCGGGTGGCCTTAAGCGTCGGCGAGAACTTACCATTGCCGGTTTCCGACATCAGCCCATTACGGCTGACATACTGGACCTCATCAAAATACCAGTCTGTGACGTTGACGTCGCTATACGACGCCGCGCAAGCCATGGCAGACAAGCCTGCAAGAATGCATACTGCAAGAACTATACTGAGTAATCTTCTGAATTTCATCTCGATCTCCTTTTTAACCCGTTTTTTGTTTTGCAAAGCAGACGTTTCGCGTTTTGTTTTACTGTGCTGCCGGGGCAAATCCGGCAGCACAGGGAAACGTTCAGTCCGTCTTGATGGCGCTGTCGAACGCGAAGTCCGAAGCGTTGAAGTTGTACTTCTTGAGGTACTCGGCAGCCTCGGTCGCACCGTAGACGCGATCCATGCCGGAGTCTTCCCATTCCACGGACAGCGGGCCATTGTAGCCGCCCTGGTTGAGCGCGCGGCAGATGCCGTCGAAGTCAACGTCGCCATGGCCAAGGGAAACAAAGTTCCAGCCGCGGTTCATGTTGCCGAAGGTGATGTGCGAACCCAGAACGCCGTTGCGGCCGTCGAAGTTCAGCTTCACGTCCTTGGCATGGACATGGTAGATGCGGTCGATAAAGTCGCGGCAGAACACGACCGGGTCAACACCCTGCCACAGCAGATGGCTGGGGTCAAAGTTCGCGCCGATGGTCGGACGATAGTCGAAGACCTCGAGCAGCTTCTTGAACGACCAGTAGTCGAACGCAATCTCGGTCGGATGGACTTCGAGTGCCAGCTTCACGCCGCAGGCATCGAACTCGTCCATGATGGGGCTCCACAGCTCCTTGACCTTCTGATAGCCTTCTTCGACCATCTCTTCGGAGGTCTGCGGGAAGGAGTACCAGAACTTCCAGATCGGAGAGCCCATGAAGAACGTCACGACGTTCACGCCCATCGCCTTGGCTGCGTGTGCGGTGGCCTTCATTTCCTCGATGCCCCACTTCTGGATCTCTTCGGGCTTGCCGGCCAGTTCAGCCGGTGCGAAGCCGTCCAGACGGGAGTCGTATGCGCCGGGGAGCGTATCGCAGACGCACTGACCGGCCAGATGGTGGCTCAGTGCCCAGCAGCCCAGGCCATACTTTGCGAGCGTAGCTTTGACTTCGGCAACATAGGCGGGATCGGTCGCGGCGCGCTTCATATCCAGATGCGCAGCGGACAGTTCCAGACCTTCATAGCCCATTTCCTTGGCCAGCTTGCAGACTTCTTCCAGCGAGAGGTCGCCCCACTGGATCGTAAACAATGTGATCGGTCTTGCCATGATTGTTTTCCTCCTGTTATCGTAATTCGTAATGCGGTTCGCTTACAGTTCGACCCAGACGTTGCCTTCCTTGTTGGACTTCAGGCAGGCATGGACGAAGCGGACGCCCTCTGCGCCGTCGTGTACGGTCGGGAAGTCGATCATATCGGGGGTAAACGTGCCGTCCTGCTTGGCATGGATGCACTCCATGAACGAACGGTAGAGGTTGCCCATGGACTCCAGCCAGCCTTCGGTGTGACCGGAGGGCAGGCGGCCATACTTTGACGCAGCGGGCTCAATGCCGCCGTTGCCGCGATGGCGCTCGACGATGGTGCCGTCGCGGGAGATCATCGTGACCTTCTCGCAGTTTTCCTGCGCCCAGTGGATCGAGCCGTCTTCGCCGTAGATGCGCACACGCAGGTCGTTGTCGTGGCCGATGGCGAACTGGCTCGTCCAGTAAACGCCCGTCGCGCCGCCTTCGTACTCGACCATGATAACGTCGTTGTCATCCAGCACACGACCCGGAACGACAACGTCCATCTTGGCCAGCACGCGCTTGATCTTCAGACCCGTCAGCATGGACACCGCGTTTTCAACGTGTGTGCCGAGATCGCCGAGGCAGTTGACACCGCCGGACTGCGCCGGGTCGCAGCGCCATTCGCCCTGCTTGCCGCCCCATTCGCCTTCATAGGCCAGCCAGCCCTGCGGATACTCTGCCATGACGGTGCGCAGCTTGCCGAGCTTGCCTTCTTTGATGAACTGGCGGATGTGTTTGGCCGTTACATGACCCATGTAGGTGTAGGTGACGAGGAACAGCAGACCCTTTTCGTCGGCCAGCTTTTCCAGCTCCTCAGCCTGCTCGACCGTCAGGCACAGCGGCTTGTCGCACGAGACGTTGATCCCGGCTTCCAGGAACGCCTTGCAGGCGGGATAGTGGCTGACGTTCGGGGTGACAACGACGACGTAGTCGATGCCGTCTTCGCGGGCGGCCTCTGCCTTGGCCATCTCGTCAAAGGAGTTGTAGCAGCGATCGGGCGCAATGCCGAGCTGCGCGCCCGTCTCGCGGCACTTTTCCGGAGTGCGGGAGAAGCAGCCTGCAACCAGCTCTGCCATGCCGTCAAGATTGATGGCACGGCGATGCGCATCGCCAATGAACGAGCCGGGGCCGCCGCCCACCATACCGTATCTGAGTTTGCTCATGTGTGATTCCGTCCTTTCTAGTCATTCTCGGCGCTTCGCGCCAGCTTTTTTCCGAACCGGAGACAATCTCCTTTTGTTCCGCATTCTGCGGAACAAAAAAGAGGTACCTCTTTTGGCTCAGGTTATTGATTTTCCGCGATTTTTGGATGGTTTTTGCGCTTACGCGCCCATCAGCAGCTCCATGACGTACATCTCGAGCTTTTCGAAGTTCT
>CAYSTN010000023.1:0-26827 GCA_964434135.1 uncultured Oscillospiraceae bacterium
GGAGGGGATGGTGAAGACCTTGCCGGGATGACGCTGGGCCAGAATCTTCTTGACGATCTCCATCAGAACGGACTCAGCCGCACGACCCTGCTGGATGATGAAGGTATTCGGACGCTCCATCTGTGCAGCGCCGCCATTGAACAGGCCGCCTTCATACTCCGGCAGATAGACCTTTTCCATCATCGTCTCCACGTCGCGGCAATCGGTACGGACGAGGTCGATGATCTTCTTCCAGTTCTTTTCGCCGCCGCGCTCAAAGATATCGCGGAACGTGTCGAGCAGGACATAGTAACCGGTGTTGCGGCCATAAGCCTCATCGCCCAGGAACAGCGAAGCCCACTGGTAGTTGGTCATCGCCGTCGTGCCGGAGTCGGAGAGCATATCGACCGTCAGCATTCCGGCCGGGAACGCGAACTCGTTGTAGTGCGTGGCTTTGAGGACACGCTCACGCTGCTCTACGGTGACATTGGGAATGTCACGGACGGCAAACGCAAAATGATGGGGTGCGGGAACATTCAGGGGATATTCGTTACACATAATACTGACCTCCATAGTTTTTGGCGCAATGCGCCGTTTGTTTTGGAGATACCCCGGTCGTCGCAAACTCTTCTGCGCCTAGCGGACAGTATCGAACTACGATATTAGATGACTGCGATGCACTCGATCTCGACGAGCGCGTCTTTCGGCAGGCGGGCGACTTCGACCGCGCTGCGAGCCGGGCAAGCGCCCTCAAAGAACGTGGCGTACACGCCGTTCATGGCGGCAAAGTTGTTCATGTCGCTGAGGAAAACGGTCGTCTTGATGACGTTGGCCATCCCTGCACCGGCAGCGGACAGGACGGCTTTGCAGTTTTCCAGAGACTGACGGGTCTGCGCCTCGATGCCCTCGGGGAATGCGCCGGTACCCGGATCGATGGGCAGCTGGCCGGACGTGATGATCAGGTTGCCGGCCTGAATGCCCTGCGAATACGGGCCGATGGCAGCGGGTGCGCCGGTCGTTGCAATGACGTTTTTCATGGAAATATTCACCTCCTCAATGTGATAATACTTTATCACTTCGTTCATTTTTTGTCAATATAATTCCGGTAAACCATCAAAAACTTTGATTGTTTTTGTGCAATCTACACAATTTCTAACCACATTTTTTGTGAGGTAGCTATTTTGTTCTCGCGATGAGAAAAACATTGTCAAAATAGCATCCATTTTGTTTGCTTTTCCCGTAAAAATATGTTAGTATGAGAAAAATGAATGTCCGTGGAAGGAGAACGCACCATGACAGAGCAAATGCTGCGCCGCTATACCACGCTGGTCGAGTTTCTTGGCCAGACGCTCGGCCCGGATTACGAGGTCGTCCTGCATGAAATTTTACCGGAAAACAGCCGTGTGGCGGCCATAGCCAACGGCTCGATCAGCGGCCGGAGCGTCGGCGCGCCCATCACCAACGCCGCTTTGCGCATGATTATGCAGAAGCAGTACGAAACGAGCGACTATAACCTCAACTACACCGGCCAGCTTGCCAACGGCAAGACGATCCGCTCGAGTACCATGTTTATCAAAGACGGCGGCAAGCTCGTTGGCCTTTTGTGCGTCAACTTTGATGACAGCCGCTTCCACGCGCTCAGTGACTCTCTGCTCAAGCTCATCCACCCGGATGATTTTGTCCACCACCACTACTTCCCTGTCGACGCCCCGGCCAAACAGCCCATGCCCGCACAGGCCGCACCCGACCCGACCGAGCATTTCCAGTCCGATATGAACGGCCTTATGGAAGAGCTGTTCGACACCGTCACCCGGGATATCTCCGTCCCGCTCGACCGTCTGACCCAGACGGAGCGCACGCGCATCATTGGCCGGCTGTATGAGCAGGGTATGTTTGAGCTGCGCGGCGCGGTGCAGTTCACGGTCAAAAAGCTTGCCTGTTCCCAGGCCAGCATCTATCGCTACATCAAAAAAGCCAAAGCGCAGGAATAAAAGGAGTATCGCATCATGACCACCGCCCTCTCGCGCGAACGTGTCCCGCTTCTGGTGCGGGAGCGTTCGTTTTATCGAACCTTTCTCAAACTCGCACTGACCCTGATCCTGGAACAGGCTGTCATCCTCAGCGTCAACCTCATCGACAATGTGATGATCGGCAGCTACAACGAGACGGCGCTTGCCGCTGTTGCCGCCGTGAATCAGATCGTCTTCGTCGTGCAGCAGGTCGTCTTTGGCATCACCAACGGCCTCATCGTCCTGTGCAGCCAGTATTGGGGCAAACAGCACACCGCCCCCATCCGCACACTCACCGCGCTGGGACTTCGGGTGCAGGCCGTCGTGTCGCTGCTCTTTTTTGCCGCCGTGTCACTGTATCCGACGCAATGTGTGCGCCTGTTCGTCGAGGACGAGACGATTGTGGCTGAGGGCGTGCGCTATTTGAATATCATCCGCTTCACCTTCCCGGCCTATGCCATCACGAATATCCTGCTTGGTGCAATGCGCAGCGTCGAGACGGTCACACTGGCGCTCAAAGTCTCCATCGTCTCGCTCATTACCAACTGCATCATCAACTACCTGCTCATCTTTGGCAGTTTCGGCGCGCCGGAGCTTGGCGTTGAGGGAGCGGCAATCGGTACACTTGTTGCGCGTGTACTCGAGTGCATCATCGTCTGCCTCTATGTTTTCTGCAAAGACCGCAAGCTGCGTCTGCGGCCACAGGCGCTCGTGCGTTTTGACCGGACGCTGCGCTCGGATTATCTGCGCACGGCGGTGCCCATCATCGTACAGGCCAGTATCTGGGGCATCCTGAATGCCATCCAGACGGCGATCCTTGGGCATATGTCGGCCAATGCCATCGCGGCCTATTCCATCTCGTCGACGGTCTTTTTGCTCCTGAAAGTCACGTCCATCGGCGCAAGCACCGCTGCGTCCATCATGGTCGGCAAGCAGATCGGCAGCGGAGAGCTGCGCCCATTGCGCACCATGGTCTACACGATGCAGCTTCTGTTCGTCGGTCTGGGTGCGGTGTTGGGTATCGCACTGTTTTTCCTGCGTATCCCACTGCTTCAGCTCTACCAGATCTCCGACGAGACACGCGCGCTGGCCAATTCTTTCTTCCTGATTCAGAGCATCGTCATCTTTACCATGTCCTATCAGATGCCCGTCAACGCCGGTATCCTGCGCGGCGGCGGCGATACGAAATTCCCGCTCATCCTCGACCTCATTTCGTTCTGCTGTATCGTCATTCCGCTGTCGTATCTGGCGGCGTTCCACTGGGGCGCGTCGGCTGTTGTGGTCGTGATGCTGCTCAACTCCGACCAGGTTTTCAAGTGCATTCCTGCATTTTTCCGCGTCAACGGCTTTGGCTGGGTACAGCAGCTGACGCGCGAAAGCTGAGCCAAATGATTCAAAACACAGGGGCTTGTCTGATATTCGATCAGACAAGCCCCTGTTGCGTTTATTTTTGTTTGAGTTCCCAGTCGCTGTGCTGACTGAGCAGATCATACAGCCGCAGATAGCTCTCATACCGCGTCGGCTGGATCTCTCCTCGCTCCAAAGCCTGTTTGACGGCGCAGCCCGGCTCTTTTCGGTGCGTGCAGTCCAAAAACTGACACGTTCCCAGATACGGCTGAAACTCCTGGAAGGCCAGTTGCAGCTCCTGCTTGCGCACCAGTTCCATCCGCTCCGTGTCAAACGCGGAAAAGCCCGGCGTATCCGCCACGAAGGTATCTTCGCCCAGCGAATATAACTCGATATGGCGCGTTGTGTGCCGCCCACGCCCCAGCTTCTCTGACACCTCGCCCGTCGGCAGACTGAGTGTCGGATAAACGCAGTTGAGCAGGCTCGATTTTCCGACACCGGAGTTTCCCGTCAGGCACGAGAGCTTGCCGCGCAGCGCAGCGCGCAGTTCGTCGATGCCCTCGCCCGTCTCGGCGCTCGTGATCAGCACCGGGATACCCGCCGAGCGGTAGATCTGCGCAAGCGGCTGCGCCGTAGCAAGGTCATTTTTATTGATGCACACCAGCGCCGAAACCCCCTGCATCCGCGCGATGGCCAGAACCCGGTCGATCAAAAACGGCTCGGTCACCGGAATGGCGCAGGAAGCCAGCACGACCAGCTGGTCGATGTTGGCGATAGCCGGACGGATGAAAGCGTTTTGCCGTGGCAGGACTTCTTCCAACACGCCCTTACCGCCCTGCTGCGTGATGCGCACATAATCACCCACGAGCGGTGCCTGCTCCTGTCGGCGCAGACGGCCTCTGGCGCGGCACTCGACCACACCCTGCCCGGTCTGCACGTAATAAAACCCGCTCAAGGCCTTGATGATACGATATCCTTCCATACGCGCCTCAATCAAACTGCACGAGCTGCGAATCGAAGATCGTACCGTCGAGATACACATCGACCGGCAAAGTCCCCTTGCCCTTGACCGTGATCTGTATCGTGAGCGGCGAGTCCTCCGTCACCGAAACCGACGCAGGGCCATATTGCAGCGCACCATCGACATAGACCGTCATTTCATATAGACCAATCTCACGCGGCAGCACCACGTCGAGCAGTTTTTCCACGTCGCGTTCCTGCACGTCAACCTCGATCATGTTCGAGCGTGTCGACTTTGTCGCATCATCGAGGGTGTTTTCGATCACGCAGTAGTAGTAATACGTGCCGGGCAGCGACGTATCAGCGGTGCAGCTGGTGTTGCCCGTCTGACTGCGCGAAACCAGCTCCGCGTTGTCATAGCTGCCGTCGAGACTGCGGAACCACGCATAGCGCAGTGTCCCGTCATCTGACGCATACGCCGAGATGGACAGTGTGACCTTCTCCCCTTCCAGAACGGTCTGATCCGGAGAAAGGCTCACAACGACCGGTGCGGCAGCCTCCTGCGGCCCTTTGGAAACCAACAGGTTGATGACCGTGTCCTTTTTGACCATCTGCCCACTCTCGACTGACTGGAACGTGACCGTTCCCTTCGGCAAATCGCTCTCGTCATAGCGCAGCACTCCATGCTGCAACCCGGCATCGACGATCATATCCAGCGCTGCGTCAACATCCTCGCCGACAAGCGCCGGTACTTCGACCAGCTCGATATCCGGCCCGAGCGAAATGACCAGCGTGACGCTCTGCCCGTCACGCAGAGCTTGGCCGTCGGCGGGGCTCGTCTCGATGACATACCCTTCGGTATAAATGTCGTTTTTCCGTTCTTCGATGTGAATATCGAGCGACAGATCAAGCTCCGAAAGCATCTGCTCCGCACTCGCGCGTGTAAGATTGACCAGCCGCGGCATATAGACCTCGCTGACAGCAGCCGAGACAGTCAGCTTGACGGTGCTGCCGGCCTTGACAAGCTTGTCGGCCTGCGGAGATTGGTCAATGATAACGCCGGGGTCATACTGACTGCTTTCGACGTAATTGTCCACCTGCAACACAAAGTCCGGATACTCCTGCGCCTGTAACGTGTCAGCCCGCAAGCCAATGAGCTTGGGCACAGGAACTTGCTCTGTCTTTTCAAACAGGTCGGAGAAGAAATAATTGTACAGGAAATAGCAGATGACCAGCACCGCCAACGCGATGCAGACAATCCCGGCTGTGATGGCAATGCGGCTGCCGCGCCGTGAAGCATCCTGCGCGGCCTTTTTGTCCTGTTCGAGCTGCTTTTTCTGCGCGACCATGTCGGCCAGCGGCCGCTTGATCTCGTTTGTGCGGCCGAGCTTTTTGGGCATATAATTCGGGTCATTGATGAGCCGCTGCACGTCGATGCTCTCCGCCTCAGCGGAAAAATCAAACACGATGTTCGGCTCTTTGCGGAACGCCTCAAGATCATGCAGCATCCGCATAGCCGACGGATAGCGCGCGGAAAGATCGGCGCTCATCGCGTGCATGGTGATCTGTTCCAGCCCAACGGGAATGGACGTGTTCAGTTCGCGCGGCATCGTCGGATGGCCGTTGATGTGCTGAATGGCCACGGAGACGGGCGTGTCGCCGTCATACGGTGGCCGTCCCGTCAGCATTTCGTACATCACAACGCCCAGCGCGTACAGGTCTGCGCGGCAGTCGACCTGCGCGCCCTTGGCCTGTTCGGGTGAGATGTAGTGTACCGACCCCAGCGCCTCGCGCGTGAGGGTATTCTGAGCCGACGAGACGCGGGCAATGCCAAAATCTGCGACCTTGACGCTGCCGTCTTTTAAAATCATGATGTTGTGCGGCTTGATGTCGCGGTGGACAATGCCCCGGCTGTGCGCGTGTTCGAGCGCCTTGCAGATCTGCGTGGCAAAATGCAGCGCCTCGCGCCAGTTGAGCGAGCCTTTCTGCTCCATATACTGCTTGAGGGTAATGCCCTCGATCAGCTCCATGACGATATAATCGATGTTATCCGAATGCGACACGTCGTAGACACTCACGATGTTCGGATGCGAGAGCATCGCGACTGCCTGCGACTCGGCATGGAACCGGCGGCGGAACTCCGCATCCTGCGAAAGCTCCTCCTTTAAGATCTTGATGGCGACCAGCCGGTTGAGCCGGTGGCAGCGCGCTTTATATACCTCCGCCATGCCGCCGGAGCCGATCTTCTCCAGTATCTCATAGCGGTTATCCAATCGCTTACCTATGTATCGATCCATCAGGTTCGCTCCTTTTCTGTAGCTTGGTTCATACGCACCAGACCCCTTACAGCGCCGCCAGCGCAACGGTCACATTGTCCGGCGCGCCGCGCTTTTTCGCGATCTGCACGAGCCGCTGACAGCAATCGCTCTTGTGCAGCCCATGGACGACTTCGAACAGGATCTCCTGATCGGCCATCTCGTTGGAAAGCCCGTCCGTGCAAAGCAGAATGCACTCATCGCGGCGCAGTTGCCGGGTGAAAATGTCCCCTTCGACTTCCGGTTCCGTTCCCACGGCGCGGGTGATGACATTCTTGCCCGGATGGAGCTTGGCCTGCTCCTGCGTCAGTTCGCCGCGTTCGACCATAAACGAAACCATGGAGTGGTCGCGCGTGATAAGCGAAACATCGTTTTGTGTAAAGTGGTAAGCGCGGCTGTCACCGACGTTGATGATGACCGCCAGCTCCCGCGTGATCCAGGCCGCCACAAGCGTCGTGCCCATACCGGCAAAATCCTCGCTCAGCTGCGACTGCTCATACACCGCCCGGTTGGCAAGCTCCAGCGCGCCGCGCAGCATCGCCGCAGCGGTCTGCGCGCTCATCCCGGACTTTTGTGTGCGGCGCACCTCACCGGTGAAGACCTCAACGGCCAGCGTACTGGCAACGTTGCCGGACTTTGCGCCACCCATGCCGTCGCAGACGATCATCAGCACACGCTCCCGTCCAAACGGAATGATCGCATAGGCATCCTGATTCTGTTGTCGGATGTTTCCCGGGTCAGTCAAGGCCCAAGTCTGCATGACGATTCCTCCTCTTTCGCAAAGCTTACGCGCCGCGCGCAGACGTTATTTCGACTCGTACTTGCGCCGCAGCTGCCCGCACGAGGCATCGATGTCACTGCCCAGTGTCCTGCGCAGCGTAGCGGTGATACCATGTGTCTCCAAAATGGACTGAAATCTCCGGATAGCCTGCGGCGAAGAAGTGTGCAGACCGCTCTCGGTGACATTGTTGAGCGGGATCATATTGACGTGCGCGCCCATGCCCGCAAGTTTTTTACTCAAAAGCTCCGCCTGTTCCGGCGAGTCGCTGACCCCGTCGATCATAGTGTACTCAAAGGATATGCGCCGCCCGGTCTTTTCAAAATAGTCCCGGCAGGCCGCCAGAAGCGTATCGACCGGCCAGCGGCGGTTGACCGGCATGATCTTGCTGCGTGAGGCATCATCCGGCGAATGCAGCGACACGGACAGCGTCAGCTGCAAATTCTTTTCTGCCAGCTGTTCAATCTTGTCGACCAGCCCGCAGGTCGACAAACTGATGTGACGCATCCCGATGTTCATACCGTCTGGGCTATTGACCAGCTCCAGAAACGTCATCACGTTGTCGAAGTTATCCAGCGGCTCGCCGATGCCCATCAGCACGATGTTGGATATCTCCAGCCCGGAGTCCAGCTGCGAGAACAGCACCTGATCGAGAAGCTCAGACGGCTGAAGCCTGCGCACCAGCCCACCGATGGTCGACGCGCAGAACTTGCACCCCATCGGGCAGCCGACTTCCGAGGAGATGCACACCGTATTGCCGTGGTGATACTGCATCACGACCGATTCGACACAGTTACCGTCTGCAAGCTGCCAGAGATATTTGATCGTACCGTCAAGCCGGGACACCTGCTTGCGCAGCGCCACGGGCGCGGTGATCTGATATCCTTCGTCCAGCTTTTCGCGCAGCGTCTTGGGCAGATTCGTCATCTGCTCAAAGCGCACCGCGCCCTGATGCAGCCACGAAAAGATCTGCTTGGCGCGAAACTTCGGTTCGCCCAGCTCCTGCATGGCAGCTTGCAGCTGCGGCAGCGTCATGGATTTGATGTCCTGTTTCATTTCAGTTTCCTCAGCTTGCAGATGAAAAAGCCGTCGGCCTCGTGCAGCTGCGGCAAAAGCGTCACACAGCCTGCGTTGTCCAGCGCCAAACCGTCCGGTACGGCAAACGCTTCCATGCAAAATTGCGCATTGTCAGCCACAAAGGCCTTCACGACATCCTCATTTTCCTCTTTTCGCACGGTACACGTACTGTAGAGCAGCACGCCGCCGGGGCGGACATACTGCTGCACCGTATCTAAAATAGCCCGCTGCACCTGCGGCAGCCGTTCGATGGCGTCAAGCGATTTATAGCGGATATCCGGTTTTTTCCGGATCACCCCCAGACCCGAACACGGGACATCGGCAATGACCAGATCGAACTGTTCAGCCAGAGCCGGGTCAAACTGCGTAGCGTCGTGCTGCGCCGCCTGTAAAATGGTGATACCCAGCCGCGCCGCGTTTTTTTCGATAAGCGCCAGCTTGTGCGCGTGTAAGTCGCACGAAAGAATCCGCCCCTCATTTTGCATCTGCATGGCCGCAGCAAAGCTCTTGCCGCCCGGCGCAGCGCAAACATCCAGTACGCGCATCCCCGGTGCAGCGCCGGAAACGATCGCCGCAAGCTTTGCCGCCGCGTCCTGTACATAGACCGCGCCCGTGGAAAACAGCTCCAGCTGCTCTAAGTTTCCCGTTCCGCTGACCAGATAGCAGCCTTCCAGCCACGGGTGCGGCGTGTAGGCGATCTGCGCGCGCGTGAGCGCGTCTTCGACCAGAGCCGGCGTGGCCTTAAGCGGGTTGCACTGCAAGCACGTCTTCGCCGGGGTGTTATTGGCCGCCAGAAACGCTTCGAGCTGCTGCGCGTCAAACGACGGACGCAGTGCATTGATCAGCGCCTGCGGGTGCGAATAGCGAAGGCTCAGCGTCTGCGGCTGCGCAAGCTGTGACGATCTGCGCACAAGCGCGCGCAGCGCACCGTTGACCAGCCCCGCCGCGCGCTTGTTTGCGTAGCGTTTGGTCTGCTCGACCGCCTCGTTGACGGCAGCCGAAACGGGAATCTTGTCGAGAAACAGCAGCTGATACGCGCCAAGGCGCAAAATATCCAGCACCACCGGCTGCAACTGCTGCAAGCCGCACGTAACCACCTGCTCCAGATAAAAGTCCAGCAGCATCCGGTTTTGCACCACGCCGTATAACAGCCGCGCAGCCAGCGCCGCGTCACGGCGGTCAAGCCGGTCGCGGGCAGTATATTCCTTTAACGCGCCGTCAGCCCAGGCATTTTGCCGCCGCAGGGCGATGAGCGCGGACAGCGCAGTCGTTCTTGCACTCATAGCTTCCTCAGATCGTGATAGGATGTCCCCGGAAATAGTCCGCAGCGCGCATCCGCTTGCCGCCGGACGCCTGTAGTTCGCTCACGCGCACGACCTCGCCGTCTGCGCAGGCCACAAGCAAGCCTGTCTTATCCAGCGCGACGAGACTTCCGGGAGTCTTGTCAGTGCGCTGCTGTGTGTATTCCACGCGATAAATCTTAAACGCCGTGCCGCCAAGCGTTGCCGTTGCCACCGGCCACGGCACAAGCCCGCGCACCTGGTCGACGACATACCGTGCGCTCTGCGCCCAATCGATGGGGCTTTCGTCCCGGCGCAGCATCGGCGCATACGTCGCGCGCGCCGCGTCCTGTGGGGTGCGGTGCGCCGTCCCGGCTTCAATGGCGCGGACGGTATCCGCGCACAAAGGCGCAGCGATCCCGGCCAGTCTGTCCATCAGTTCCTGCGAAGTCTCCATCGGCTCAATGGGGGTCGTGCGGATCTCGATGATGTCACCCTCGTCCATTCCCGCATTCAGATACATCGCGCTCACGCCTGCCTCGTCGCAGTGGTTCAGGATCGAGCGCTGCACCGGCGCAGACCCGCGCAGCTGCGGCAGGATGCTGCCGTGCATATTGATCGCACCGAAGCGCGCAATGTCCAGAACTTCCTGCGGCAGGATCTTGCCGTAAGCTACGACCACCAGAAGCTCCGGCTGAAGCTCACGCAGCTGCTGCACCGTCTGCTCGTCGCGGAAGTTCTGCGGCTGAAAAACCGGCAGGCTGACCGACAGCGCATATTCCTTCACCGGCGACGGCAGCAGCTTCATCCCACGGTTTTTGGGCGTATCCGGCTTGGTATACACCCCGACGATGTCAAAGCTCTGCTCATGCAGCGTTTGCAGACACGCCCGCGCAAACTCCGGTGTGCCCATGAACACGATCCTCATGCGTCTTCCTCCGCATCACCGGCGTGGGACATCGCGTCAATTTCTTCCGGTGTGAGCATCCGCTCGGCTTTTTCCGTGTACATATGCCCGTCAAGGTGGTCAAGCTCATGCAAAAAGCAACGTGCCAGCAGCCCTTCGCCCTCATATTCATAGCAGTCACCATGCCGATCCTGCGCCCGCACGACCACACGCTGCGCGCGTGTGACCATGCCGTACTTGCCCGGCAGGGACAAGCAGCCCTCGGCGTCTGTCTGCGTCTGTTCGCTCTGCTCGACAAGTTCGGGATTGACCAGTTCCAGATCTTCATCCCCCGCGTCGATGACAACGACGCGCCGCAAAATGCCGACCTGCGGCCCGGCCAGACCCACGCCGCCTGCGTCATGCATCGTCTCGATCATATCCTCAATGAGAATCGCGAGTTTCTGGTCGAACTTGGTGACCGGGCGGCAGACCTTCGTCAGAATCGAGTCGCCCACTGTTACAATTTTTCTCAGTGCCATGTTTTTTACTCCTTAATGGTAGGAATTGATATCGATCAGGGCTGTCAGCCCCTTATTTAGCTTGTCCCTGGAAAACTCCGCCAGCAAAAATGACAGCAGCCTCCGGATGGGCGCGGTGTTTTTGCACAGCAATGTCAGCTGATACCGGTACGCATAGTTGACCCGCGCCACACTCGCCGGTGCCGGGCCGAGCAGCGTCGACGGCATATCGCAATACGGCGCTTGCCGCAGATTGGCCGCCAGCGCGTCGCGCAGCCGCACACTTGCGCGGATGACGTTCGACTCCTCTGTGCCCGTCACCAGAATGGTAAACAGATCGGAAAACGGCGGACAGTTGCGCAGCTGCCGCATCTGAATTTCCAGTTCGTAAAATGCGTCGTAATCCTGCTGCGCGGCCAGCCGAATGACCGGATGCTCCGGCGTCATGGTCTGGATGATGGCCGTGCCGGTATCCGCGCCACGCCCGGAGCGGCCAACGACCTGTGTGATCAGCGAAAACGTTGTCTCGGCCGCGCGGAAATGATCGGCGTACAGGCTCATATCCGCGTCGATCACGCCCACAAGCGTCACCGACGGAAAATCCAGCCCTTTTGCCACCATCTGCGTACCGAGCAGGATGGGGATCTTTCGCTCACGGAAGCTGCGCAGCATCGCCTCATGCCCACCCGAGACGGCAACGGTATCTGCGTCCATACGCAAAACTTCCGTATCCGGAAACAGGCTTTTCAGTTCCTGTTCGACCTTCTGCGTCCCGCTGCCGACCGCTTTCATTGCCCCGCCGCACTGCTTGCAGCGCGCGTGTGCCGCCTCAACATAGCCGCAGTAGTGGCACATCAGCCGTCTGCCCGTGGAGTGGTAGGTCAGATGGACGCTGCAACGCGGACACTGCGGCACTTCGCCGCAGTCCATACACACCAGAAAGTGGCTGTTTCCGCGCCGGTTTAAGAATAAAATGGACTGTTTATCGTCCAAAATCGCGTCGCGCACACCCTCTTCGAGTGCGCGGCTGAGATCAAGATCATTGCCCGCGCGCAGCTCCTGCTTCATATCGACGATCTGCGCCGCAGGCAGCGCCCGGCCATTGAAGCGCGTTTTGAGCGTATAAAGCCGGTACACGCCCGTTTTTGCCAGATACATCGTCTCGATCGACGGCGTTGCCGAACCCAGCAGCACCAGTGCCCCGGCCTTTGCGCCGCGGTACTGCGCGATTTGCCGCGCGTGATAGCGCGGTGCATTTTCGGATTGATACGTGTGTTCCTGCTCCTCATCGAGGATGATAAGACCCAGATCCTGCAACGGTGCAAACACTGCCGAGCGCGTCCCGACTACCACGCGCGCCTGTGCGCGCGCAATGCGCCGCCACTCGTCGTAGCGCTCCGAGACACGCAAACTCGAATGCAGCACCGCAACGGTCTTTCCGAAGTGCGCCGTCAGCTTGCCCAGCAGCTGCGGCGTGAGTGCGATCTCCGGCACGAGCAGCATCGCCGTGCGACCGGCGTCCAGCGCCTTTTGGATGAGCGCGAGATACACCGCCGTCTTGCCGCTGCCCGTCACACCGTACAGCAGCGCCGTACCGGGCTTGTCGGTTTGCATCTGCGCACAAAGGCCGTCGAAAGCCGTCTGCTGCTCATCGTTGAGCGTCAGCGGCTGCGCCGCAGTCTGCGGCGTATGTGCCGGTGTGCGCAGCTGTTCGCGTTCTTCCAGCGTCACAAAGCCCAGCTTTGCCAGCCGCGTGATGGTCGGCATACTCGCGCCGGTCAGCGCGCAGATCTCCGGACACGGCCCTGCGCCGACTGCGCACAGCAGCTGCAACACAGCCGCCTGCAACGGCGCGCCGTGCTGCTTTTTTTCGGCCAGACGCTCGGCTTCCTCGATCGTAACCGCCAGTGAAGCGATCTTGATGTGCTTGCTGCTGCTTTTTTGCCTGCGCTCGGCATCGGCTTTCAGCAGTTTTCTTTTCAACAGCTGCTGCACGGCTGTCTCAAAGGCCAGCGCATCCGGAAACTGCTGCCGCAAAAGCCGCTCCGGCGCACTGCCGCCGAACGAATCGAGCAGTTCGATCAGCCGCGCCGCGTCGCTGTTTGCCATACCGGGCGGCAGCTTCTGCGCCGCATCCGGCACAAGCATCAGCGTTTTTTTCTCATCAAACCAGAACCCGGCCGGCAAAATAGCCTTGACCGCCGTGTAATAGGTGCAGAAATAGCGTTCTTTTATGAACGCAGCCAGCTGCAACTGCCCGCGCGACAAAACCGGCTCGTCATCGAGCAGTTTTTCAACGGACTTCAGGCCCTCGCCGTTTTCGTCCGTGATCTGCAAAATCACGCCCTCTGTGCGGCGATTGCCCCGGCCGAACGGCACGAGCGCGCGCATCCCCGGCTGCGCCGGAAGCGTTTCCGGTACGCGATAGGAATAGGGCTTGTCGATGGCGTAAGGCGCGGCTGAAAGAGCCAGTTTTGCGATCATCGGCCTTCCCTTCCTTTCCTACGCGCCCAATGATGACGCAAGAAGACGCAGGCAGCACGCCCGCGCCTGATGTGTTTGCGTTCAGTGCTTATATTTATCGTCCAGCGCAGCACGAAGTGCGCCGTCGGCGACCTCGCGGATTGCCAGCGTGACCGGCTTTTCCTCGAGCGGCTCATGCGTCAGCTCTGACTCGATCGACAGCTGGCGCGCGCGGTGCGCCACCACATTGACCAGCAGGTAACGGCTGTCAACATTCTTCAAAAGATCCGACATTGCGGGATACAGCATTTAAAGTTCCTCCTTCATTCTATGGATGCGATCCATCACTTTACATTTTTCAGCGGTCATGATCGACAGCAGCTCGTCCACTGCGTGTTCGACCCGATCATTAACGACCAGATAATCATACTGATACGCCTGTTTATATTCCCATTTTGCCCGTTCCAGGCGTTTTTGCATCGCCTCGGGCGAAACGTCGCCACGTTTTTCCAGTCTGCGCCGGATCTCACCGAGCGACTGCGCCGTCAAAAACACCAGCACCGCCTCCGGCAGGCGTTTTTTGATGTTCAGCGCGCCCACCACGTCGACATCCATCACCACATCGATGCCCTGTTCGAGCGCAGCGCGGATGGGTGCAAGCGGCGTTCCGTAGTAGTTGCCGACATACTCCGCGTGTTCCAGCAGCTCACCGGCAGCGATCATCCGCTCAAATTCCTCACGCGAGACGAAATAATAACTCTTTCCTTCGATCTCGCCGGGACGCATGGCGCGTGAAGTCGCGGAGACAGAGTATTGCACCTTCTCACGCTGCTGCACGACACGGTTGAGTACGGTATTTTTTCCAACACCCGATGGCCCGGAAACAGCAAACAGTTTTCCTTTCATGGCAGCCCATTCGTCTCCTCTGCTGTCTTTTCTTCCATGCGCGCGGCGATCGTCTCCGGCGTGACGGAGGACAAGATCACATGATCCGTATCCATCAGCAAAACGGATTTCGTCCTGCGGCCAAACGAAGCGTCCAGCAGCATCCCGCGCTCGCGCGCTTCCTGGATGACGCGCTTGATGGGCGCGGAGTCCGGACTGACGATGGCCAGCACACGCCCCGCCGCGACCGCATTGCCAAAACCTATTGAGACAAGTTTCATGCCGCGCCTCCGATCATTCGATGTTTTGGGTCTGTTCGCGGATCTTCTCCAGCTCGGCCTTGATGGCCACAACGGTGCGCGCCTGTTCGATGTCGTTGCCCTTAGAGCCGATGGTATTCGCCTCGCGGTTGAACTCCTGTAACAGGAAATCCAGCTTCCGGCCAATCGCGCCGCCGCCCGTGAGCATCTGCTCAAGCTGCTGCAAATGACTGCGCAGCCGGACGGTTTCTTCATCCACGGCGATCTTGTCGGCGTAGATGGCAGCTTCCTGCAAAATGCGTCCTTCGTCGATGTTGGTGTTGCCAAGCACTTCCTGCATCCGCTCGGTCAGCCGCGCGCGATACTCTGCCAGTGTGACGGGGCTGCGCGCTTCGACCTGCTCGACAAGGGACAAAACCGTCTGCGCGCGGTTGCGCAGATCCTGCTCAAGCGCCGCGCCTTCTTTTTCGCGCATGGCGTTGAACTTCTCCAGCGCCGACTGCACAACGGACAAAATATCCTGCGTCAGCTGCTGCTCGTCCTGTTCCTGCTTTTCCACCACGAACACGTCCGGCAGCCGCGCCAGTGCCATGACCGAGCGGTCATCGCGCACGTCATATTCCGTGGCGATCGTCTCCAGCGCAGCCAGATACCCTTCCAGCGCGGGCTTGTTGAGACTCACGCGCAGACTCTTGTCCTGCGTGACGTTGATGGTGATAAACACATCCACCTTGCCGCGTCCGACCGCTGCTTTGATTTGTGCCTTGACGGCCTCCTCGGCGAAGCCAAACACACGCGGCAGTTTGACGCTCAAATCGAGATAGCGGTTGTTGACCGCGCGCATCTCAACGATGATCTCCCGGCCGTCGATGGTCTTTTCCGCGCGGCCGTAGCCGGTCATGCTTCTAATCACGTTCTTCTCCTCCATTTAATCCGGTTGCTGCTCCGGTTCCTGTTCTGCCTTAGACAGCGTCGCAGCGATGGAATACTGCCCGATCGCACCGGCCTCATAGCCGTCAACGTGGACACTGACGGGTACCTGATACGTCCCTTCCTGCGAATAGCCGCTCATATCCGCAACAATACGGATGCTGTTTGCCGTGATGCGCTCGGCATCTGCGGCGTTGGCGCGGATGGTCACCTGCACCTGCTGTGAAAGGCTCTTGGCCTGGAACTTCTCCTCGTCCACACCGACAAAGACAATATTCGTCGTGCGCAGCGTCTTGATCTGCTTGTTGTGGATGGTGATATGCACCTGCACCGTCTCCTCGCCGGAGACGTTCTTCACATCCGACGGAATGAGAATGCTGCGCACAACGCTCTCGTCGTTGCTCGTCAGCAGTGACAGGTCGATGGGGTCGAGCTGGATGGCGTTGATGCCGTCAAGCAGCGTCGCGTCACCCGAGAGCGTGATGCTCTGCGGCTCAAATTCATACGTCACGTCCTCAGCCTGCGTCCCGCCGCCGTAGAGCAGCTGCACCTCGATGGGGATGAGCTTGTACTTGACGATCTTCATCGTAACTTCGATCGTATCGGTGCCAAGCGTCAGCTGCGACTGGTCGATCAACTCGCCGTCCTTGTCCACCAGCTCAAACGGCACAGCCTCGGTGATGGTCTTGTCGACGTTGCTGCGCTCAAGCGTGATGCGCGCATACGCGACCGTATTGACCAGTGACTCCGGCCCTTCGATGGTGATGGAATCAAAATCAAAACTCGTGCTGTCGAGCATAAAGCCCTCGGCGATCTTGACGTTGGAGAAATCGCCGCGCACCTCAATGGAGCGACGGATCTGCCGTTCCACGGTAAAGGTAATGGTGTTGGGGTTGCGGTCGGTCTTGGTGATGGACGAGGCCGCAACCGCGCTCGGTAGCGAGATATCGTAGCTGAGCGTGTATTCCTTTGTGCTGCGTACCCGCGAAACATCGACCACAGCTTTCAGCTCGTCCTTGTGCTGTTCGAGCGTTTTCAGGTCGGTATTTTTTCCATAAAAGCGCACCGAAACGAACTCGTCATAGTCCCCCGTGATAATAAGCCCATGATCCTCGCGCAGAACTTCCGCGCCGGAAAAGGAGACGGGGATGTTGTTGATGGTCATATCGCCGTCCGGATTGACAACAGTCACGACATAGACCCAGAGGCTCATGGCCGCAAGCACGGAAATGATGATGGCAAACAGTTTACTTTTCATGCGAACCATCCTTTCTGGCAAAGAGCGCGCCCAGCCGCTTGAAAAACGGCTTTTTCTCCTCCTCGTCTGAAATCAGCTCGTTGGTCAGCAGCTTTTGCAGCGTCTGCGGCGCAAGATGCCGCTTGAGCATTCCGCCGATGGCAACGGAGATCGTCCCGTTTTCTTCCGAGACAATGACGACAACTGCATCACTGTTCTCGCTCGTTCCGACACCCGCGCGGTGGCGTGTTCCAAGGTCGGCTGACAGATGGGGGTTGTCACTGAGCGGCATCACGCATCCGGCTGCAGCCACGCGGCCGCCGCGCACAATAACCGCGCCGTCGTGCAGCGGAGAGTTTTTGAAAAACAGATTGCGCAGCAGCTGCTCCGTCAACTGCGCGTCGACGATCGTACCGGTCTTGAAGTATTCGTCCAGCCGCGTCTGCCGCTCGAACACCAGCAAAACGCCCACGCGCTCGCGTGACATGATCTCACACGCCTGTACCGTCGCGGCTACGGCGCGGCTTTCGATGGAAACCGAAGCCTCGGTCGAAAGCAGGTGGAAGTGCAGCTGTTCGCCCATGCGCTCAAGCGCACGGCGCAGCTCCGGCTGGAAGACGATAATCAGCGCAATTGCACCAACTTCCAGGATACGGTTCAGAATCCAGTTGACGGTATAGAGCTTCAGCACGTCCGTCAACAAAGTCGCGATCAAAAACAGCACAATCGTCCGCGCCACGCGCGAAGCGCTGGTGGAACGGATCAGACGCAGGATCGAATATATAATAATGGAAACGACCAGAATATCGACAATGTCCGAGACCCCGATTTTGGGGATCTGGTACAGAAGATTCTGGAAGAACTCTCGCAATACTGCCATAGGGTCATTCTCCCACAGATACTTATAGATGGTATGATTATACTCCAATTTTTCCTGCTCTGCAAGTGTATTACAGAAGAAAGTTTCCGGAAGTTTTTTGATGCCCCCCTCACCGGGTCTGCCTGCCACGTTTTCGGCGGCAAACAGACCCGGCAAACCCGCTTTTTCAGCGCAGCAGCTGACGCAAAAGCGCAGCTGCGCGCGCCGCTTCGCGCTCGGTCGTAAACGCAGACGGGCTGAGGCGGACTGTCCCGCTTTCCAGCGTTCCGGCTGTTTTGTGTGCCAGCGGCGCACAGTGCAGACCTGCGCGCACGCACACATCCTGCTCGGCCAGCTGCGCAGCTATGCTCTCGCAGTCGCGTCCTTCGCAGGCAAACGAGAGCGTCCCGGTCTGCGCCTCTGCCTGAAAAACCCGCACACCGGGGCAGTCCTGCAGCGCAGCGGCCAGCAGTCTGCGCAGCCGGATCTCATGTTTGAGCAGCCGTGCGGGCGTTCTGTGCCGCACGAACCGAAGCCCTTCTGCCAGCGCGCAGATGCCGCAGACATTCTGCGTCCCGGCCTCAACGCGCTCCGGCACTTCCTCCGGCATATCCTGTTCGCGCGAGGCCGAGCCGCTGCCTCCCTGCATCAGTGGCTGCGGGGTCTGCCCGCACAGCAAAAGCCCCGTCCCCTGCGGCCCGTAGAGTGCCTTGTGCCCCGGCATACAGATGAACGCAGCGCCCAGCGCATCGAGCCGAACCGGCAGCAGCCCCGCCGATTGCGACGCGTCGACGATCAGCGGCACGTTCCGCTCCCGGCACAGCTGCGCGATCTGCTCAACCGGCAGAATGTAGCCGAATACATTCGACACGTGCGTGCAGATGACCGCGTGGGTCTTTGGCGTAATGCTGCGCGCAAAGGCCTGTAGCGTATCGTCCGGGTCAAACAGCCGCTGTCCGGCAACAACCACTTGCGCGCCCAGATAATGCAGCGGGCGCGTCACCGCGTTGTGTTCAAACCCGGAGATGACCACCTGCTCGCCGCTTTGCACGAGTGTTCGGATGGCCAGATTCAGTGCGTGTGTGGCATTCATTGTAAAGACGACCTGCTCCGGCTTGCAGGAAAACAAGTCGCCCGCCAGCTCGCGGCACGCATACAATGCGTCGGCGGCCAGCATTGCAGGGCGATAGCCGCCGCGCCCCGGACTTGCGAAGCGGCGCATGGCAGCTTGCGCCGCAAAGGCGACCATCGGCGGTTTTTGCAGTGTCGTGGCCGCCGCATCGAGATAGATCACGGTATCGCCTCCCAATATCCATTTGCAAACAGCCGATACGCGCCGAGCAGCGGCTGGTTTTGCCTGCGAAGCACTCCCAGCGCGCGCAGCCCATCGGCTGCGTTTACTGACAGCGCCCAGGCGCAGCCAAAGCCGCTGAGCTGCTGCGGCGCGCGGCGCAGCTGCGCGCGAATGGCCTCGCGCCCGAGCAGTTTTCGGGCGCTTTGCGCCGCAGTCTGGCTGCGGAACGTGAACAGATAGGAAACCATGGCTCACTCCTCCCGCTTCATCGTATGCCGCTGCGGCGAACTTCGACACAAAGGGCGCAAATTCTTGTTCTTTTCTTGATTTCCTCTTATCAATATGGTATAAATATGATAGGAAAAACCCCGCATCAGCGGACGGAAAGGCGGCGCAGCGATGCAACAGCGGTTTTACGAAGCCCTGCAACAAGAACCCATCATCGCCGCCGTGCGCGATGACGACGCGCTGGGCGCGTGTTTGCAGACTTCTGTGCAGGTGGTGTTCGTCTTGTACGGCGATCTGTGTACCATCGGCCAGATCGTCCGGCGCATCCACCAGTCCGGCAAGCTTGCCCTTGTCCACGCCGACCTGATCGGCGGGCTTTCGCAAAAAGAGATCTGCGTTGATTTTCTGCACACCCACACCCAGGCCGACGGCATACTCTCGACGCGCACCAACCTCATCCAGCGCGCAAAAGAGCTGCAAATGATCGCCGTTTTACGCGTCTTTCTGATCGATTCCATGGCGCTTTCGGCGGCTTTGAACGCAAAAAAGCTCCACCCCGATGCCATCGACCTTTTGCCCGGACTGATGCCCTCGATGATCCGCAAGGTGCGGCAGCTGACGGCGCTGCCGATCCTGACCGGCGGCCTCATCACGCAAAAGCACGAAGTATTACAGGCGCTCGAGGCCGGTGCGCTCGCCGTTTCGAGTACTGACCCCGCCGTGTGGCAAATGTAACTGGGAGGCAACTATGGCGAAATACATCATGGCACTCGATGCCGGTACAACGTCCAACCGCTGCATCTTATTTGATGAGCAGCTGCGCCTTTGCAGCGTTTCGCAGCGCGAATTTACGCAGTATTACCCCAAACCCGGCTGGGTCGAGCACGACGCGAACGAGATCTGGGCGACGCAGCTCGGTGTTGCGGTCGAGGCCATGCAGAAAATCGGCGCGGGCGCGTCGGACATTGCCGCCATCGGCATCACCAACCAGCGCGAGACTGCCATCGTCTGGGACAAAACCACCGGCGAGCCGATCCACCGCGCCATCGTCTGGCAGTGCCGCCGCACGAGCGAATACTGCGACGAACTCAAAGCGCGCGGTCTGACCGAGACGTTCCGGCGCAAGACCGGTCTGGTCATCGACGCATATTTTTCCGGTACAAAGCTCCACTGGCTACTGCAAAACGTCCCCGGCGCGCGCGAACGCGCTGCGCGCGGTGAGCTGCTGTTCGGCACAGTCGAAACATGGCTCATCTGGAAGCTCTCCGGCGGCAAGCTCCACGTCACCGACTACTCCAATGCCTCGCGCACCATGCTCTTTAATATCAACACTCTCACGTGGGACGATGATATCCTCGCCGAACTCGATATTCCCCGGTGTATGCTCCCCACTCCCATGCCGTCAAGCTGCGTCTACGGCGCGGCCGACTCTGCACTGCTCGGTGGTGCGATTCCCATCGCCGGTGCAGCCGGTGACCAGCAATCGGCGCTGTTCGGTCAGGCGTGCTACCACCCCGGCGAAGCCAAAAACACCTACGGCACCGGTGCTTTTTTGCTCATGAATACCGGCCGCACCCCGGTCTTCTCGCAAAACGGCCTTGTGACCACCATCGCCTGGGGGCTTGACGGTGCAGTCGACTACGCGCTCGAGGGTTCTGTGTTCGTCGCGGGCGCTGCCATCCAGTGGCTGCGTGACGAGCTGCGGCTGATCGACTCCGCCCCGGACTCCGAGTATTATGCCGCCAAAGTCCGGGATACCAACGGCTGCTACGTTGTTCCTGCGTTCACCGGACTTGGCGCGCCGCACTGGGATCAATACGCGCGCGGCACGATCGTCGGACTGACGCGCGGTGTCAACAAAAACCACATCATCCGCGCCACGATGGAATCGCTGGCCTATCAGGTCAACGACATCCTCACAGCCATGCAGGCCGATGCCGGGCTGCGCCTTGCCGCGCTCAACGTCGACGGCGGCGCGTCTGCCAATAACCTGCTCATGCAGATGCAATCCGACATCTCCGGCGCACCGGTACAGCGTCCGGCCTGTGTCGAGACGACCGCCATGGGCGCGGCTGTGCTGGCCGGTCTTGCAGTCGGCTACTGGTCGAGCAAAGAAGATGTCATCCGTACCCGCTCCATCGACCGGGTCTTCCATCCTACCATTGACGACGCACTGCGCGCCGAAAAGATACGCGGCTGGAATCGCGCCGTGCGCTGCGCCTACGGCTGGGCAAAGGGCGAATAAACACGCCGTTTCCACACAAACCAATATACACTCTGCTTTGAGATTTTGAGTCGGGCAGTCCAGCTCTCCCACCGGAGGGTCTATTTGGACTGCCCGAAAACTGTTTTTTAAGAAGAAGGAGACATTGCTTTGTACGATTGTATCATCATTGGTGCCGGTGTCACCGGCTGCGCCGTGGCGCGGTATCTGTCGCGCTACGACGTGCGTGTTCTCGTACTCGAGCGCGCAGAGGATGTCTGCTGCGGCACATCCAAAGCCAACAGCGCCATCGTCCACGCAGGCTTTGACGCGCCCCACGGCTCGTGCATGGCGCGCATGAATCTTGCCGGAAGCCGCATGATGCCGCAGCTTGCCCAACAGCTCGACATCCCCTACCGCCGGACCGGCGCACTCGTCGTGTGTATGGCAGAGGAAGACTTGCCCCGGCTGCACGCGCTGTACGAAAACGGCGTAAAAAACGGGGTCGAGGGGCTGCGCATTTTAGACGCGCAGCAGCTGCGCGCGCTCGAGCCGCAGATTTCGCAGTCCGCCGTGGCCGCGCTCCACGCGCCGACCAGCGCCATCGTCTGCCCGTTCGAGCTGACGCTCGCACTGGCGGAAAACGCCTTTGACAACGGTGTCGAGTTCCAGTTCAACACCGAGGTCACCGGCTTTACCTGGCTCAATGACCACTGGACACTGCACACGAACCACGGCGAGTTTGAAACTGACTGCGTCATCAACGCCGCCGGGGTCTATGCCGACGTTCTGCACAACATGGTTTCCACGCGCAAACTGCACATCACGCCCCGGCGCGGCGAGTACTTTCTGCTCGATAAGCAGACCGGTGAGTTTGTCCACCACACAATCTTCCAGCTGCCGGGCAAGCTCGGCAAGGGCGTTCTCGTCAGCCCGACCGTCCACGGCAATACCATCGTCGGCCCGACCGCTACCGATGTTGATGACCGCGAAGCCACCAACACCACCGCCGCCGGTCTACAGGAACTGACGCAAAAGGCGCAGCTTGCCGTCGACGAACTGCCGTTGCGGCAGACCATCACCAGCTTTGCCGGGCTGCGCGCACACGAAGACGGGCACGAATTTATTCTCGGCGAAGCCGAAGGCGCGCCCCAGTTTTTCGACTGCGCGGGCATCGAATCTCCGGGACTCAGCTCCGCACCTGCCATTGGCGAATATATGGCAGACCTGTTGGCCGAAAAGCTGCACCTTTCCAAAAAAGAGTGTTTTCTCCCCACGCGCAAAGCACCCGTTGACCCCAAGACCCTCTCGCCCGAGGCTTACCGTGAGCTGCTGCGCCGTGAACCGGCCTACGGCCAGATCGTCTGCCGCTGCGAACAGGTCACAGAGGGCGAGATCCGCGCCGCCATCCGCAGACCGCTGGGCGCGAAAAGCCTCGACGGTGTCAAGCGCCGTACCCGCGCAGGCATGGGACGCTGTCAGGCCGGTTTTTGCAGCACCCGCGTGATGCAGCTGCTTGCCGAAGAGCTGCATCGCGAGCAATCCGACATCACCAAATGCGGCGGCGCATCGCGTCTGCTCGTCGGCATAAACAAAGACAGCACAGAGGAGGTGCCCACGCCATGACGTATGAGCTTGTCATCATCGGCGGCGGCCCTGCCGGTCTGGCCGCTGCCTGTGCGGCCTACGATGCCGGTTGCCGCAGCATTCTGGTTCTCGAGCGCGATGAGCGCCTCGGCGGCATCCTGAACCAGTGCATCCACAACGGCTTCGGTCTGCACACGTTCGGCGAGGAGCTGACCGGGCCGGAGTATGCCGCGCGCTACGCTGCGCAGCTTTTGCAGCGCAACATTGCCTATAAACTGCGCACCATGGTGCTGTCCATCACCCCGGATAAGCACATCACCGCCGTCAACCGCACCGACGGCCTGTTGGAGCTGGATGCGAAAGCCATCATTCTCGCCATGGGCTGCCGCGAACGCAGCCGTGGCGCACTCAACATCCCCGGCTACCGCCCGGCCGGCATCTACTCTGCCGGAACGGCGCAGCGGCTGGTCAACATGGAAGGCTTCCTGCCCGGCAGACGGGTCGTGATTCTCGGCAGCGGCGATATCGGCCTGATTATGGCGCGCCGGTTGACACTTGAGGGCGCGAAGGTGCTTGCCGTGGCAGAGCTTCTTCCCTATTCCGGAGGACTCAAGCGCAACATCGTGCAGTGTCTGGACGATTTCGGCATTCCGCTGCTGCTGCGCCACACCGTTGTCGACATCGAGGGCAAAGAGCGCGTCAGCGGCATCTGGCTTGCCGAAGTCGGAGAAGACCGCAAGCCCATTGCCGGAACCGAGCAGCATTTTGACTGCGATACGCTGCTGCTCTCGTGCGGCCTCATCCCGGAAAACGAGCTGACGCGCGGCATGGGCGCGCAGCTCTCGCCCGTCACAGGCGGCCCTGTTGTCGACGAAAGTCTGCAAACGAGTCTGCCGGGCGTGTTTGCCGCCGGAAACGTGCTGCACGTCCACGATCTGGTCGACTACGTCTCGGAAGAAGCCGCTGCCGCAGGCCGCGCCGCCGTGCGCTATCTGTCCGGTGCGCTTGCACCCTGCGCAAACCCGATTCCCGTCACCTTCAGCGGCGGTGTGCGCTATACCGTCCCGGCCAGCGTCGACGCAGCTCATATCGATGATGTACTGACGCTGCGCTTTCGTGTCGGCAGCGTCATGCGAAACTGCACCGTGACGCTCTCGTGCAATGGCCGACCCATCCTCACGCGAAAGCGCGCCGTCATGGCGCCCGGCGAGATGGAGCAGCTGCTGCTGAAAAAATCCGAGCTGGACACGTACGGCGAAGCGCTGCACACACTGCACATTGCAATTGAGGAGGCGCAAAAATGAAGCAAAGACATTTGACCTGTATCGGCTGCCCGCTGGGCTGCGCCCTCACCGTCACCCTGCGAGACGGCGCAATTCTCGACATCACCGGCTACACCTGCAAGCGCGGCAAACTCTACGCGCAGAAAGAAGTCACAAACCCCACGCGCATCGTCACCACCACCGTTCGCCTGTGCGGCAGCCGCAGCGGCGCTGCCGTTGTCAGCTGCAAAACCGCGCAGGACATCCCCAAAGACCGGATCTTCGCCGTCATCGCCGCACTCAAACCGGTCTGCGCGCAAGCGCCGGTTCGGCTGGGTGACGTGCTGCTGCACGACGTTGCCGGAACGGGTGTCGACGTGATCGCAACCTGTGACGCACTATAAGCCAAAGTGCGTTCACAAATCTTTCCGGAATCGTTCACAGTTCCGACACGATTAACCGGTAAGATAAGCACTGTAAGCAAGCCAATTCTTTTCTTTCCTCTCTTCTCTTTCTTCTTTCTTTTCTACACCAACGAAAGAGCGCCTGATGCACAGCATCAGGCGCTCTTTCAGCATGATATTGCGTTCTTATTCTGCCATCGTGTAGGCGCGCTCCATGAACTGATAAAACGGCAGCAAAAACCGGAAGCCGTCCTTGACCCAGTCGACCAGCTCTCTTGACGCGCTGCGCGCGTCAAATCCGTGCGCGCTTTCCAGCAGCATCGAGCGCAGGTTGTAAAGCCGGCCGATCGGCTCGTCTGCATGGCCTTTTGCTCTTGCGTAACTTGGGCCGGAAAGCGTGAACGCAGTCTGCCCGTCGAGCAGCCGCAGCAGCTTCTGCGCCTGCTTTGGGTCATTGTCGATCAGCCGCCGCAGCTGCGCACTCGTTGCCGCCGGCATCCAGCAGCCCGCGCCGCAGGCGTAGCCGTCCGCGCCGACCTGAAACCAGAAGCACGGCGCTTCGCTGCGATTTTCCACCGCATTCTGAAACGAAAACCAGATGTGATCGTTCAGCGGCCCGCGGCCGAACAGCCGCCGCGCGTCGCGGTAGACGCGCGAAATGTGCAGATTCAGGTGCAGCGCCGGATATTCCTCCGCAAACCAGTCATACAGTTCTGCCGCAAGCGCCCGGGTCGGGGTCATGACCGCGTCCTGAAACGCCTGCTTGTGCGCCTGAAACCACTGCCTGTCGTTGTTAAACCGGATACCCCAGAAAAGATCCGCCGCCTGATCGGTGTAACCCGTGAATGTCCCTTGCTTCATGTTTCCTCCGTGTGATTACGCAAATAGGCCAGATACCCCTCCAGAATCAGACTGGCCGCCACCGCATCGACGGTGTTTTTGCGCTTTTTTCCGTGATAATTGCTCGTGTTCAGGATCTGGTGCGCCTCGATGGTCGTGCGCCGCTCGTCCCACAGAACGGGCTTCATGCCCGTTGTCTGCTCCAAAAGCGCCGCAAACGCCCGGTACAGCTCCGCGCGAGGCCCTTCCGTGCCGTCCATGTTGCGCGGAAAGCCCATCACCAGCCGCTGCGCGCCAGATTTTTGCAGAAGCTCCGCAATCTGCTGCGCGGTCTGCTCCGGCCGTCTGCAATGGATGACTGTTGTCTGCCCCGTCATCCAGCCCATCGCATCCGAGACGGCCACGCCCGTGCGCGCGTCTCCGTAATCGATTGCCATGACCCGCATCGTACCACGCTCCTTCCGTTGTTTTTCCATGATAGCAGATTTTCCGCCGCTGCGCAATCGGCGCGAAAAAATTCCTCAATTTTTGCAAAAAACCTGTTGACCGGCGCAGGGTTTTATGCTATTATGACTCTACCTGTGAAAAAGGGTCTTATTTTTTTGCGCCCATTTTTCAAGCTGCGGGATGCCATGTAGTTTCGGCATCATCTAAATTTCACATAGCCGCAGTTATGCAGGGAGGCAAGTTTTAAGGAGGTGCCGAAATGCGAGTAAAGATCACGCTCAGATGCAACGAGTGCAAGCAGAGAAACTACAACACCATGAAGAACAAGAAGAACGACCCCGACCGTATCGAACTGAAGAAGTATTGCAGATTCTGCAAGAAGCAGACCCTGCACACCGAAACGAAGTAACACACGGAAAGCAGAAAGGGTGAACATCATGGCAGAAGCGAAAAAAGAAAACTTCTTTGTCCGCACTGGCAAACGTCTTGGCCGCTGGTTCCGTGAAATGAAGAGCGAGCTGAAAAAGGTTGTGTGGACGACAAAGAGCCAGATGGTCAACAACACCATCATCGTGCTGGTGTGTACGCTGATCGTCGGTATTTGCATTTGGGTCTTCGATGCTGTTGGCGGCGTCGTCGTGAACGGTATCATCACCCTTGTCAAAGGCGGTTAATCATGGCGGAAGCATCAAAATGGTATGTTGTGCATACCTATTCCGGATATGAAAACACCGTCAAGGCAACCATTGAAAAAACCATCGAGACCCGTCACCTCG